>DATHPO010000254.1:0-63973 GCA_035483835.1 Terriglobales bacterium
GCTGGACCGGACGAACATGCTGAGCGGGGGGACGCCGAATCCGATGCAGTGTTTCAGCGATCCCAACCCGATCCCGCTCAATGGGACGCGGTATCTGAAGCACAGCCTGATTCCTGGGGATGTGGAAGGGACGACGGCGCCTCCGACGGGGCGGGACGAGTTTTACGTGAGCATCCAGAACCCGCCTCTAGACGGACAGAGCACGACGTCGAACACGATCAACTTGTGGGACTTCCATGTGGATTGGGTGAATCCGGCGAACTCGAGCTTCACCAATTCGCCAATCACGGTTCCCACCTACACGCCCGGATGTTACAACCTGACCAACCTGGGAAGTACTTGGTGCGTTCCGGAACCTGCGCCCGGACCCCACGGAGGGCACCATAAAATAGACTCGGTGGGGGACCGGTTGATGCCCCGTCTCGCCTACCGGAATTTCGGCACCTATGAATCGTTCTTAGTCAGCCACACCGTTGAAGTCGTTACCGGGGGTACCGGGCCGACGGAGATCCGATGGTACGAGCTCCGCGGCAGTGGAACGCCCTCTCTTTTTCAAAGCGGGACGATTAACGTTGGCACCGGCATGTTTCGCTTCATGCCCAGCATCGCTCAGGATCACAGTGCCGAGGCGGCGGTGGGTTACAGTGTGTCGAGTCCGTCAGCACATCCAGGTATTCGAGAGTCGTCATGGAGCTTGACGAGCAACAGTCAGCCGGTTGAGGTCGCGATCCAAAGAGGGGCCGGAGACGAGGAGAACAGTGAAAAATGGGGTGACTATACGAGCATGACCGTTGACCCGGTTGACGATTGTACTTTTTGGTATGTCAATGAGTACTTTTCATCGAATCAGATCGGGACTGAGATCGCTTGGGATACCAAGATTGCCAAGTTCAAACTTTCAACCTGCCAGTAAGCGGGTCAGCCTGGCGAGAATCATGTTGAGCATGACTGGCTTCTGAGCTGTCACCCGTGTAACGTATCAGGCCTCGACGAGTACGTGAGAGAGTTGGTTTTCTGGGTTAGCCGAGGCTCGCATGGTTGAGCCAGTTTTGCTTTTATTACTACTGCTTCTAGGTTATACTTGGTCCGGCGTTGGCTGTTTCCGGGGAATCTTTGGAGGCTTTGTTAAACCTGGATTTCAGGAAGCGGAGCGATTTCCTTGGAAACTTTAGTAATTAGGGCGTTTGACCTCTTGCCCGAAGTTTGGAGGTCAGGTACTCTGCGCGGAGGTTGGGCGTTGCTCGGCGTGCAGTGTATGGTCGCGTCACTAACACTTAATCTGTACTCCCCCAATATTGCTTCTTTTCTGGCCTGTAGGGAATCGCATCCACTCCGGAACGCCGGAGTCTGACCGGGTACGGTTTTTGGGCTGGGAGTTAGCTCAGAGGGCGAGCGCATGTGTCCAACGGCGGCAAAACAATGTTAGATCACTTTGTAACGATCAGCGTTGACGACGGGCATGTGACGGATCTGAGGACGGCGGACCTGTTAAAGAAGCACGGCTTACAGGCCACGTTCTACATTCCCGCGCGAAATCCCGAGCGTCCGGTGATGGGCGCAAACCAAATCCGGGAACTGTCCGAGAGCTTCGAAATCGGCGCTCACACCATGAATCACGTTCCACTGCGGTCGTTGTCCGACTCCGAAGCCTGGAACGAGATTTCAGGAAGCAAGCAATGGTTGGAAGACACAATTGGGAAGGCTGCGGTCTCATTCTGCTACCCACGAGGCAAATTCAACAGCTCAACTCCTGCCCTGGCCAAGAAGGCGGGATTCCTAGGCGCTCGAACTTGTTTTTTCAACCTGCACGGTTTTCCGCGCGATCCCTTTTTATGGGGAGTCAGCACGCACGCCTGTCCCCACAGCAAAGCAATTCAGCTGCGCCATGCAGCTGCGGAGCGTAATTTCGCCGGCCTGGTGAATTTCATGCGCATTTATAAAGGCGCCAGCGATTGGCAACAGCACTTCCGTTATGGATTGGACCACGTCGAACATTTCGGCGGCGTCGCACACCTCTATCTTCATAGCTGGGAGATCGATGAGCTCGGACAATGGGACCAGCTGGAAGCCGTCTTTGCCACAATAGCTTTACGCGACAAGTTTCATAGTATGACGAACGGCGCGCTTTTTCAGCTCTGGAAGGGTGAATATGAGCATGGAAGGAATTAAGTCCTTTGAACCAGTGGTAAAGGAAAACCCCGCTGCCGGTTCGAGCAAGCTCCAAGAGGTTCTGAAGGTAATCTACGAGTCGGTTTCCGAGCTAAACCTGCAATTACCCGAGGGCCAGCGCATCGAAAAGTCACCGGCTGCGGTGCTGTTTGGTGCCGGTGGCAAGCTAGACTCTTTGGCTCTCGCGAACTTCATAGTGATCACGGAGCAGAAGCTGGACGAATCTTTCGGGTGTCGCGTCGATCTCACGCAGGACGATCCGTTTTCGCCGGCGACCGGTCATTTCGGGACGATTCGTTCCTTGGCGACCTATGTCTCGAAGCTGGCCGGAGTCGAAGACTCACAGTCGCGATCGGATAACCTTACACGCAGAGAGAATGGCGCTTGAAGCTGCACCTCATCTCCGATTTCAATCTGGAAACGCTCGGACACTACCTCGAGAATGATGGTTCGTCACCAAAGCTTTCAGTGGTGGCGGCACCATTCGGGCAGGTTTTCCCCGCGCTGCTTCAGCCTTCACAGTCCAGTCCCTCGGATTTTGCTGTGGTGTGGACCTCACCGGAAAAGATGGTCCCGGCGTTCGCGGCAGCCCTGAATAACACTGGGTTCGTTGAGGATGGGGTAGTCTCGGAGGTTCAGCAATTTGCTGACCGCCTGCGGGCGGCGCAGAAACATTTCCGCGCTATTTTTGTGGTGTCCTGGACTCTCGCGCCCCACTTCCGGGGGAACGGAATACTGAGTCTGAAAGCTGGTGGATTGCGGAGGGTTCTGCTGAAAATGAATCTCACGCTGGCCCAGGAATTGGAGGATTGTCGAGGCATTTATTTGCTCGACGGCCAGCGCTGGATGGAAGAAGTTGGGAAGAGTTCATACAGCCCCAAATTGTGGTATTTGACCAAGACACCTTTTCACGGAGACGTTTTCCGCCAAGCGGTCGGTGATCTGAAGGCTGCTATTTCCGCAGTCCTCGGAACCTCCAAGAAGCTGATAGTCGTTGACCTGGATAACACTCTTTGGGACGGCGTGGTCGGCGACCTGGGATGGGAGAATCTGCGACTGGGCGGCCATGACTACCTGGGCGAAGCATTCGTCGATTTTCAGAGGGCGCTGAAGAGTTTGCGCAATCGGGGCATCTTGCTGGCCATCGCGAGCAAAAACGAGGAGAGCGTTGCCCTGGAGGCTCTCAACAAGAATCCCGAGATGGTGCTGCGCCCAGATGACTTTTCCGCTTGGCGGATCAACTGGAACGACAAGGCTGCCAATATTGCTGAGCTGGCGACTGAATTGAACTTGGGTCTGGAGTCAATTGTCTTCATCGATGACAACCCGGTAGAGCGGGCGCGTGTCCGCGAAAGTCTACCCGAGGTTTACGTGCCGGAATGGCCCGACGACAAAACTCTGTTTGCCAGCAAGCTTCGCGCCTTGAACTGTTTCGACTCTGCTTATGTCACCGCGGAAGATACCTCACGGCACCAGATGTATGCCACTCATAAACAACGCGAGTTGCTGCGGCAGAGAATTAGTTCGGCTGAGGATTGGATACTCTCGCTGGAAACGGAGATTGCAGTCGAGGAACTAAGCAACGCCAATTGCGCGCGTGTGGTCCAGCTACTCAATAAAACGAACCAGATGAACCTCACCACCCGGCGCCTGGCGGAGGCGGAACTGCGGGCCTGGCTGCAACAGAAAAACCGCCACTTATGGGCCTTCCGGGTAAAGGATAAATTTGGCGACTCGGGGCTGACTGGCATACTAAGTCTCGAGATTGAGTCGGGCAGAGCTCTGATCACCGACTTTGTCTTAAGCTGCCGGGTCATGGGAAGAAAGGTGGAACATGCGATGGTCGCTTTTGCCGCCCAGCACTGCACCGCGCTGAATCTGCGTGAACTGCGCGCGAATTACGTTCCTACTGCGAAAAATAAACCTTGTCTGAGCTTCTGGATGTCCTCCGGCTTCGCTTACGACGAAATGGGGAATCGATTTACCTGGCCGCTCACCCGAAGGTACCCATCTCCCGACGGCATCAGTATCCGTCAGCCAGAAGCCACGAAGGCCGATCTGGTCCATTCGTCAGCACGGGTTTTAGTGGACGCTGAGGCTGGGTCGCGTAAAGAAATAACGAATTGAATGCTGGCGGGCCGCGCGTGCAGTCTATGAATCCTTGCCACGTCCCGAGGATTACGGCCTCGGTCACGGTCTGACGAACAGGTTATCCGTTTCTTTTGGTCAAGAGCGGAAAGATTTCGATAAAATTAATTTCCCATGGTCGCCATGTACGAGACTCCTGCCGCGAAGCTGGCTCCCCGATTGCGCGAGTTAACCTTTGCGGATTATGAGCAGATTGCGGGGTTAGGATCCCGTTACGGCTTGGAGATCGAGACCTACGAAGAGTGGGCTCATTTGTGGGCCGATAATCCGGTTTTTCAGGAAATCCCAAACTGGCCGATGGGTTGGGTCTTCGAGAACGAAGACAACGAGATCGTCGGCCATATCGCCAACGTCCCGTTATTCTACGAACTGGGCGGTCAAAGACTGATTGTCACCGCCAGCCGCGCTGTAGTCGTCGACGCCCGCTATCGCACTTATTCGTTCCAGCTCATGAGCCAATTCTTCCGTCAAAAGCAGGTCGATCTATTCCTCGCTACTACGGTCAATGCTCAAGCCACCAAGGCATACGAAATTTTTCGCGCCTCGCGAGTGCCGACTGGGACGTGGAATCAGACCGCCTTTTGGATCACGAATTATCGCGGGTTCAGTGCCAGCCTGCTGGCGATAAAGGGGGTTCGTGGAACGCGGGGCCTTAGTTATCCGCTTTCCGCCGGCTTATTTCTTCGCGACACACTGACAGGACGATTGACCAAAACCCGTTGCGGCGACGGTGAGACTAGTTTTTGCACTGGATTCGATGACCGCTTCGAGGATTTTTGGTGCGATCTGCGCCGCAACTTCCCGCGCCGTCTGCTGGCGAACCGCTCCCGCCAGATGCTGGAATGGCATTTCAAGTATCCCCTCGCAAGCGATCGGGCCTGGGTGCTGACCGTCAACCGAGGCAAGAGACTAGCTGCGTATGCCATCTTTTTTCGGCAGGACAGCCCAGCCTTCTGTCTCAAGCGAATGCGCCTGGTCGATTTCCAGAGCCTTGATGGAAACTCAGAAGTGCTTCTCCCTCTGCTTTGTCATGCTCTCGCACGCTGCCGGCGCGAAGGCATTCATATGCTCGAAGCCATTGGCTTCCCTCCGGAGAAACAGCGGGTCATCGACAGCCTCTTACCCAACTGGCGAAAACTCGAGTCGTGGCTTTATTTCTACAAGGCCGCACAGCGGCCATTGGCGGACTGTCTGAAAGATCCGCAGGTGTGGGATCCATCCTGCTTCGACGGCGACGCCAGCCTTTAAGCACAAACCCGCCGCTCAGGTTGGGATATGGGTTGGGCGATCCACTGCGCCCACACTTAGCTCGTTTACATTGACATTCCGCGCTGAAGGTCTAGGATGATTTGCGACTGGCAGGGAGGGCGATGATCCTGAAGTTATCGCGCCATGGAAGTTGGTTTTCGAGTCTACGCCTTCGGTCAACGGCTGTGTTGGGGCTGATGGTCCTCGCGACGGGAATCCTCGCGGCGTCATCGGCGCAGGCACAAGCCTTCACTGTGCTCTATTCGTTCACCGGCGGGGCTGACGGAGCCGAACCAATTTCCGGCTTAATTATGGATCCGGCGGGCAATCTGTACGGGACAACTGCGGCGGGAGGGGTTTTCCACAATCGAACAGCCGCAGGAGTCGTATTTAAACTAGACGCGACTGGCGTAGAGACAGTCTTGGCCACATTTTCGGGGGTTAACGGAGACGGCGCTGGACCTCTGGGAACCTTGGTCCGTGATTCATCAGGAAACCTCTACGGCACTACCTTGAGCGGCGGCCATGAGAATAGTGGCACAGCGTTTAAGGTTTTGCCCACCGGTGGCAAAGTTGGACTGCACATTTTCGGTAAAGCAGCGGAAGATGGAATAAACCCCTACGCAGGTTTGGTACTGGACAAGAAATGGAATCTCTACGGCACCACGACCGCGGGTGGCAGAACCGGCTACGGAACTGTATTCAAACTGCATCTCATACCCGGCAAGGAAACCATACTGCACAGTTTTAGAATTGCAGGCGACGGAGCAACCCCCTTAGCGCCCGTGGTACGTGATTCGGCAGGTAATCTCTACGGCACCACCGAAGAGGCAGGAAGGTTCGGCGGAGCGTGTGGAACGATAGGTTGTGGAATTGTCTTCAAGATCAACCCAGTCGGCAAGGAAGAGATTCTGCATAGGTTCTGGGGAGGAGCTGACGGGGCGAATCCACAGGCGGGCCTAGTTCGGGATGCGGCGGGTAACCTTTACGGCACCACGACCTACGGCGGAGGCGGCGCATGTCAAAACGGGTCTTTCATGGGCTGCGGAACGGTATTCAAGCTGGATAAGACGGGAAAGGAAACTGTTCTATACAGATTCACCGGGGGAAGTGACGGAGCTAATCCCTTCTCTGGCCTGGTCCGTGATAGTGTTGGAAACTTGTATGGCACGACGTACCAGGGAGGAAACACCGGCTGTCAGTCTCAGATGGGTGGCTGCGGAACGGTGTTCAAGGTGGACATGAGCGGGAAAGAGACAGTTCTGTACAGCTTTACCGGCGCCGCCGACGGAGAGACTCCCTTCTCGGGCCTGCTCCGTGACGCGGCGGGTAACCTATACGGAACGACCGCCGCAGGCGGTACCAAGAACAAGAACGTATGTCCCAGCTCCGGCTGTGGCGTGGTCTTCAAGATCGCCCCATAACTCGCGCTGGCCAGAGCGGCGACCCCTCGCCGCACCTACGGCCGTTTGGTGCTGGCGGTCACCAGCTTGTAGATATCGATGAGCAGTTTGTAATTCGTTTCGGCCGTGTACTTGGTTTCATATTCGCGGCGAGCTTGTCTCCCCATCTCGTTCATTCGTTCCGGATGAGCCCAGGCCCAGTCCATCTTTTCCGCCAGTTCATCAACTTGTCCTGGCGTGAACTGAAGCCCGGTCGAGCGATCCGATACGATCTCCTGCATTGCCCCCATTCGGGAACAGATAACCGGAGTGCCGCACGCAAAGGCCTCGACTATCGCGACCGGAAAATTTTCGTAGAGCTCGCTTGGAAAAATCAGGAAGCGGGCCTTGCGTATTATTTCAATCACGTGTTCGCGCGGGACGCGTCCCTTGAAATCGATCCCCGAAAGATTCCTCTGCCGCGCAGCTTCTTCCAGTCCGGGGCGCTCCGGCCCGTCCCCAAGAATCAAAACTGGAAAACGTGACTTGCTCCGTTCCCAAGCACGCAGAAGGTTGTCGACGCGCTTTTCCGCGGAAAGCCGGCCCGCGAAGACGGCGTACTGCTCTTTTTCGCTGGGCAATCCCGGATCGGGATGCACGAAATTCGGTTTCACAAATATTCTTTCCTCGGGCAAGCCTGAGTCGATGAACTTCTGGCGGGCAAACTGGCTGAGCGCGATATAAGAATGGCCAGGCTGCGACCAGGTATGCAGTCTGCGGTGCACCGCGATCATTCCCGCGACCACAGCAGTAGCGGGCCCGGAGTCGTGATAGCAGCCGTGGCGAATGCCGGACCACAAACTCTTTTCCACGCACTCCTCGCAAACATGCCCATCGCGAAAGAACAGGCCGGTCGGACACATCAGACGATAATTGTGGAGGGTGTGAACGACGGGAATCCCAGCCTCCTCGCAGGCTGAGAAAATGGAAGGGGAAATCATGACGAAGGTATTGTGCACATGCACAATGCCAGGTCTTTCACGCTCGAGCAGAGCTTTGAATTCTGTTCGAGTGCCGCTTGCCCATATCGTGCGTGGAATCAGTGCGAGACGTTGAAGTCTCGAAAAGGACTCGATTTCGTCATTGCTGCGGAGATACGTGATTACGTCGTGGCCGGCATTGCGCAACATGTCGCACTCTTGCTCGACGACGACATCCTCACCACCCGCATGTTGATACCGGTTGTGTACGACAAGGATCTTCACTTGTGGCGGGGCTCTCTTCCAGGCTGCTGCGGCAGAAGTGGTTTGCTCACTCTGCCGCCAGCGGGATCAACTGGATACTGCGCGCGGTTGTGACCAAGAGAAACTGACTGCCGAGTTACGTAACATGCAGAGTTCTGCATAGAGTCCTTAGTCCCTAGTCCCTTAGCTTGAAGGCTCTTGACCACAACCCAAGAATCAATATACTGCGTCTAGGGTTTGACTTCTGCTTGGGTTCGTCCCCGTTTTCGTTTAGCGCTAGGTGCCGTCTTCGGCCAATCTGAAAGGAACCTATGGTAATCGGCAAAGGATTCCAAGGCCAATTTATTGCAGGGATGAAGGAACCTATGGTAATCGGCAAAGGATTCCGGAGCCAATTTATTGCAGGGATGCTTGTGCTCTGCGCGATTGTTTTGCCATGCCTCTCGCTGGCACAAGTGAGCGTAACCACCTACCACAACGACTTGTCGCGCACGGGCCAGAATCTAAATGAGCCGGTACTTACACCAGCCAACGTCAGCCTGAATTCGTTCGGCCGGCTGTTCGAACAGACAGTGGACGGTCAGATTTACACTCAACCTTTGTACGTACCCAACGTAACGATCCCGAACAAAGGCGTACACAACGTCGTCTATGTGGCGACCGAGCATGACAGTGTATTCGCATTTGACGCCGATAACAACAGCGGCAGTAATGCATCTCCACTCTGGCAGGTAAGTTTTATTAATCCTCCCGCCGTCACCACGATTCCCAGTAGCGACTATGGAAATTGCAGAGACCTCGAACCGGAAATTGGTATTACCGGGACGCCGGTGATCGATCCGAGCACGGGAACGATGTACCTGTTGGTCCGGACCAAGGAGAACGGGGCCTATCTGGATCGCTTGCACGCTTTGGACATTACCACCGGAAAAGAGAAATTCGGTGGTCCGGTTGAGGTCAATGCATCCGTGCCCGGGACCGGCGACGGGGGCACCACCGTGGTGTTCAATAATTTCACTCAAAACCAGCGCGGCGGACTCGTTTTGGAGAACGGGATCGTATACATGGAATTCTCACTTCTGTGCAACGCCGACCCGTTCCATGGATGGTTGCTGGGATACGACGCCCAGACCCTTCAGCAGAAAGCGGTTTGGAATTCGACCGCCAATGGAAGCTGGGGTGGAATATGGGCGGGCGGTGCTGCGCCGGCAGTAGACAGCAATGGCAACATCTACTTAGCTACCGGCGACGGAGTTTTTGATGCGGACATCGGTGGCTTGGATTACGGAAGCAGTATCGTAAAACTCTCCGCTCCCACCGCCGGCTGGGCTCCCTCGGACTACTTCACGCCCTTCGATTTCAAATATCAGAACGAGCAGAACCTGGACCTCGGCTCCGGGGGAGTAGTGCTCCTGCCGGACCAGACCCAGGGTCCCTATCAGCATCTTTTGTTTATGTCGGGCAAGGAAGGCACGATCTACCTCGTCAACCGCGACCAGATGGGCCATTTCCATCACGGCAGCGACTCTCAGATTGTTGAGGCTCTGCCTGGAGCATTGGGCGGCCAGTGGGGATCGCCGGCATGGTGGAACAACTATGCCTTTTTCAGCGGCCCTCACGACGTGGTGAAGAGCTTCGCTTTTAATCCCACGACCAGTCTGCTCTCGACCGCTCCCGTTTCGGAGAGTTCCTCTTCGTATCTATACTTCAACGGGTCTACTCCCGTGATCAGTGCTAACCAGAACAGCAACGCGATTGTCTGGACCGCAGAAAATCATGCTGGGCAGGTGACCATGCACGCCTACGATGCCCTGAACCTGGGCAGCGAAATCTTCAACACCGACCAGAATCCCAATCGCGATGGAGCTGGCACGGGAGTGCGCTTCATGGTGCCGACAGTCGCGAACGGGAAGGTTTATCTCGCAACCAATTTTAGATTGCGCTTCTATGGTCTGTTCCCGTTTGTACCAGCCAGCGTCACGTTTCCTGTGCAATTAGCGGGAACTGTCAGTTCAACGAGAACCATAACCCTTACAAATCCAAATATTGCGGTGATGAACATAACCGGCATCGCCGCCACCGGAGAATTTCAACTTTCGAATGGAACTTGCCCGATTTCTGGAGGCCAGTTGGCTCCCGGAATCAGTTGCACGATCGGGGTCCAATTTGCGCCCCAGGGAGGCGGGATCAAGTCCGGAGACGTCAACGTCACGGTCGCAGGAATGTCCGTTCCGCTGGCGGTCCCTCTCACTGGCACGGGGAAATCGTTGACGTTTTCGCCGCACGCGCTGAACTGGGCGGCAGTGCTGATCGGACACACGAGCGTGCCCAAGCTTCTGACGGTAAATATTCTGGGCAAAGATTCTACGACTTTCAACTCAGTGAAGATCGGTACTGACAGTGCGGAGTATGCGATTTATTCCAATACCTGCACCGGATCACAGTCCGGGCCGAGCCAATGCTCGATTTACGTAACCTTTTCGCCGAACTACAGCGGAACCCGAAGCGGGACGCTGAACCTGAGCGACACTTCGGGCAACCAGGTCATCAATCTGACGGGCACCGGTGAAGGAGTCGACCTGTCCGCCACGTATCTGGGTTTCGGAAAGGTGAAAGTGGGGGTGGCCAGCGCGCCGCAAACGCTGACCGCCCAAATCCTGGGACAAGCTTCGGCAACTTTTGGCACGCTTTCGCTTAAAGGCGCTGATCCTGGAGATTACGAGTTGCAATCCGACAGTTGCAGCGGTCAGACCGTCCCGGCTGGCCAGCACTGCCAGGTTAGCGTTGTCTTCAAACCAGTGCATTCCGGAAGCCGGACCGCTACCCTGAACCTGCCGAATAATGACGGTCCTTCCCCCCTTGTTGTGCGGCTTGCAGGTACAGGGAATTGATAGGAAATTAGGACAGAAGGGGTGGGCCACACCAGTGATAATGCAACGCACACTTAGGATGGCTGTTGCCATCCTTGGCTTCTATGCCTGCCGTGAAACAGCGGTAGCGCAGGCGGTGGTTCAACTCTCGCCGACTAGCCTGAACTTCGCGAACCAGACGGTTGGGACTTTCAGTTCTCCGCAACCCGTCAACCTTACCAACACTGGAAACGCCTCGTTAAAGATATCGTCCGTTTCCACGAGCGGCGATTTCGAACAAACTAACAATTGTCCAAGCCAAGTTCCGCCAAACGGTGGATGCACCATCAAGGTGAGCTTCCATCCAATTACACTGGGCGCTCGGGACGGTGTACTGAGCATCAGCGACGATGCGAGCAACAGTCCGCAAACCGTGCCCTTGTCAGGTGTGGCGGTGGCGGATCTCAGCAAGATCCAGCACATCGTTTTCATCATCAAGGAGAACCGAAGTTTCGATCACTATTTCGGCACTTTTCCAAAAGCTGATGGGGCAACCAAAGGGAAAATTTCTACCGGAGAGACTATTCCTCTCGGCCATATGCCGGACCAGCCGCCACGCGACCCGGCCCACACTTGGCTGGCCGCCCATTGGGCCATTAACGATGGGCTGATGAACAGGTTTGATGAGATCGGGAGTGCGAACGAAAATGGGGACTATCTTACTTACACCCAGCTGCAGCAGTCGGACATCCCCAACTATTTTAAGTACGCCAGCACCTTTACTCTAGCTGATCACATGTTTTCCTCGATCAAATCCGACAGTTTTCCCAACCACCTCTACGCGGTAGCAGCCTCGTCCGGTGGCGTGATCGATATTCCCTACTCGAAGGTCACCAGAAGTTCCCCCTGGGGTTGCGACGCAGATCCCACGACGACTGTCGCGGTAATGGATGATGCGGGTAGTATCGCGAAGGTCTTCCCGTGCTTCGATTTTTCCACCATGGCCGACAGTCTGCAGAACAAGAAGATTTCGTGGAAGTACTACGCGCCTTCGAAAGGCGAGAATGGATACAATTTCTCGGCTTTCGACGCAATTAACCACATCCGCAACTCCGTTCTGTGGACAGAAAATGTAGTGCCGGTCACAGGTTTCATCAACGACGCGATGAGCGGTAATCTGCCCGCCGTAAGCTGGGTGGTCAACGGCACACCAGTGGACGAGCACCCGCCCAACAGCAGTTGTGCGGGTGAAAACTGGACAGTCAATCAGATCAACGCTGTCATGCAAGGGAGCGACTGGGATTCCACCGCCATTTTCCTCATGTGGGATGACTTCGGCGGATTCTACGACCATGTGCCGCCGCCCACTCTCGACAATTTTGGCTTGGGTCCTCGCGTGCCGCTTATTATCATCTCCCCCTACGCCAAGCCCGGCCACATTTCACGCACTCAGTACGAAGCATCTTCGGTACTCAAGTTCATCGAGGAGAGGTTTAATCTCCCTCCATTAAGCGAGCGCGATGCCAACGCCAACGACACTCTCGATAGCTTCGATTTTCATCAAAGGCCGATTCCGCCGTTGGTTCTGACTCCTCGCGACGACTGCCCATTGATTGCGTCGCACGCCACTTTTGGCAGTCAGTTGGTCGGATCCCGAAGTTCCGTGCAAGTGGTAAAGTTGGACAACAATCGGCAGAGCAATCTCACGATATCCAGTGTGATCGCAAGCGGCGACTATTCGGTTTCAAACCGATGCGGCAGGTTGGTCGGTGCGGGCAAGTTTTGCAACATTGATATCGCGTTTGAGCCTACCGCGTTGGGGCCGCGCAGCGGCACAGTGACCATCACTGATTCAGACGGTAGCAGTCCACAGATAATTAATTTGACCGGAATCGGCACTGCGGTTCAGTTGTCCAAGTCAGCGGTGATTTTTAAACCGTTTGCGGTGGGAACCAGTTCCGGGCCGCAACGCATTACCATGACCAACACCGGTAACACAGCAATCAGCATCGACAAGATCAATACCGTGGGCGATTTCTCGACGTCAAATAACTGTGGCGCGAGCCTGGCCGCGGGAGCGAACTGCTTCGTCGACGTGGTTTTTTCTCCCCAGGATTCAGGCACCCTGTATGGCACTCTCAGTATCTTCCACAGCGATCCCTCAAGTCCCATGCGAATCAGCTTGAAAGGCACTGGCATGGCACTGGTTTTTTCTCCAGCCAGTCTTGACTTCGGTCAGCAGCAGGTTGGAACCAGCTCCCAACCTCAAAACATTACGGTGACCAATGTCACCGGCACGGCAGTCGCGATCAGTGGAATCAATGCGAGCGGCGATTATTCTGAGTCCAACAACTGTGTTGGAGGGCTGCAGGCGGGCGCTAAGTGTACGATTGGCGTCACCTTCTCGCCTACCAAGGTTGGAAAGCGGGACGGAGGCGTAATCGCGGATGACAGCGATCACACTAGTCCCCAGACCATTCCGCTGACCGGTGTAGGAATCCCATGAATCTACAACTGCGGGTTGGTGTGGGCTCTGCCTTAAACGCAGTGGACTTTTTACTTTGCTCAAACCGGAGCGTCTCAGGTGGCGGCGATATGCGCCGCGCGAGCCTTGACATTAGACCTGATACGAATAATAATTTGGCAACCTCGGGCCCCCCGCCGATTCCCAAAATCATTACCTGACCATCGAGTGGAGCGATAAACAGAGCATGAAAAGTAGTACAGTCCAAGACCCCCGTTTTGCCGCTGCCGGCAAACCCTCTACCTGGAAGCCAAGAAGGAACGCACTTGAGAAGCTGCTTGGTTCTTCTCTGTATTCCCGCATCGGCATTTACGCTGGGAAATTCGCGGGAACAAGTGGCGCCTTCGCTTCCGAAGCGGCCCTCAACCACGCCATGAACTTTGTCTATTCCAATGGCATCGAAGGAGACTACCTGGAATTTGGAGTATGGGAGGGGAGAGTTTTCTCGGCGGCTTGCCATCTGGGAAAAAGACGCAGCTCCTCCATGAATTTTTACGCCTTCGATTCATTTGCCGGCCTTCCGGAAAACCAGGAGGCCGATGCCACCGGCTACGAAATGTATAAGCCCGGCACATTCAACTGCAGTGAGCCGGATTTCCTCAACAACGTGCGCCGCAAAGGGGCGGACATGAACCGCGTGGTTACCGTTCCGGGATGGTTTGAGGATTCGCTTAAACCGGATAACCCCCGTCTCGCCAATCTTCGCAAAGCTGCGGTGGTGTGGGTAGACTGCGATTTGTACAGTTCCGCCGCATCCGTTCTGAAATTTCTCACGCCGTATCTGCAGCCCGGCAGCATCATCTTTTTTGACGATTGGTTTGGCTTTCGAGGCGATCCCAACGCCGGGGAGCAGCGTGCGTTTCGCGAATGGCTGGAGGCGAATCCCCAGCTCTCCGCTAGCGAAATGATGCGCTTCAGTTGGCACGGCAATTCCTTTATCATCCATAACACGGCGCACATTTAAATGACTCAGGGACGTGAAACTTGGGGCGAACCGAATGTGGCGACTGCCACGCCGTCGCAGGAATCTGGGATGGGCTGTGACTCTATGATCGCAGGACTCCAATTTCACCACATCGGCGTGGCCTGCCGTGACCTCGAGAAGGAAATGCGCGCGTTCGCGATCGTCGGGTACAAGTTAGAAGGCGAGCACTTCTCCGATCCGCTGCAGAAAATTCACGGTTGTTTTCTGGTAGGCCCTGGGCCCCGAATTGAATTGCTCGCACCCATGGACGACACTTCTCCGGTCATGCCCTGGCTGCAAAAGGGCGTGAAAATGTATCACCAGGCCTACGAAGTCGAGTCCATCGCGGATGCCACCGCGAAGCTGTGCGCCGAGCGCGCCGTCGTCATTTCTCCAGCCAAGCCAGCCGTGGCCTTTGGCGGCCGTAAGATTTCTTTCCTCATGTTTCCCAATCTCCTGCTGGTCGAACTCATCGAGTCCGCATTGCCCCGCTAGCGCCCGTCCGAAGTGCATCGCATGGAAAAGGTGCCAGCCATAGCCCCGGGCTTGTCCCTACGACGACACTCAAAATCTTGCATCTTGACTAAACGACGGTGCGAGTAAGACACTCGTCGCTGAGGAATGCAATCATGATTCGTACCTTGCGGAGCCTTCTACTGGGTCTCGCCACGCTGTCCGTGGGGGCCAGCACTGCCTCCGCCGGGCAGTTCAAGAAAGCCGTCTACTACCGAGCAGGGCAGAGACCCTATAAAGTCGCGACAGCGCTGTTCACTCAAAGTGGCAATCTCGACCTTGCTTTCGCCGACTGGGTCATCAATAGAGTCGTGATTCTTTTGGGTAACGGCGACGGAACGTTCCAACCGCCCCGGACGTTCGCGGTACCCAGCCCAATCGGCATTGCAACTGGAGACTTCAATGAGGACGGAAATGAAGACTTGGCAGTAGTCGAGAGCAATGGGACTGGGGACGGATCAGTCGCCATTTTTCTAGGTGATGGCAAGGGCGGGTTCAAGTTGTCCGCCAGCTATCTCATCGGCGTCCTGAGCAATTCGGCGACCGTTGCTGACTTCAACGGCGACGGGCATCTTGATGTCGCTGTCACAAACCGGGGCTTCAACAAGCCCGGAAACTTAATGGTCTTTTTCGGCGATGGGCATGGCAAGCTCGCAAATCGGACGACCTATAAGATATCTGGCGCGCCGCTGGGTATCAGCGCAGGGGACCTCAACGGAGACCATCATCCCGATCTTGCGATTGCCGATGTTACTGGAGGCAATGTCTTCGTGCTGCTAAACGACGGAACGGGACACTTCAAGAAGCCAGTCAGTTATAGCGCCGGGGGCGGCGAAGTGGTGGACGTGAAGATCGCCGACCTGCGCAATGACGGCAAGCAGGACTTGGTGATGGCAAATCTTTCGCAAGGCATGGTCGTGCTGCTGAACCAGGGCAACGGCACCTTCGGCAAGCCAGCCATCTACAGGCCGTGTAGCAACAACTGCGTCGCCCCGGTCGCGGCGGTCGTCGCCGACTTCAACCTGGACGGGCACTTGGACGTGGCGGTGGCTGCACAGGAGAATGATTCCTACCTATTTTACGGCAAGGGCGACGGCACCTTCGGCCTGGCTGTCCCGATCAGCGATCCCATCAAGAGCAACGGCGGCTTCTCGATAGCCGCAGGGGACTTCAACAATGACAACGCTCCCGACCTCGCCATTCCCGTCGAGCAATATGGCAAAGTCGCCATCCTGCTCAACACCCAATGAGTCTGGCATGGACCTTCGGGGCTGAGAGTCTCGTCCCCCACCCTTTCCGCAAAGAACGCGGAAAAGAGTGGGGCACCCCCATCCTCGTTGGATCGGCGAAAGGCTGGGCCAGCCACCAAAATGTAGATTGTGTTGCTTTAGCTCTGAGGAAGGCAGGGAACGTCCCGTCTGTCCCCGGGTTTGCCGCCCGGGTTTGCCGAGATTGCCGCCGGTGGCCGCCGTACTAAAGAGATTGCCGAAAATATCCAACGTCCAGACTCAAGTTGGGTTATCCCGTCGTGGTCGTCAAACCTATGCAACACGATCCGGTCCTTCCGACCGACCCCTGTGTGAGTTCAAAAAACAGTGCCGCAGCCACTACCGCCGCTGCAGCTCGGGTCTACACCACGTTGCGTCGTGCCATACAAGTTCCGGGCGACGTCAAAAATCAGGGTAGAGGAGGGGTTGGCCCCGTACATGCCTATGGTTGGCCGGGCGCGTTCTGTTTTGTCACGTTAAGCAGTATGGTCACAGCGTCGCCAACCTCTCCGTTGTCTTGAAACCTGCAGTCACTAACCACAAGGTCGGGCTTCCCATCGCCGTTAAAGTCCCCAATAGCAATCTGGTCCCCTCCCGCCGCCGACCCGAGCTGTTTCGCTGGACGAAACGTCCCGTCTCCATTGCCGAAAAGCACAAACGCATTCGCGCCCAACGCAGAGGCAGCGATGTCCAGTTTGCCGTCACGGTTGAAGTCACTCGTCACTAACCACAGTGGTTGCATACCGGTGGGGTAGCTTACGGGCTTGCCGAACTTTCCCGTGCCATCGCCAAGCAGCACGTTCACAGAGTTTCCGTAATAGTCGGCCACTGCCAGATCGATATTGCCGTCACCGTTGAAGTCCCCTGCCGCAACCGCGAAAGCGGACTTACCGGCCGGAAAGCTAACCGGCTTACTGAACGAGCCGTTTCCCTTGCCGAGCAAAATGGTGATGTTGGAGCCTGTGATCACGGCTAAATCCAACTTGCCGTCGCCATTGAAGTCACCTGTCGCCAAGCCTGAGGTAGTGACTGAAAGAGAAGTATCGATTGGCGACTTGAACGTGCCATCACCCTTTCCGAGAAGGACGACCACGAACGATCCGGCGCATGCCGCCAAATCCACCTTGCCGTCGCCGTTGAAGTCGCCCACCGCCAGGCAGGCAACTCCGGGTCCGGCAAAAATATTTGACGGTGCTTTGAATGTACCGTCGCCATTGCTCATGATCACGGTAACGTCGTCGCTAGAATTACCGAAGGTTGCGATGTCCGAAGCACCGTCTCCATTAAAGTCAGCAGTAACCGCCGGTGTTTCATTGTCCAGCCCAGTGACCTGTACCCCCGATTTGAAGGTCCCGTTGCCTTTTCCAAATAGGACAACAGCCCCAGCAACGAGATCTTCCTTTCCGTCAGCATTAAAGTCACCTACCGAAACGTAGAACGACGCATCGGTTTGGAAGTCTTGCGCTCCAAAAAAACGCCCGCCATGCCGGTTCATGAGCACAGTCACGTCATTACTGTCGGAACCGGCGACCACGAGGTCCGGCCTCCCATCGCCGTTAAAGTCACCAGTTGCTACGGAGAGAATCCCGGCTCCAACGGTGTAGTATGCTCCAATACTGAACTTACCGCGTCCGTTCCCAAACAGTACGGCGACATCGTTATCTACATTATTGGACACAGCCAGATCCAATTGGCCATCACCGTTAAAATCGCCCGTTACAACGAAACTCGATCCGTATCCGACGTTAATATACTGCTCTTGACTGAACTTGCCCGTGCCGTCACCGAATAACAACACGAGAGGGAGAAGAACGGTTTGGAAGGCGCCGCAGCCAACAGCAACATCCAGCTTGCCGTCTCCGTTGAAATCCCCGACCGCCACCGTCCCGCCTCCAGAGGTAAGGTTTCCAGTTTCGATCGGCGACCTGAAGGTTCCATCTCCTCTTCCCAACAGAACGTTCACCGAGGGCAATCCCGTATTTAGCGACAGATCGGACACTATCAAATCGATTTTGCCGTCGTTATTGATGTCCCCAGTCGCAATCGAGGTTGGACCGTCCCCCGCCAGATAGGCCACCGCCGATTGAAACGTTCCGTTTCCCTTGCCCAACAATACGTCCACACCGCCTCCATTCACCGCGAATCCAACCGCCACGTCAAGCCTACCGTCGTGGTTGAAGTCGGCAACCGCAATGGAGTTAGGATGGAGGTCTACCGGAAACATACCCCCCACCCGAAACGTGCCGTTACCGTTCCCCAGCAGGATAAATAGGTCGTTCGTAACCGCAGCCACATCGATCTTACCGTCGCCATTAAAGTCGCCGACCGCTATTGCGACCGGAGGTCCGTCTAGGGCGACCGTTGTCCTTAGCTTGAACCTTCCAGTCCCATCGCCCAAGAAAACCTGCACGCTGGAGTCGTTTGAATTTGCTACGACAATGTCCAGCTTGCCATCGTGATTAAAATCACCCACTGCGATAGCGTCCGGCTGAACGCCGGTAGGTATAAACGATGCCGATTCGAACGTCTGCGCAAATGAAATTCCCGCGAGCACAAGTATGAAGAACGAAGGAGTTGCAAGACGACTGAACTTCATGGTCCTACCTCCAGGGAAAAGAAAAACGCAGAGAGAACCTTCCTTCACTTGAAATCACAGCGATTGTACACTCATTTTCGCCGAATGCCCCTCGTCTCGCTGGCTCTTGCGAGACTTGGCAAACTTATCCGGTCGGGTTGCGGGCTGTTTAATTCTCATCACCAAGATTTCGGTATCGTTGATACGCAGCGGGCTGGGCATTCGTCGACGGGTTGAAATATGCCCAGAGCAAGATGTTGTTCTGAGCCGCGTTAATTATCAATGAGAGCGGCCCGCCGAACACGCACATACTGTTAACTTATCAGTAAATTGAATAACTCAAGAGATAAGGGGGGTCACTTTTGCCGTCGCCATACACCAACCCCCTCGCGGTTACCGGAGATATAAGCCATAACTCAACGCATCTCAACATCAACATCCTCAAGTGTGTACATCTCGACATCACATACATATATACCCTCACTGAGTTTGACCGCGTTTAAAGAAGCATCGTAAGATAGCAGCCGATTGACCCCGTTCTTCCGAAAATCCAGATCGCCGGCGCTATCGTAGTCGTGACGTGACCAACCTCAGGAGGATCTCTGTGATACACGACCACCGCAAAGTAAATCTTCTGTGTCAAGGGCTGCTTCAACTATCGATTTGCATCCTGTTGATGTCAGCAGTCGCCATCGCGACCGATACGGATACGGCACCAAACGGTCCAATTCCGGCGACCCTGTTCGGACTGCACATGCACAAGCCCATGATTCTGAAAAACCAACCATGGCCAACCGTCCCTTTTGGAGCCGGCCGGCTGTGGGACACAGGGACCTACTGGGCGGAGATTAATACCTCCGAGGGAAAATACGACTGGGACTTGCTCGACAAATGGTTAGCCAGGTTCCACGAGCACGGCATTGATGATCTTCTATATACCTTCGGCCGCGCACCGCAATGGGCGTCGTCGCGGCCGAGTGATTCCGATTGTGCGATGGCCGGTTCCGCCAAGCCCATGGGTGATTGTGATCCGCCAAACGATTTAAAACCGGACGGCAGCGGACCGAATCAGCACTGGAAAGATTTCGTCACCGCGATCGCAACCCACAGCAAGAACAGCCGCACCTCGCACATCCGTTACTGGGAAATTTACAACGAGCCCAACCAGGAAAAGCAGTGGAAGGGAACGAACGCACAAATGATTCGGATGGCGAAGGACGCGCGTGAAGTTATTTTGGGCATCGATCCCCACGCTGTCATTGTCACGCCCCCCGGTTCGGTGAAGTTTTATCAGGGCTGGATGGAGAACTATCTGCATGACGGCGGGGGCAAGAATGAAGATGTCATGGCGGTTCACGCCTACGTTCACACCGGCAAGACCGGCGTGTATCCCGTTGCCGCCGATATTATTCCCGGCCTTAAGTCACTGCGCAAAATGATGGAAGAGCGTGGCCTGGCCTCGATGCCAATTTTCGATACCGAGTCCAGTTGGGGAAGAGCCGATGCCATGGGGTTTGAGAACGATGACGACTTCGAGTCAGGTTTTCTGGCTCAGTTCTATCTTCTGCATTGGTCGCAGGGCATCTCGCGCCTCTACTGGTATTGCTGGAATAATGCCGCAATTGGCACGCTCTGGAGCCCTGATCCCAGCAACCCTTCCGGCCCCGGCCGCGTACACAAGGCCGCTGGCGCTTACGAACAAACCTACCATTGGATGGTTGGCGCGACCATGAATCCTTTGTGTTCGCAAGCCAACGACGGAATATGGAGTTGCGGTCTGACCCGACCGGGTGGCTACGAATCGCTAGCAGTCTGGAGTACCACCGGCAATAAGTCGTACGCGGCAAACGCCAAATTCAAGAAGTTTCGCGACCTCGACGGGAATACCAGTACCATCACCGGGGGGAAAGTCAACATCGGGTTTAAACCTATTTTGCTGGAGAATCAATGAGCGCCTGTGAGTCGTGAGCAGGTGTGACGGCGATGAGGTACGAAGACGCTGGGAAACTTCAACACAGAGAACCTTTCCGTTTCTCTGCACCGCTGTGTCGCTTTTGTGAAATGTTGTTGCGTCCCCTCGGGAACAATGTCAATGTGCGGTTCCGCTCAGGCTGACTTCCTGTGGACTGTACGGAGCATCGTGCGACACGGTAACGACTCCCTTAATCGTTCCCACGTTTGCCGGAGAGAACGCTACGCCAACCGTGCAGCTCTTCAGCGCTGGCAGAGTTGGGCCGCAAGGTGTACTGCCTGCGGTCACCAGCAAATAATCCCCGCTGGCGCCAATCGCCGAGATAGTCAACAGAACTTTCTGATGGTTAGTCAGAGTCACGATCTGGGGATCGCTGGTGGAGCCCACAGCCTGCGGAGGGAATATCAAGCTGCTCGGGGAGAGTCCTAGCGGCAGGATGGCTGTGCCAAAGAGATTGAAAGTCTGCGGGCTGACGGTGGAGTCGTCGTCGATGGTTACCGCGCCGGCAGCGTTCCCTGGCACGGTGGGAGCAAACGTCAAAAGCATTCCGCAAGTGGCGCCAGGACCGAGCGGGCCTCCGCAGGGCGAAGACTTGGCACCGGTCACGGCATAGTTGCCGCTCGCCGCAAGACCCGTGATATTTACGGTCGAACTGCTCGTGTTGCTTACTATTACTTTCCTCTGAGCCGAGGTCGTCCCCACTACTACAGCGCCGAAACCCATGCTGCCGGGAGAGAAAGCCAGTGGCACTAAACTTCCAGATGATCCCGTGCCCGAGAGATTGGCGTTCTGGGGACTAAAACTTGCATTGTGGGTAACGGCGAAGGCCCCTCGGATCAGGCCATTCTGGTTTGGACTAAATCTCACGCTGACCGTACACTGCGAAAGTTTGGGAAGAGTGCTAGTGCAAGGATTCTTGCCGCTTGCTGTGACCTCATAATTGCCGCTGACGGCGTAGGTAAAGGTCAATGGCACACTCTGATTGTTAGAAAGCGTCACCGTCTGGGGCGCGCTGGTTTGCCCGACCGTAATTGTTCCGAAACTCAGGCTAACCGGAGTCACAGTAACCGGATCCACACCTGTGCCGCTGAGGTTGATGATCTGCGGCGAATTGCCGGCCATATCTGTGATTGTGATGGCTCCGCCGATAGTGCCGGTAACTGAGGGCTCGAATTGCGCACTGACGGTACAGAACGACGAGGGTTGAATCGACTGCCCCGCGCAATTATCGGTCTCATTGAAATCGCCACTGGCAGATACAGTGTTGATTGTTAGGACTGCCGTACCCGAGTTCGACACCTTCACTTTTTGCACCACGCTGGTTGTCCCGAGAGGCATGGTGCCAAACCTTACCGTAGTCGAAGAAAGCTTCACTATGGGAGCAATCCCAATTCCGCTGAGGCTCACGTTCTGGGGACTGTTCTTGGCGTCGTCGGTTACGAGCACAGATCCGGTGCGTGTTCCCATTGCAGTCGGTGTGAAAGTGATGGTGATGGTGCAGCTGCCAGAAGGTGGCAGGCTGGCACCGCAGTCGTTGGCCTGTCCGTAGTCGCCCGTAGTGGCGATGTTTGAAATATTCAATGTGACAGTCTGATTGTTTGTCAGGCTGACGGGTTGCGGGGAACTGGATGCGCCCACCAGTTGAGCGGGGAATATTACGCTTGTCTGAGAAAAGGAGACTGGTGGCGGGGAACTGTTGCAGGCGGAGAATTTGAACGACGCGATGCGTGTGTTCCAGCTTTTACCGCTGCTCTGGTAATACTCGTTTGTATACCAGAATGTGCAGTCATCGAGCGGATCGATGGCCATGGCGGTATAGTCGCCCCAGCGACGGTCCGCCTCCTCCGTTCCACCGCCTTCAATAATGCTGGTTTCGCCCTCCATCGTGTTCACTGGGTCGGTGGAAAGTCGTCCCGTGTAACGAATGGCAGGATTCATGCTCGCGCTTGAAATACTGTAACCGAGCGCCATGTCGCCAGCATTGTCCATCGCAATGCTACCCATCCAACGCCAATTCGAATCGGGTGCAAAAGTCGCTTGTTGCTGGAGGGTAGGGGGATTTCCAGCCGGGTCCCGGATCTCATACCAGCGCACGCCAACGTTGCCGGACGTTGTGCGGACCGAATGATTGACCACTATGGATTCGTGGTCGCCAAAATTCCGGTAGGCCAACCGGTACATTAGGCGATCTCCGATCGCGTCGACGGTGTTTGTCGTCCCTAGTTGCGGCACGCAGACGCCACCATTGCATGCTTGGGTGAAAGGGATGACAGGCAGGCTCACGGGACCGGTCAAGGTAGAATTTGAGGGAGTCGCCCAATCGACGTGAAATTGCCACACATTGAGCGCATTGGCACTGAGGTTCATGAGGTAATTCGGCGATCCGGGTGGTGGTGGGGTCGAGCCATCTACGTCCGACGGGAGCAGGCTGTGACCAAGATTCGGGGAAAGCTGGAAGCACTGCGCACTCGCGGGCGCACCCGCCAACATCCTTATGCGATCCAGAGCGCAGACAAGGACACCTGCGTAGGCATAACCATTTCTCGGGTCTTGCTCATCAATGGAGAGATAGTAAGCATCCGGCCACACCCCCAGCTTGGGATAATCGGGGAAAAGATTTGGTAACTGATAGGCGTATAGATTGTAGGCGCCGAGGGCATCTGGAGTCGTGGAAACGGCGACGCATTCGTAATATGGTCCTCCGGCGTTGTAGGCATGCTTGGTGAAGACCCAGCGCGCCGCCGCCTTGTCATATTGGACGATGGGATCGCCTTCGCCGGTGGTGCCGCACAGGCCTGACAGAGCCTTCCAAGGATGAGCGAATCCTACCGGGCCATACAGCAACTCGCCCGTTGATTTGTCATAGACGGCGAACATGGCATTGACTACCTGCACGTATTCAGTCGATCCCACGGCTCCGTTCGCATCGGGTGTTGGCCAGCGGCCGCTGACTCCTACTCCGTCAAAATTCAAGCCGTCTACCGTTCGTACCTTTGAGTTGCCAATTCGGTCGAATCGATGCAAGGCTCTGGATTCGATAGCGTCGCTCAGGTACGGGCCAGTCAGACTCTCCCTCTGCGGGTTTTCCATGCCTTCCAAAAGGTCCCACACGGCGGGAATCGGCTCAAGATCACGCAGCGGAGGCGATGTCACTTGTATTACCGGCGGATACACCCTTACATGGGCACTGGGTTTTTGTGCCAATAAACAGGAAGGCGCAAAGGTGGCAAGAAAAAAAAAGACGAGCCAGGCGCCGGGATTGATGGACATGCGTGGAACTTATCCTTCGGACAAACCCCGCCTCAAACTGCGAAGATTCAAGCAAGCCGAATGCCTTTGAGGCCAAATCGGCATTCGACGTTCGTTGAACCAGTTCATACAACATCAAGAGGGCAAAATGCAAGGCCATTTTCAGGGATGGGAGCCTTTAGTCTCCATCACTTACACCGTAGTGGAGTCCTTTGTTATCAAGGGTTACGGCCCCTTGACGAGGGTTGCGAACCTTGTGTAGGCTTGCTTTCAAGATTCAGTGGCCGAAATGGCCTCACTGTACGGTTTAATCCCCTTCTTCTTAATGAATACTGAGACTTCTTCTTAATATTCGTAGACATGAGCGCCTTTAAAAGCATCTGAGGGCTGACGACATTGTCTCGCTGCTCGACTTTAAACCAAAGGGGTCATCAAATGTGACTCAGAGGGCGAAGCTCTATTAATCGTACGCGGCAGTAATGTCGGCAGGCTCTGTGCGCTCATCGTGCGGGGCACTTTTCAGGGTTATCTGTGGTTCCAGTCCCCGCCTTGGATTAGATCCAATGTTTTCCTTGCGTGCGGACCGGAGGTTACGACTGGAAGTAGTAAACTGGCGAGGCTGGTTCAAGGTATGTCGTCGAAGGCTAACCGTTCGAAAGCTGCGTACCCAGGCCTGCAATTTGGCGTATGCGAGAGTAGCCATGAATAAAATTTCCGTCTCTTTAATAATCGTACTGGTGGGTTCTCTGTCGGCACTTGGTCAAGATGCCGGGGGTGCTGCTTCGGCCCCGGCTGCTTCAACATCTGCCCCTTCGCAGGCAAATTCAACAAGCACTCCCTGGTTTTCTCAGCGCTATCCCAGATACGAAATGCGTCCGGATGACAGCTTTGATGTAATCTTCGAGATCACCCCTGAGTACAACCAGACGGTTGTAGTGCAGCCTGACGGGTACGTCTCCATGCGAAGTGTCGGGGACATCCGTGTTGAGGGACTGACCGTTTCTCAGGTTACCGACAAGCTGCGCGAGGCCTACGGTAAGATCTTGAACCACCCAATGATCTCGATTGTCCTTAAAGATTTCGCCAAACCCTATTTCATAGTAGATGGCCAGGTCAAGAATCCGGGCAAGTTTGACTTGCGGGACGACACGACAGTGGTACAAGCGATTGCCGTGGCGGGCGCATTTCTTCCTAGCGCAAAACACTCCCAGGTCGTGCTCTACCGACGGGTATCGGACCAGTGGACGCAAGCGACGTTGCTTGACGTGAAGAAGATGGAGAATGATCACAATATGTCCGAGGATGTGCACCTCCAACCGGGAGACATGTTGTTTGTTCCTAAGAATAAGCTTTCCAAGATCGCGCCCTTTATTCCGAGCGCGAACGTAGCGATGGTGCCAGGCAAGTCGTTCTGAGGAACTATGGCAGACTGCCGCGTCCCTAACGGACGGCGCAGTCACCTTCGAGAGGCAGAAGGCTAAGGAGATTGAACATGGAAGGGCAGGAGTTAGTTCTTCAAGGCACGGGCCGCATTACTTCTTTCACCGCTCGCGACTTTGCTGCTATGGCTTTTCGCCGCAGCCGGACGTTGATTTTCTGCTTTTGCGGAATTCTGCTAGGTACGATGCTGGCGGCGATTTTTATGCCTAGCTACAGCGCTCAAACCGAAATTCTTTTGCGTCGCCAGCGCGTTGATCCGGCAGCCTCGCCGGAACAAGGCAATGGTTTGACCGTGAGCGGCACGGTCACCGAGGAAGAAATCAACTCGGAAGTAGAGCTGGTTCACAGCCAGGATGTGCTTCGCCAGGTGGTATTACGCAGTGGGCTGGACACGCCACACACATTTCTGGGCTCTCTGCTTGCCTCCAGCGACCCCGAGAAGCGAATCGAGAAAGCGATAAAGAAGCTGGATTCCGGTCTAACCGTCGAGCCCTTGCCCAAGAGCAACGTTATCCGAATCACCTACAGTTCCGGCAATCCCAAGATGGCCGCTCAGGTCTTGACCGTCCTCGACGACGTTTATCTGCAGAAGCACGAGGAAGTGCAGCGAACTCCGGGTCAATTCCAGTTCTTCGACAAGGAGGCCCAGAAAGCGAGTGATGATTTGGCTGCGGCCGAGGATCGTTTGAAGGCCTTTCCCCAGGAGAGTGGCACCGCCAATCCCACCCTGGCGCGTGACATCACCCTGCAAAAGGTGAATGACATGAACATGAGTCTGTCAGAAACTCGAGGCGCGATCGCTGAGGCTAAAAAGAAAATTGACGCATTACAACAACTGGAAAACACGACCCCGCCCCGGCTAACCACGCAGATGCGAAAACAGGACGATGGTCCGGTGTTGTCGCAGATGAAAAACACTCTCCTCAGCCTCGAGATCAAGCGCAGCGACCTTGCCTCTAAGTATCAGCCTGACTATCCGCCTTTGGTAGAACTGGATCGCGAGATCGCCGATACTCGTGCCACAATCTCGGGCGAGAAACCTCTCAGTGATATCACCACAGATCAGAATCCCGCGTTCAGTTGGGTTGACTCGGAACTGGTAAAGTCCAAGGCAGAATTACGAGGTTATGAAGCGAAAGCGGCGGAGACTGAGAGGCTCGCTCACGAGGCTTTGGCCAGTGCCCAAAAGCTGGAAATTCAAGGGGTCGAGCAGCAAGACCTACTCCGTGCGGCGAAAACTGCGGAGGACAGGTATTTATTGTATTCCCGTAAGCGGGAGGATGCGAGAATTACCGACGCCTTCGACGTGCAGCGCATCCTGAATGTCGCGATAGCGGAAAAACCCAGCGTCCCGAGTTTACCGAGTATGTCTCTTTTGATGTATGGCCTGATTGGCATCTTTTTAGCCATAACTGTGAGTTCCGGCACAGTTTTCGCTCTCGAGTACTTCGACCCCTCTTTCCGAACCCCCGCCGACGTCGAAGAGTTTTCCAATCGCCCAGTGCTGGCTGCGGTGCCCGACGAAAACGAGGGCCTACGTCTGAGCAGCAGTAGGGGACAGAGCGCTGCGATTTAAACAATCGCACCTTGACCGGCATTGCGAAGACTGCCACCGGCCGGATGCCCAGGGTTACTTCTTGCCGTCAGCCATCCAAGATGACAGTCACCGTACTGCACCCCGTCACGGGTGGACATCGCTCGCTACCTACTACATTTGAACTTATCTTCTGCGAATTATCTTTGAGAGAGCGCCATTAGGAGCGGTTCATGAGCAAGAATTTCGAATTGTTACAGCAAGTTGGCGGGCAGCAAGAGATTTACGATACCTCCAAACAGGAGAGACCGACGATCGCAGTCGACTCTGCTGCTGCCGGACCCATTGCCGTCGGAACTACGGCTTTGGAACCGACCGGAATGGCGCGGGATGAGATTACAAAACTTGTGCATCGCTTGTTTCTTATACCGGGAACCAGCGCCCCTCACACCGTCGTTTTCGCGGGAACGGAAACTGGCAATGGTTGTAGCTGGCTTGCTGCTCGCGTCGCTGAAATTTTGGCCTCGCAGGTAACCGGGTCCGTTTGCCTGCTGGACTGTAACCTTCGTAGTCCCAGCCTGCATCAGCAATTCGGGCTCGAGAATCACTTTGGACTTTCCGAGGCGCTGAGCCAAAACAACCGGATTGGTCAATATCTTCGACTGTTATCAATGCCAAATTTATGGCTATTGAGCTGCGGGTCTCCAACCGAAAACGGAACCGCACTCTTGGGCTCCGACCGTATGCGGACGCGCCTCAAAGAATTGCGAGCCGAGAATCATTACGTAATTGTCGATGCGGGTTCGCTCGACACAGGAACCGAGGGTATCGTTCTGGGTAGCTTGTCTGATGGTGTGGTGTTAGTTTTAAAGGCCAACTCTTCGCGTCGAGACAGCGCTCGCAAATCCATGAAGGAACTTCATGCCGCGAATGTCCCCATTCTCGGTGTGGTATTGAACCGGAGAACATTTCCGATCCCCGAAGCGATATACAAACATCTTTAGCTGCCATTCGCGTTCGTCCTCGACGACTGATTTCAACCGCATCTTTTTGCAGCAACGGCCGGCCCGCTTGGCGCGCCACCCAAGTAATCGCTTGATCACCTTCTACCCCAACCTACCAGGATCTCTGCAGAGAGCTTTTCTAACAGGGAGTTCGTAATGCACGCTATCAGACGGCAAATGATGATAGGCGCCATGAAGCTGTTTGACTTGGCCCTGATGGTTGCCGCGTTTGGAATCGCGACCACGCCCGTTCTGGCGAAGGTTGGCCCGGTCTCGTTCGCCCAGTTTCTTTCAATCAGAATTAAGGTGGAGAATCTTATTGTGTTTTTGGTGCTGCTTTGCATCTGGCACTTCATATTCTCCATGCTCGGACTGTACGGCTCCATGCGGCTAGCCAGTCGTATGAAAGAAGCTGGGGATGTGATTAAAGCAACCAGTTTATCGGCCTTGGTTCTTCTTTCCGCTTCTTTCGTGCTCCGCTTTCAGATGGTGACGCCCAGTTTCGTACTAATCTTTTGGGTCTTCAGTACATCGTTTGCGGTTTTGAGCCGGCTTGCGGTCAGGATGTGGCTCAGGAGACTTCGCATCCACGGGCGCAACTTGCGCAACGTGTTGATTGTCGGCTCTAATCGCCGCGCAATTGAGTTTGCCAAGACCGTTCGTTCCAAACCTGAACTGGGCTACTGCATCATCGGGTTCGCTGATGAAGAGTGGGCCGAAGTCGGAGAACTCCAACGCTGGGGTTATTCGCTGGTTTGTAATCTCGGAGAGGTCCCGGCATTCATTCGCAGCCATGTCGTGGATGAAGTTGTGCTGGCCGTGCCGTTGCGTTCTTTTCATGATCTGGCATCGGAGATCGCCGCCAAGTGCGAGGAGCAGGGGATCATTCTTCGGGTCCTGTCGGATCTTTTCAACTTAAGAAACCAGCGTCCCGTTTCCGACGATTTCGACGGCTCTGCCTTGGTTACCCATTACACCAGTCGGGAGGAAGGCTGGCCCATGGTGATCAAGCGAGTTCTCGATTTTTCGCTCTCGGCGGTGCTTCTCGTAGGAATTGCGCCCGTGCTGCTTCTGACCGCGGTCCTGATCAAACTGACTTCTCCCGGCCCGGTATTTTTCGTTCAGCGGCGGGTTGGCTTGGGCAAGCGGATTTTTAACATTTTCAAGTTCCGGACGATGGTTGCAAACGCCGAGGAGAAACAGGGAGAAATCGAACATCTCAACGAAGTGTCTGGGCCGGTATTCAAGATCAAGAAGGATCCGCGTATCACGCCGCTTGGCGGATTCCTGCGAAAGACCAGCATCGACGAATTGCCCCAACTCTTCAATGTTCTCAGTGGCGACATGAGTTTGGTTGGGCCACGCCCGCTCCCCATTCGGGACTATGAACTATTCAGCGAGGCGGGCGAGGACTGGCAGCGCTGTCGCTTTAGTGTTCGGCCCGGGATCACCTGCCTCTGGCAGGTGAAGGGGCGGAGTTCATTACCATTTCATAAATGGATGGAACTTGACCTGCAATATGTTCGCACCTGGTCCTTGTGGCTTGATCTTCAGATTCTCGCCCGGACCATCCCCGCCGTCCTTCGCGGTTCCGGCGCCGCTTGATCCGTGGTTAGACCACCCCTCCGACTCTTGGCAGTTCTAAAGCAGACGTTTTGGCCCTCCACACAAATCTGGATGCTGTGAATAGATTCACCGACGGACCGTTGACGGCGAAAGTGGTCGCTCCAGGCCGCGCCACGTTTAGCGCTCCCGAGATGGTTGAGGGACTGGAACTTCAGCAAGGTTTGGCTTACTGGAAGCGTCAGCTTGCCGGGGCCGCTTCCTTGAACCTGCCCCTCGATCGGCCCAGATCGGGTTCGCCATCCACTCACTTTGCAGCACGGTCATTGTGCGTACCTGCGGATACGAGTCACCGGCTCCGACAGTTCAGCTTGGTCGAGCAGATTCCGCTTTCGGCTGTGCTCTTGGGCGCCTTCCGTCTCTTGCTCCTTCGCTATGGCTGCCCGGAAGAGATCGTGATCGGTTGTTCACTGGCCGGGCTCTGTGCTCCACTTGTGGGTGAGCGGTGGACCGACGGCCAGAACGAAATTTTGTTGCGCACCGATGCCTCGGGCGACCAGGCATTCCGAAGTTTGGTCAAGCAGATCCATTCCACAATCTCCGAGGCGCTTGCCCAGCCGAGCATTTCCCCCCGACAGCTCATTCAGGATCTGACGCTTGAACCAGGGCTGAGCCACCCCATTTTTCAGGTTTTATTCTCCTGCGGGACTTCCGCATTTGGGGCCGAGAGACGGGACTTGGCCTCAACCTACACCCTGCCAGTTGACTTGTACTTGGATGTAGAGCAGAGCAGGGAAGACCTTTATCTCCATCTGTCTTACAACTCCGAGTTATTCGAGGTTGCGAGTGTCGACCGCATGCTTGGGAATCTGCAAACTTTGCTGACGGGTGTCGCTGAGAACCCTGACTGCCAGTTGTCGAGGGTTCCGATTCTCTCCGATGCGGAACTGAGGCAGATCCTGCACGAGTGGAATCAAACTTCTCACCCCTATCCCAGCGACAAATGCTTGCATCAACTGATCGAGGCGCAGGCTGAGCGTTTACCCGAAAGCCCTGCTGTTACCCACAAAAACGGCCAACTGACTTATCGGGAATTCAACGCCCGCGCCAATCAGTTGGCTCATTACCTGCGCCATCGCGGCGTTGGCCCAAATGTAAAAGTAGGACTGTGCCTGGAGGCCGGACTCGACTTTGCGGTGGCAGTTTTGGCCATATTGAAATCAGGTGGAGCGTGTGTTCCGCTTGACCCCAAGTACCCCCGGGAGCGCCTGGCCTACATGTTGCAAGACGTGCAGGCGCGGCTTGTGATTACTCAGAAGGGCATGTTACCGGAAGCGGCGACTATGAGTTGCGAAATACTGCTCCTTGCGGACCAGTCGCAGCAGCTGTCCAGGCAACCCCGCATCAACCCTGACAGCGGCGTTAAGCCCAGTGATGTCGCTTATGTGATTTACACTTCCGGCTCAACTGGAAAACCGCGTGGTGTTCTGCTCACCCACACCGGTCTGGTGAATTACAACGCAAATGCCGCACGCATGTACGGAGTGGGACCGGATGATCGTGTACTCCAGTTTTGTTCGGTCAGCTTTGACATCGCACTGGAAGAGCTCTTCATCACCTGGTTGAGCGGAGCTAATCTTGTGCTCAGGCCTGAGGATATGCCGCTCGCGGTTCCTGACTTCCTCGAGTGGATTGGCCGTGAACAGGTGACCGTTCTGGATTTACCAACCGCCTATTGGCATGAGTGGGTGCATCACCTTCCCCAACTGAAGCAACCGGCGCCGCCGAGCTTGCGCCTCGTGATCGTCGGAGGCGAAAAGGCCTCCTCCGCGGCCTATTCTGCATGGTTGGGTTCGGTGGGGCGCCGCGTCCGTTGGATCAACACATACGGACCTACCGAGGCCAGTATCGCCGCAACTGCATTCGAACCCAACTCGAATGACGGACGCCCCATACCCCAGAACATCCCAATCGGGCGCCCGCTAGCAAATACTCGGATTTACCTTCTCGATCGCCATCTTAACCCGGTACCGATCGGGGTTCCCGGTGAATTGCATATCGGTGGCCTCGGTGTTGCGCAAGGGTATCTCAATCGCCCTGAGCTCACCGCGAAGAAATTCATTTCTGATCCGTTCTGCTCTCAGGCGGGATCGCGGCTGTACAAAACCGGAGACTTGGCTCGTTACCTTCCTTCCGGTGAAATCGAATTCCTGGGCCGCGGTGATGATCAAGTCAAAATCCGCGGTTTCCGGGTTGAACTCGGAGAGATTGAATCGATAGTTGCGAAACACCCTGCGGTTCGCGAATGTGCGGTCATTGCCCGAGAAGATATTCCGGGCGATAAGCGTCTGGTGGCGTATCTGGTACTTACCGCGGAAGCCAAGCTTGACAGTGCCGGGCTTCGCCGCTACGTCCAGCAACATCTGCCCGATCACATGGTGCCGTCGGCCTTCGTCATTTTGCGGGCCATGCCATTGACACCAAATGGCAAGATCAACAAGCACGGACTGCCTGCGCCATCCGAAGCTTGGGCGGACGGGACGGCGCCTGCTACGGATCCTCTGCAAGCGCAACTCGTGAAAATCTGGGAAGCCGTGTTGAGCAAAAAGCCGATTGGGATTCGGGACAATTTTTTTGAGTTAGGTGGGCATTCTTTGCTGGCGGCCAGATTGATGCACCGCATCGGGCAAGCGCTGGGCAAGACTCTCCCTCTGGCGATGCTTTTCCAGGCTCCTACAATTGAGCGTTTAACCGCAGTCCTTCGCCAGGACGGATGGTCCCACCAATGGTCTTCGCTGGTGCCGATTCAGCCCGTGGGCACGAGGCCGCCTTTTTTTTGTGTTCATGGAGTTGGAGGAAATGTCCTCAATTTCCGCGAACTTGCCCAGTTGATGAGTCCTGAGCATCCGTTCTACGGACTGCAGGCGCAAGGCCTAAACGGGGAACGTCCCTGCTTTACACGGGTTGAGGACATGGCCGCCCACTACCTGAAGGAACTGAAGAGCCTTCAACCGGAGGGCCCGTATTTCATCGGGGGCTATTCCTTTGGTGGCCTCGTTGCCTACGAAATGGCACAGCAACTGCGCGCTAGTGGGGAGTCGGTTGGTCTGCTGGCGCTGCTCGACACTTACGCGGGTCGTTTGCGCTCCGTTTCTGGGTCCGTCCTTCGCCTGATGATGCATCCTTCCCGCCAGCTTCTCTTCCGCGACATGCCGAAAGCTGCCGGGGAAAGCTTGCAGCGCAGAGTCCGGGGCCTGATGATATCTCGCGTTTTGAAAAACGTGCTTCGCTCCCATCAGACTGCCGCTGATCGCTATATCCTGCAACCGTATGATGGAAAGATAACGCTATTTCGTGCCAGTGAACTGTCTCTGAGGAACTCCGAGGAGCTTTATTCCGCGTGGACAAATCTTGCTCTTGGAGGTTTGGACCTTCAGGAAATAACCGGCGATCACGGCGGGGTTCTGGTTAGCCCACAGGTGGATGTGCTGGCAGCCAAGCTCAAAGCTTCCATTGACCAGAATGTGGCGAGTGTTAACGATGTTGCGTCCCCGGCATTCATCGGCGGGTCCCGAGCCTGAATGGCCCGGCGCACGGAGTCAGTCTAGTTGGAATCAGCCGCATTAACCGAGTACAACCCTTGCCCAAACCCAGCCCTCAAGAACCCGTCCTTTCCACCGTCGAGTCTGTCGAGATTCGGGTTGACCCGGTGATTGCTCAATTGCCTGGTTTTGAGCCGTCCCTCTTGGACAAGCTTAGGCTCTGGATCAACAAAGGTGGGCTTGCGCTTCTCGACCAGGGACTGATTTCCGGCTCCAATTTCATACTCAGTATGTTGTTGGCTCGCTGGTTGACGCCGGAGTCCTACGGCGTATATGCCCTGGCTTTTGGAATCTATGTTCTGCTGCAGTTGGTTTATGGCGCCCTGGTGCTTGAACCGATGGCAGTTTTTGGCGGAGCGGCATACCGCCAATGCCTGCGGCAATACTGCCGTTCGTTGCTCTGGACCCATCTCGTAATTGCCGGGGTTATCTGCCTGCTCATGGGCGGTTCGGCAGCAGTAACCCATGCTCTGGGTTGGACCCACGGATTGCCTGGCGCGCTGCTCGGGGTGGCTCTGTCGTCGCCCTGCCTGTTGCTGCTCTGGTTTGCCCGTCGCGCCTTCTACTTGGAGATGTCCCCGGCCAAGGCCGCGACCGGATCGATGCTTTACTGTGTCCTGCTTCTGGGTGGCCTGTTTATCGTTTATCGCAGCGGCCTGCTCTCGCCCTTCAAGGTGTTTGCGCTTATGGGGGCGGCGGCGCTGCTGGCGGATGTATTCTTGCTTGCGCGTCTCAGGTCAGAATTGCAGCCGGGAGGCCCAGCCCCCGTGATCAGAGAAACTTGGCGTCGACATTGGCGCTACGGGCGCTGGGCGCTGGCAAGCTGCGTGGCTTCATGGACGCCCACTTACATCTTCTATCCGCTACTCAGCACGTTTTCCGGCGTGGCCCAGTCGGGAGAGCTCAGAGCGCTTATGAATTTCTTCTCCCCTCTGGATCAGACTCTCAGCGCGCTTTCTCTGCTTTTTCTCCCCTATGCCGCCAGGATGCGGGCGGAGCACGGACGCAAAGGCCTCGCCGTCCTTACTCGCAACCTTATGGTTTTGTCGCTTGCTGGTGCCGGGATTTATTGGGGCCTGATCAACGAGTTTCGTGAACCCATCTTTCGGTTGCTCTATGCTGGCAAGTACGCAAATATCAGCCACCTGGTTCCCGTACTTGCCTTGGGTTCCATGTTTTGGAGCGCAGGTTACGGCCCGGCGATCGCCTTGAGGGCTATTGAATCTCCTTATTCCATTTTTCTGGCATACTTCGCAACCACGCTAATTTCCGTGATCGTTGGAATTCCGGCGACCCGTGCGTTTGGTCTCAAGGGCGCGGTCTGGGCAGGCAACGCATCAGAGGTGGCCTCGTTCTTGATTCTAATGTTCCTAATGCGCCGCAAGCTGACGTCTGGCTCAATTGAGGTTCCCTCGTGTCCATAGCTAGTGCACCTCCATTGCGGAACGAAACCGCGTACGGAACCGCTCCCGGAAAGTCGCGTCGCAAGGCTCTTTTACTGGGAGCTGGTTTCGCGATTCTTGTTGCCTTGGTAGTGGGCCTTGGCCCGGATTGGATCATTTCCGACACCGCGCTCAAGACCATGACGGCCACCGCCCTGCTCCTGGTCCCCCTATGCCTGGTGTTGGCCGTAGCCAAAGCGAAGGGAGCAACGGCTGGGGAGTTAACTTTTGCGGTGGCATTGCTGCTCTGGTGGTCGCTGCTTATCTCCGATCAGTGGTTCGATCGCGCCAGCGATGCTGAGAACCTTTATCAGGCACAGTACTCGGTTGATGCCTACGGCGAGGTGGTTACCTGGTTCGTCGCGTTTCTGATCCTGGCCTTGATTTCCTTCGCCAAGCCTGAGTACCTGAGTAAACTCACTCGCGGTTCCTACAAGTGGGTCACCCTTTTTGTGCTGGCTTCGCTGATGGCGTGTGCTTATTCTCCGAGTCGCTCTTACTCGGCGGGCTGGTGGTGCAAGCTTTTTGTGGTTTACTTAGTCCTCGCCCTTTGCACCAGCTGCATGGAAAAGATCAGTCAGATGCGCGCCTTCCTCTGGAGCACTATGTGGGGGCTCCTATTGGTATGCACGCTCGCCATCGGTGCAGCCCTCTCCGATCCCACAACGCTGTTTGCGGGGATTGAAGGTCGGCTGAATGCGGATCCGGTTGTATTGTCGGGCACTGCGAGCTGTCTCCTCATCGTGAGTCTGATCCTGAATTCTCTCCACGGACGACTGTGGCTGAAGTTGATCAGCCTCTTCGCCGTGGTAGTAACGATCATTAGTTTTGGCAAGACCGGGATAGTCGCCGGAGCCATTTCGGCGAGCATCTTTTTCCTCCTGCAGAAAAAACTGGCTTCCAGCCTTCTCGTGTTGGTGGGAGTGGGAGCGCTAGCTGCCGTACTGGTGGCAACCATCACTCCGCTGGGAAATTACTTTTCGAGCTATCACGGAGGAGCGAAACTTTCGGGCAGAACCGAAATCTGGAAGATGGCCCTGCCAGCTATCAAGCAAAAGCCGATCCTCGGGCACGGCTACTTAGCCTCCAAATTCCTGTTTAAAGACCAAAGAAAAGTCGATGCTGCTTCGCACTTGCATAATGGCTTCTTGGACACGCTTTACAACAGCGGGGCAATTGGACTGGGCTTATTGCTGGCCCTACATGGAACCATCCTGGCGAATCTCTTTCGCGCCCGCAAACACTTGTCAGCCTGGAAAGGCAAAGAGACGGATGATCTCCGTCAGGCCAATATCTTGCTCATGGGTTGCTTTGCCCTCTACCTGGATTTGCTGATTTATGGCTGTTTCACGCCCGCATTCGGTGGACGCATGACCGACCATTTCATGGTGTTTCTCTCCATAGTCGGCCTGAGCATGGCGCTGGAAAGCTTTGCCCGCGGGCTGGAGAAGCAAAGGGTCGTAGTCCCCGCCCCCAAAGTTTGGCGAAGAGGTTTTTCAATACCCTCCCCAAGTTCGACCTAGGACGGGTTTGCAACCACGTTCCAAGGTGTCCGATTCAACCGAAGTGAATTCACCATTCCATGAAGGAGATCAACCGCAATGCCAATTCCTGAACGCATTCTTGTAACTGGGGCCGGGGGTTTTATCGGGCACCACTTGGTGAGCCGCTTGAAGGCAGATGGTTTCTGGGTACGAGGTGTCGACATCAAGGAGCCGGAATATGCCGCCTCCGATGCCGACGAGTTCGAAGTCCTCGACCTGCGCGAATATTCCAACTGTGAATTTGCCACTCGCGGCATCGATCGCGTGTTCAACTTGGCCGCGGACATGGGCGGCATTGGCTACATCACCGCTTTTCTCGCCGACATCTCACGCAACAATATCCTCATTAATGCCCACATGCTCGAGGCAAGCCGGCAGAACGGCGTCAAGCGGTTTCTCTTTTCCTCCTCGGCTTGCGTCTACGCCGGCTACAAGCAGAAGGACGCCAATGTGCAGCCGCTCAAAGAAGAAGACGCATATCCGGCCGATCCGGAACCCGGGTACGGGTGGGAAAAGCTCTACGCCGAGGAATTGTGCCGTTACTATCGCAAAGACCATAAACTCGAGACCCGAATTGTCAGGTTCCACAACGTGTATGGGCCTCTCGGCACCTATGAGGGCGGCAAAGAGAAGGCGCCAGCCGCTATTTCCCGGAAGGTAGCTCTGGCGGCCGACGGCGCAACTATCGATATCTGGGGCGACGGCCAACAGACCCGATCATTCATGTATGTGGACGATTGTGTCGAGGGGCTGATTCGCATCATGAATTCCGACTATCACGAGCCTCTCAACCTGGGCACCGACGAACTGGTCACCATTGACGGCTTGGTAGATATGATCAGCGCGATCGCGGGCAAGAAACTGATAAAAGTACACGATCCTTCGAAACCGCAGGGCGTGCGCGGACGCAACAGTGACAACAATCGGCTGAGGCAGGTGCTCGGTTGGGAACCTTCCATCGACCTGAAAACTGGTCTGGTGGGCACTTACAAATGGATCGAAGCGGAAGTAAAAACCAAGACGGCATCTCAACCAGTCTCCGTCGGCTAGGTCAACAGTCATGGCACAACTATCAACCGCGAGTCGCGTGAATGTCCTCGGCGTCGGGATTACGCCATTGGGGACGAAGCAGATATTGCAGTTGATAGGTTCAAGCATCGCCAAAGGAACCAAGGGCTACATTTGTGTCACTGGCGTTCACGGCATCATGGAGGCACAGCGTGACCCTGTTCTGTGCGGCATCATCAACCGCTCCCTGGTAACCACCCCTGACGGGAAGCCCACCGTCTGGGTCGGGTGGTTACAGGGATTTCGGGATATGACCCGGGTCTACGGCCCGGACCTCATGCTGGACGCCTGTGCCGAGTCCGTCCAATCCGGATACACTCATTTCTTGTATGGGGGAAATGTCGGAGTGGCGGAGCGGCTCAAACTGAATCTGGAACAAAGATTTCCCGGTTTGCGCGTGGTCGGTACCTACACTCCACCCTTCCGGCCGCTCAACCCTGCCGAACAAACGGAATTGCAGGAACTTGTCGCACGCCTCAAGCCGGACATCTTCTGGGTCGGCCTTAGCACTCCTAAGCAGGAACGTTTCATGGCCGAATATCTTCCTCAACTAGCCACCAAAGTGATGATTGGCGTGGGTGCGGCGTTTGACGTCCACACTGGTGGCATCAAAGACGCGCCTGACTGGGTAAAGAAGGCCGGGTTACAATGGTTTCATCGCCTGTGTCAGGAGCCACGCCGCTTGTGGAGACGCTACCTTTATAACAACCCGCGCTTTGTAGTGCGAATCGCTTCTCAACTGCTTGGCTTGAGAAAGTACGAATTGGCATAAGTGCGGAATCAACGCAATCGAGCCAAGAGCCTCGAAGAGATGCAGAAACTCAGCCGTGTCGAAAACCTGCCGGAACAGAGCCCTGCGCAGGGCGTGACCTCCGCACGCCTCCTGTTGCTGGCAGCATCCTTTGGGCTAATCACTGGCTTGGTCGAGGGTTTCGGGCTGCAGGCATTCCACGGGTTTCAGTGGTTCGTACTGAACTCCAGGATCCCCGAGGGCGTGTCCATTGAGATCTTGTGGATTTCCCCCTTGGTTAATTTGGTCTTCTTCTTGTTCGTGGGACTCCTCCTTGCGATTCTTGGCCGTTTCGCGCCTCGTCTGCCCATCCTGCGAGTGGCGCTATTTTTGTTTTCCTTCATGGCAGTCGTGGACTGGCTGGGATTGACCGGACGCATCGCTGTCTTGGCCGAGCTGGTTCTGGCCATTGGTTTGGCAACGGTCATCAGCGGTCGCATGTATGAGAGGAGCACGGCGCTCTGGGCCTACGCTCCCAGAGTCATTCGAGGAGCGGCCATTACCACACTGGTCGCGCTCCTTGCTGTAGAGGGCGGGATCTGGTTACGCGAGGAAGTCGCTACCCGCAATCTGCCGGTCGCCAGCAAGTCATCGCCAAACGTCCTCGTAGTCCTGGTGGACACGTTACGCGCAGACCACCTCTCGACCTACGGGTATGCGCGGGCAACCAGCCCGTTTCTTACTGGCATTGCCCGTCAGGGCGTCGTGTTTGAAGATGCAGTTTCGACTTCCTCTTGGACGCTTCCGGCCCATCAGTCTCTGCTTACCGGACGCTATCCCCACGAACATGGGCCGCTGCGCGAGCAACCCCTAAATGAAAACTATCCGACATTGGCCCAGGTTTTGGACAAGCGTGGCTATCGGACCGCCGCTTTCTCCGCTAATAATGACTTCTTCTGCCGGCGCGCAGGGTTTGCCCGCGGATTTCTGCACTTCGAGGATTACTTCTATTCCGTCGAGGACATGATCTATAGAACCTTCTGGGGCCGGGTGTTTTTCCACAACTATTTGGCTGGACTGGTGGGACGCGACGAGTTGCCGGCTCGCAGAACGGCCGCTAACGTCAACCGCTCCCTTCTGCGTTGGCTTGACCGCGATCCGGACAAACCTTTCTTTGCCTTCGTCAATTTTCTTGATATCCATACTCCCTATGTGCCGGAACGGCCCTACCGCTACAAATTTGCCGGCAGCGATGCTCAAGCTCAGTGTCCGTCGCCTCGGCTCAGTCTCTCGATGCTGCTGCATCGTTCAAACGAGTTCGATTATCTGATGGGCCTCAGCGCGGAGTGTTTTCAGTTGCAGATTGACGCCTACGACGGCGGTATTTCGTACGTTGACGATCAAATCGCCGCGCTGTTTGCGGAATTGGCCCGTCGTGGACTCGACAAGAACACTTTGATCGTGATCACATCCGACCACGGTGAATCCTTTCGCGAGCACGGCCTTGTAACTCACGGTACTTCCCTTTACCGGGAACTGGTCTGGGTTCCACTCATCTATTGGTGGCCTGGCCACATTCCTTCCGGCATGCGGATTGACCGGCCTATCAGCGCTGCTTCGCTCCCGGCGACTATTATGGATTTGCTGGGAGATCCCGATGCCAAAGAATTTCCGGTGCCGTCGGTGGCTCAATTGTGGAATCTTCCTGGATCCAGTCCGGATTGGCCCTACCCTATTTCCGAGTTGGCTCAGGACGTGTACGTTCCCAAGCAATATCCCGCTTATCAAGGTTGGCTGAAGTCCATTACGGACCCCCGCTGGCATTTGATAGTGACGCAATCCGGGGCCACGGAACTCTACAATTATCCCCAGGATCCAGGCGAGATCCAGAACCTGGCGGAGAGCGCCCAGGGCAAAGCTGTCGTCGACGCCGTCGAAACCCAGCTGTGGTCCCAGGTGAACGCTCAGAATCACAATAAGACTGGTTTAACTCATCCCCTCAACCAAAACAAAGTAGCTCTGGTCACTAAGTAACTGAGTAGTTGTGCTGCCCGGTTCAACAGATTCAATTTCAAGGAGAAGGTAATGAGACTTTTATTTGCATTCTACGGTGGTCCGGACCAAATTATGGGAGTGACTTCCGCTCTAGCTACTATCGCCGGACTAGCACTCGTCTTCTGGAACAAAATGGTTGCCTTCTTCGGCAAAATCATGAACAAGATCCACCCCCATTCGGCGCCGAAGGAAACTGTGAAAGAGGCCCTGCCCCGCGATCAGTCCTTATGAAGAAAAAGGTCATTGTCGTTGGGTTGGATGGGCTTGAGCCAACCCTCGTAGAACGGTTGCTCCAGCGCAACCAGCTTCCCAATTTTGCGAAGATCCGCACTTCCGGCCACTATGGTCGGCTCCAGACCACCTACCCGGCCCAGACTCCCGTGGCCTGGTCATCGTTTGTGACTGGCACCAACCCTGGCGGTCATGGCATCTTCGACTTTATTTCCAGGGATCCGCAAACTTATTTGCCGGACATTGCGCTCAATCGATTCGAGCGTCCCAAAAGCATGCTGGCCCCACCTCGAGCCGTCAACAGGCGCCAGGGCGTGCCCGTTTGGCAATATCTGAGCAAAGCAGGAATTCCCAGTACGATCCTGCGTTGTCCCGTTACTTTTCCCGCGGAAAACCTGTTGGGCAAGATGTTGTCCGGGGTGGGAGTGCCGGATATCCGGGGGAGCCAGGGCACGGGTACCTTTTACACCCAGGACCGCACCGTCCAACCGAAAGAGCACGAGCAAGTGGTCTATCTCGATCGTGCGGCGGAGATCGTCACTCGTGTCCACGGTCCGCGCAATCCTCGCACTAATCCGCCATCCGACTTTACCGCGGAGATTCGGGTTCGAGTCGATCACGGCGCTCGCAAACTGGTCATTACCGCGGGATCGAACCTGGCCATCGAAGCCCCGGAGAACGGTTGGAGCCCGTGGGTCCGGCTCAAATTCAAGCTGTCCATGCTGCAGTCGGTGACCGGCATCGTGCGTTTCTATTGCCGGCAAATCGATCCCCACGTAGAGTTCTACGCTTCCCCCGTGAACTTCGATCCGGCCGCCCCGCTTTTTCCGATCTCCTCGCCGGCCGATTACGGCAAAACTCTCTCGGAACACATTGGTCTGTTTTCCACCGTAGGCATGGCCGAAGACCATACCGGCCATAACAACGGGCGCTTCGATGAAATGGCCTACAAGGCTCAGTGCGAGTTGGTCTTCAAAGAACGCGAAGACATGATGATGCATGAACTTGGCCGCTTCACCGAAGGTTTCCTGTTCACCGTATTCGATACACCGGACCGCTTGCAACACATGTTCTGGCGCTTTATCGACCCCGAGCATCCCAATTTTGATCCGGATCTCGCGTCGAGCCTGGGACCGTACATCGATGGACTGTATCAGCAGTGCGATGCTCTTCTGGGCCGCGTTCTGGAAAAGGTCGATGAAAACACTCTGTTGATCGTTCTTTCCGATCATGGATTCAATACCTTTCGTCGCGCCTTTGATACCAACACTTGGTTGTGGCAGAACGATCTTCTTGCTCTGGAAGGCGGCAAGAAGCCCCAGGAAGATTTGGGAGACGGTTTTGGCGCGGTTGACTGGTCCAAGACTTATGCTTACGCGCTAGGTCTTGGCGGAGTTTATCTGAACATGAAAGGCCGCGAGCGCAGTGGAATTCTGGAAGAGGGCAGCGGCGAAATCGAGAAAGTCCGTTCCACGCTGCAAACCGGACTCGCGAACTTCGCCGATCAGGAGACCGGATGCCCAGCAGTCCGCAGTGTTTCCCGAAAAGAAGAGATCTATTCTGGACCTTTCGTGAAAGATGCTCCAGATCTGCTGGTGAATTTTTGCCCTGGCTTCCGTGTTTCCTGGCAGAGTTCCCTCGGGGGGTTCGCGAAATCTTTGTTTGAGAATAACAACCGGCGCTGGAGCGGGGACCATATTATTGACCCCGATACCGTCCCCGGCATTCTGTTCATGAATAGGCCGGTGGTGCACAATCACGCGCAAATCATCGATCTTGCGCCCACGATCTTGCACTACTTGAACGTTCCCGATCATCTGTCGATGGAAGGAAAATCTCTGCTTTGAAATGGTATAACCGATGAAACTTTTGGTGTTAGGACTGGACTGCGCTGCCCCGGATGTGATCTTCGGCGATGAGCGCCTGCTGAACATCCGTCGTTTGATGGATGCAGGCCTATATGGCAAGCTGCAAAGTGTCGTACCGCCAATCACTGTTCCCGCGTGGATGTGCATGTCCACCAGCCAGGATCCGGGTTCCCTCGGAATCTACGGCTTTCGCAATCGGGTGGACCATTCGTACGAGAAACTAGGCTTTGCCAATTCGAACTCAATTAAGTCTTACGCCATGTGGGATCACCTGGCGCGCGAGGGCAAGAAATCAATCATTGTCGGCGTGCCGCCAAACTTTCCGCCCCGGCGGATCAATGGAATCAGCGTCGGATGCTTTCTGACTCCCGATACCACCAAGGATGATTTTACTTATCCGACCAGTATTAAGGCCAAAATCACTGAACTGGTGGGTGAGTACCCCGTCGATGTGAAAAACTTTCGCACCGATCGCAAAGATTGGTTGCGCGACGAGATATTCGCCATGAGTCGCAAACAGTGGCAAGTAGTCAAGTGGCTGCTCACGGAGCAGGAGTGGGACTATTTCCACTTCGTCGACATCGGACTGGACCGCGTTCATCACGGCTTCTGGAATTATTTTGACAAGAAGCACGTGCAGTACGAGCCCGGAAATCCTTATGAGAATGTCATCCCCGATTACTACCTCTGGCTCGATGAACAGATCGGCAGTGTTATTGAACTGCTCGATAACGAAACGATCCTGCTGGTGGTGTCGGATCACGGCGCTCAGCGCCTCGATGGCGGCATCGCCGTCAACCAGTGGCTGATCGACGAGGGGTTACTCGTACTCGATGAGTATCCCAAAGAAGTTACACCCTTTAATCAGCTCAAGGTCAACTGGGCAAAAACCAAGGTGTGGAGCGAAGGCGGCTATTACGCCCGGGTCTTTTTTAACGTGGAGGGACGCGAACCCCAAGGCACGATCCCGGCCGCACAGTATGAGGTGTTCCAAGACGAGATCAAGGCCAGGTTCGAGGCTATGAAGGACGATAAGGGTCAGCCTCTTAACTCGCTTGTCTTTAAGCCAAAGGAGATCTACCACACGGTTCGGAATGTTCCCCCTGATCTGATCGTGCATTTCGGCGGGTTGGATTGGCGCTCTATTGGTACCGTCGGTTATCCCAATATTTATGTCCAGGAAAACGATACGGGTCCCGATGGCTGCAATCATGCCCAGTACGGAATGTTTCTGCTAGCAGCGCCTAATTGCCCGATTAACGGTGAATTCGAAGGCGCGAAACTTCTCGACATCGCTCCCACGCTGCTAGACCTGGCTGGCTATGATATTCCCGAATCAATGCAGGGACGCTCCTTGGTCGCGGGAATGGAAAAGCGTATACTTGCAGACGGCACAGAGGCGGAGAAGGAAAAGATTATTCACGACCGTCTGGCTGGTTTGGGCTACGTCTAGGCTGTGGGTATCTGGTGTTGGGTGCTTATCTAAAGCAGATCACGGGATCACATCACGGCGCTCGGCGTTTCAAGTTCCGTAGACCGCGGTTTTGGACTCCAGGTTCGAAGACGTTATTCTTTTCGGATTCTTGCTCTTCTCCGGGTTGAATTCATACATCCAATAGTGGCTTGACAGTTTCCTGGTTTTTCTTAAGGATCGTAAATTCAGTATGGACATAGCATCCAACGCGATGTCGACCCCCCGGTCGCTGTCCGCAATCTCTCCCGATCTCGTTCCTGAGTTAGTGGATAAGTGGGCGGACATTGCTCCTGGCGCAATTGCGCTGAGTGATGATCGCAAGCGGATGACCTATGGGGACTTGAACCGCCGCTCCAATCAATTCGCCCAGTATTTGAGCACGCTCGGAGTGAAAGCGGACTCGTTGGTTGCACTGTGTTTGGGCCGTTCCGTGGAGCAAATCTGGAGCGCTCTGGCGGTTCTCAAGGCAGGGGGTGCGTACGTCCCCTTGGACCCGTCCTATCCAGTAGACCGTATCTCCTTTATGGTGAGGGATGCGCAGCCGTGTGTGCTCATTACTAACCGGGCGATGGTTGGGCATCTGCCTGCAGGTCCGTGGCGCACTGTCGTCGTCGATCGCGATCTCCGCGAGATCGAACGGCAGCCGGTGCAGGCTCCGCCCTGCTGCGTGACCGGCGAGAATCTGGCCTATGTGATCTACACTTCGGGTTCGACAGGGACACCTAAAGGCGTCGAGATCACGCACCGGAACCTGTTGAATCTCGTCTCCTGGCATAAACGAAATTTTGCTGTAACCGCCCGGGACAGAGCTACCAGTTTATCGAGTGTCGGATTTGATGCAGCGGTCTGGGAGGTATGGTCGCATCTCGTGGCGGGAGCTAGCGTCCACGTACCGGAAGACGCTTTGCGCTATCAACCGGCGGCCCTGCGGGATTGGCTGGTCGAGATGGGCATCACCATTAGTTTCGTTCCTACTTTGTTGGCGGAACGTCTAATAACTCTCAGTTGGCCCGCCCACACGGCACTGCGCGCTTTGCTTACGGGTGCCGATGTTCTCCACCATTACCCTTCTCTGACACTTCCGTTTACTTTTTTCAATAACTACGGACCAACCGAGTGTACCGTGGTGGCGACTTCGGCGCCCGTCAGCACGGTAGAACGTCCCGACCTAGTCCCCCCAATCGGTTGGCCGATTGACAACACCCAAGTTTACGTTCTCGACGAACATTTGCAGCCCGTGACCGCCGGGTCAGCTGGTGAACTTTACATCGGCGGTACTAGCGTGGCGCGCGGATATCGCAACAATCCGCAATTGACCGCCGACAAGTTCGTTCCGGATCCTTTCAGCAAGATCGCGGGTGCTCGGATGTATCGCACCGGCGACTTGGGGCGCTTATTGCCGGATGGGCAGATTGCGTTTTTAGGGCGGATTGATGATCAGGTCAAGATTCGCGGCTACCGGATTGAACTGAATGAAATCGTAGCTGCGCTCGATCACCACACTTCAATCGAGATGAGTTTCGTCCTCGCGCGTGAAAACAGCTCCGGCCAAAAACAACTCATTGCTTATGTTGTGCCACGCAACGGGTCAAAACCGTCCGGGGAGGACTTGCGGAAATTTCTTGTGTCCCAACTGCCAGACTACATGGTGCCCGAAGTGTTCGTGTTCGTTGCCTCACTTCCCTTGAACACGAACGGCAAGGTGGACCGCTCGGCCCTGCCCATGCCCCCAGAGGTTACTTCAGAGACAGGCACGGACACGGCGCCGCGGGTCATGATTGAGGAGCGGTTGCGGGACATCCTGCAAACCTTGTTGGGTATTTCCACCGTGGCGGTTGACGATAACTTCTTTATGCTGGGAGGGAACTCCCTTCTTGGCACTCAGTTAATCTCCCGGATGCGGGATGCCTTTGGAGTGGAAGTATCGCTGCTCACGCTCTTCGACCACTCGACCATCGCAGGCCTGGCTGTCCAAGTCGAGAAACTCATTCTGGAAAAATTGGATGCCGGGCATCGGGATTCAATCTAGAGTATCGCCGATATGGCGGTGGACACCCAAAATTACGCTGCAAGAACAGGCAAGCCCGACCCGGCTCTCAGCCTGTACCACCTGTTGGATCCCCAGGTTCTGGCGGATCCTTATCCCTTGTTCCACCGTCTGCGGACCGAAGACCCGGTTCATTGGGATCCCTTCCTGCACGCTTGGGTAGTCACTCGCTACGCGGATGTGCTGGAAGTGCTGCACACATTCTCCGCCGACCGCACACCCCACCCCGACCAGCTCACTGCCATGGGTTTGTCCGAACTGAATCCCATTGCGCAGGTCATGGTCCGCCAGATGCTTTTCCTCGACGCCCCCGCGCACAGCCGTTTGCGCGGCCTCGCTTCCAAAGCATTTACTCCAGCCCGTGTCGAGATCCTGCGGGGCCATATTGAAGAGATCGTGGAGAACCTTCTGGATCAGTTAAAAGGGAAAGATCGGATGGAGGTGATCGCCGACTTGGCCGAACCGCTGCCGGCCATTGTTACGGCGGAGATGCTCGGTGTTCCCACACGAGATCGTTATCAGTTGAAGGCTTGGTCAGCCGATTTTGCGGAGATGTTAGGTAACTTTCAGCACAATCCGGATCACGTCCCGAGGGTCCTGAAGACGGTTCAGGAAATGACTGCGTATTTTCGCGACGCGATTCGGAAACAAAAAGAGCATCCACGCGAGGGCCTGATCCAGGCATTCCTCACCGCCGAAATTGATGGAGACCGGTTCACCGAAGAAGAGATCATCGCTAACTTGGTCGTGACTATGGTCGGGGGACAGGAGACCACCACCAACCTGATCGGGAATGGCATGTTGACCCTTCTTCGCAACCCGCAACAGTTGCAAAGGCTGCGCGAAGATTTGATCCTCATCCCTTCCGCGGTCGAGGAAATGCTGCGCTATGAGAGCCCAAGTCAGCATACCGCCCGGATGGCTCCGAGCGACCGGGAAATGGGTGGCAAGCTCATCGCCAAGCGCCAGGCAGTCATAGCCGTAATGGCGGCAGCGAATCGGGATCCCGAGCGTTTCCCAGACCCGGATCGGTTTGACATCACCCGCAATGACAATCGCCATCTGGCGTTTGGATATGCAGCGCATTTTTGCTTTGGCGCTCCCTTGGCACGCATCGAAGGCCAGCTCGCCTTTGGAGCGATCCTGCGCCGTTTCCCCTTCCTGGGGCTGGAAACGGAAAAGCCGGTCTGGCGCACCAATCTCGGGTTGCGCGGTGTAACCTCTCTCAGCGTCGCTCTTCAATAACTGCCCCTGCCGTGCGTACTTTCCGCGCGGTACGAGCTCAAATGCCAGGCTCAATCAGATCGTCGGACACCCGCCACCTCCTGCAGGAATACCTCCAGGCCGCCCGGCCCGCCCGGCCATCACCGATTCTTCCTTCGGGCCTGAAGGCTCCCGCTCCGCTTTCGTTCGGACAGGAACAAATGTGGCTGCATCTCAAGATCGCACCCAGCCACGCCGCCTCCGCCTATAACGAAGCGATCGCGATTCATCGCAAGGGGCCTCTCGACGCGAAGGTGTTGGCCGCCTGCCTGAGCGAGGTTATCCGCCGCCATGAAGCATGGCGCACGACGTTCTCTGAAGTGGACGCGTGCCCGGCTCAAATTGTGCATTCTCCCCAACCGGTTGCGCTGCCTGTGGTCGACCTTCGTGAGTTGCCCGAGGCCGAGCGTGAAGCTCGCGCGTTGAGAATTCTTAGCGATGAAGCCCGCCGCCCTTACGATCCGGGTGCTGGTCCGCTGGTGCGGCCTACGCTCGTGAGAATGGCGGATGCGGAGTACCGGTTGATGCTCGCAATGCATCACATCGTGTTCGACGGATTTTCGATTTATCGGGTGCTCTTACCTGAACTCGCCATTCTGTACAAGGCATTTTCTAAGGGCGCACCGTCGCCTTTGCCCGAGCTCCCCATTCAGTATTCCGACTTTGCCCGCTGGCAACGGAGTTTGCCGGAAAGCCCCGCAGGTTCGCGCGCGCTGCAATACTGGCGCAAGAAACTGTCCGGCGATTTGCCTGTCCTGCAACTCCCCAGCGACCGGACCAGGCCGGCGGTGCAGACGTTTCGAGGAGCGATCTACAAGTTTAGTCTTCCTGCGGATTTAAGTCGTAAGCTAAAGGAGTTCAGCCGCCGGGAGGGCGTCACCTTATTCATGTCGCTATTAGCGGCATTCGACGTTTTTTTGCACCACTACACCGGCCAGGACGACATTCTGATTGGCGGGGTTACCGCCGGCCGCAACCGCGCCGAACTGGAGCCGCTCATCGGCTTTTTCCTGAACACGATCGTCTTGCGTACCGACCTCTCTGGGGATCCCACCTTCCGCGAACTGCTGGCCCGCGTAAAGGAGACGACCCTCGAAGCACTGACGCACGACGACGTTCCGTTCGAGCTTCTGGTCAAGGAATTGCGTCCGCATCGCGACGTCAGCGTCAACCCATTTTTCCAGGTACTTTTTTCCATCGAACCTCCTCTAGCATTCCAGAATTCCGATTGGGGGCTCAGCCAGGGTGAAGTCGATCTCGGAGCAACAAAATTCGATTTGGATTTCCAGTTGGATGAAACCCAGGATGGAATTATTGGTCACTGCTCCTACAGCACTGATTTGTTCGACTCGGCAACGGTGGAGCGCATGGTCCAACACTGGCAACAAGTTCTCGAAAACGCCGTGGTGGACCCAAACCGCCGGATTTCACAGTTGTCCCTTTTGCCGCCCCTGGAAAAGCAGGGCCTGCTGCTCGAGTGGAACCAAACTGACGAGGAATACCCGCGCGATCGCTGCATTCATGAACTCTTCGAAGAACAGGTGCGCAGCGCTCCTGACGATGTGGCCGTCGTCTACCGGGACGAGGTGCTCACCTACCGCGAACTTAATCGTCGCGCCAATCTCCTGGCTTATCGCTTGCACGGCCTGGGCGTAAGACCGGATACGCCAGTGGGTTTCTTTCTTGATCGCTCAGTCGACACGATCGTAGGACTTCTCGGCATACTTAAGGCCGGAGGGGCGTATCTGATTCTCGACCCCCAGTCTCCTCCCGAGCGGCTATCGTTCAGTGTCAATGATGCGAATTTGAAGGTCGTGCTGACTCAGCGGCGTCTGCTTGATCGCTGGACCGCCCCTCCGGTGACATTTTTGTGCCTTGACGACTCCTTGGCTTCGCATGCCGGCGAGCAGGATGGACCCTTAGAAAGCGAGGTTGCTTGCACCAATCTTGCGTACGTGGTTTACACGTCGGGTTCCACCGGCTACCCGAAAGGGATTGAAGTTACACACAGATCTGTGGTGCGCCTGATTTTTGCGATGGCGTCCCTGGGCCAATCCAGGAACGAAGTATTTCTGCAACTGGCGCCGCTCACCTTCGACGCCTCCACTTATGAGATCTGGGCCCCGCTGCTGCGAGGTGGACGTTGCATATTGTTTCCCGAGAGTACGCTCACCGCATCCGGCTTGAGAGAAGTTATCCGGAAGAATGCTGTGACCACGTTATGGCTGACCGCATCCCTCTTTCATACTCTCATTGACGAAGCTCCCGAGGTTCTATCCCCGATTCACACACTTCTGATCGGCGGCGAGCCTGTGTCTGTGTCTCATGTGCGTCGTGCACTCACGTTGTTGCCCGCCACGAAAATGATTAACGGATACGGCCCGACCGAGGGCACTACCTTCACTTGCTTGTATCGCATTCCTGCACAACTCGAGCCGGGCGTAGATTCGATTCCCATCGGCCGTCCTATTGCCAACACCCGGGTCTATGTTCTTGATCCACATTTGAATCCTTGTCCCGTGGGTGTCCCGGGCGAATTATGCATCGCGGGCGATGGTTTGGCCCGCGGATATTTGAACCTCCCCGAACTCACTGCCAAGCAATTTCTGCCCGACCCATTCAGCCGCGACCCCGATGCGCGTCTCTACAAGACAGGCGACATTGCCCGCTATCGGGCAGACGGGAATGTCGAATTCCTCGGGCGGCTGGACCAGCAGGTCAAGGTTCGTGGCTTTCGTATCGAGCTCGCAGAAATTGAGGCGGTTCTGCTCGAACACCCAGTGGTCCAGGCAGCTGTTGTAGTTGCCCAGGAATACCACGGCTCCAAACGGCTGGTGGCGCAATTTGTCTCTAAACCTGGCTCGTCTTATACGAAACCGGAGTTACTTGCCTTTCTCCGGGGACGCCTTCCCGAGTACATGCTACCCGCACAGCTTGTTTGTGTGGACCGCTTTCCCACTCTTGCCAACGGGAAAATTGACCGCAATTTGCTCAACTCGGTTGCAGACGATAACGAGCCGGAAGTCTGCTTCCACGAGGTCCCGAAAGATGTAACCGAGGCGCGCCTTCTGGAAATCTGGGAAAGCGTGCTGCCAAACCGTCCTATCGATCTGCAGCGGAGCTTTTTCGAACTGGGTGGCCATTCGTTGTTGGCATTAAGTTTGGTTCATCGTATAGAAACGGCCTTCGGAAGGAAAATGGGATTGGCCACATTCGTGAATGCATCGAGTATCCAAGAAATTGCCGCAGTTCTGCGTGATCCGGGTTATTCTGAGCAAATAGAATATTCCTCGGTCCCATCGCAATGAGTACAGATATTTCAAGTCAAGCGACATCCACCTCGACCGCAAAATCCCTCAGGTTGCGCGAGGCCAGCTTTGAAGATTATCCGCATGTGGTGGCACTCGAATCTAAGTTTCACTTGGACACTAAGAACTACGAGGCTTGGACCCATCTCTGGACTAATAATCCGGCTTACCGAAAAGTTAAGGACAAATTTCCTATCGGGTGGGTTTTGGAAAATCGGGATGGCGCGATTTCTGGATACCTTGGCAACATTCCGCTTGACTACGAGTTTGACGGCAAGAGACTTCTGGCAGCCACCACGCGTGCCTGGGTGGTCGATACCGCTTTTCGTGCGTATTCACCCTTGCTCTTGGACAGGTATTTCAGCCAGTCGGATGTCGATCTTTTCATGAACACGACCGTGAACTCTCATGCTGCTCAGGCCTATAGCGTTTTCCAGGGTGTGCGCGTGCCCGTGGGCGCTTGGGACCGTTCGCTGTTTTGGATTACCTCATACCAGGGTTTCACAGAGAGTGTCTTGAGAAAAAAGCGGAGCGTGACCACGAAGGCATTGAGCTATCCGCTTTCTCCGTTTGTATTCCTCCGAGACCGGCTCATGCGACGGCGCTTTCATGGAAAAGACAGCAGAATGAGTGTGATTCCGTGTGCTGGTTTCGATGATCGTTTCGATGCATTCTGGGCGGCACTCAGAAAGAAGAAATCCAACCTGCTGCTGGCGGTTCGTACCCCGGAAGTGCTGGAGTGGCATTTCAAGAGCGCTCTGGCTCAGGATGCAGCATGGATATATGCAGTGGAGGGAAGTTCTGGTCTGGCAGCGTACGCCGTCTTTCTTCGCCAGGATCAGCCGGAACTCGGCCTCACCCGAGTTCGCCTCGCCGATTTCAAGTATCTGGAAGAGGAGACCGGCCCCGCTCAGTTGACGGCCATGCTTCAGACCGCGATCGATCGGTGTCGAAGGGACTGCATTCACATGCTCGAAATTATCGGCCTCGCTCCAGCATTGGAAAAGGAAACCGAACGGCTTTCTCCTTACCGGCGCGACTTGCCCAGTTGGTTGTACTTCTACAAAGCAAAAGACAGCGACCTGGCGGAGAAGCTCAAGAATGCGGCCGTTTGGGAACCCTCCCTGTTTGATGGCGATTCCAGTCTGTAGCAGGCTCCAGCTACTGCCAGCTACTGATTGATCAGCAGGACTGGCTTGGCTCCAATGGCGACCGTGGAACCCGCGAGCATGTTAGTGTTGCCCGCCAGGTCACTGTATCGTGTGTAGCCGGCAGGGAACGCGAAGCTGCTCGTGGTACACGAGCCCCCGCTGCACGATTGTGAAGCATCCCAAACCGCTAGCGCCTGATAACCATTCGCGCGCTTGAACTGGCACGTCCACACCGACCCGGTTGCGTTGCAATTGGAAGTCAGGGCAGCCCCAACCATCCAGTCCGAGACGTTTTTGTAGGCGACCCCAGGTGCCAGCAAGCTTCCGGGAGCAGACGGATCATTTACATCAGGCTTCCACAAAGTGCCCCATACTTGATTGTTCCACTGGTACCAATAGAAACGGGCAATGCCGGCGGACCAATGTAGTAAGTAAAAGCGCGCGAGAAAAGCGGCTTGCATGTCGGGATCGGTAAATCCATTATTCAAGACGTCACCCCAACTGGCTTCCGTGTCCCACACCGGCTTCTTATCCTGTCCGTATTTGGAGAGAATGGGTAGCGACAGGCTCATATTACGAACCAAATCCTCTGGATTGCCGGCGGTCTTCTGTCCTGTCACATAGCCGTGTAACGCGATAGCATCCGCATATTGCCCGCCCCCGGCCGCGAGATAGCTATCTAACAAAGTTCTTGATGTTTTCAGTTGGGGCCCGAAAGTCGGAGTCAATACGACCGCCGATGGATCGGCCTGCTTGATGATTGCCGACGCGTCTTGCGCCATCCGGATCAGTTGCGATATCGTGCCTGTCCAGCGCAGCGGATTGCCCAACGCTTCATTCCAGATTTCCCAGTACTGGATGTGGCCGGTGCTACTCCGCTGGCTGTGGGAGACCAGGGCGCTGACGAAGTCCTTCCAGTGCTGATTGCTGCCGGTACCGTCGGTATTTAGGTCGTTGGGAGGATCGCAGGATCCTGCGCCCGCCGCACAACTGGAATCAGTCGGACTGGAAGAAGCCCATGCTGGTGTTTCACCGAAGGTATAGAGAATATCAACGTTGTGCGTCTGGGCATCAGTCAACCACTCATCCAGCAAGGTCCAGTTATACACTCCGTCAGCCGGATTGATATCTTGCCAGGAGACGCCACTGTCCCAGAGCCGTTGGGCACCGAAGGGTACTGAAGGCCAGGGTTGTCGCGAGATGGTGCCGGAATTCATTTGCATGCCCATATAGATTGCTGGGATGGCATCGGCGGGCGCCTGATTGGTGGGAGAAGAAGAGGAAGAAGTAGAAGAACTTGCGATGCCGGCGCAGGATGCCATTCCGACTACGGCGGCCAACATCGCAAGCACTCCGAATATCTGCCAGTACCGTACAGGGCTAGGGCTTCGGGGGAGCATCGATAAACCTCTCCTTCAGGGAGACCCAAATTCAACATCGGGCGTGCGGACTCAAGCTCAGGGCTAATTGCGCTTCAACCTCAAAGCGTAGTGCGGGCCCGATAGACCGCCCAGATGGCAAAAGACCATGCACTAAAACAAGAAGTCGGGTGCACCTTGGGGCAGTGGTCAGGCTGAGCCGGATTCGCTCTCTAGGCTTCCAGCCCTGCATTTTTGGCCTGGCGCACTCACTTCAACTGCTTTTGGCGCTGTAGATTGAGTTCAGTTTCGGGAGGCTTAAAGAATGTCCCACGGCAATAACCAGTCGACCCATCCTGTTGGCAAGCCCGGCCGGACGGTGGTTTTCTTTCGTCGTATTCGTCACCGGATTACTTCTACCCGGGCGCGCGTTCCCGTGCTGTGGTGGCGCCACCTTGGGCTCAAGCCGGAAGACGTATTCCTCGGATGCTATCCCCGCTCGGGTAGCACTTGGTTGCGCTTCACCCTGTTTGAGATCTTGACCGGAAAGCCTTCCAGTTTTGATTCCGTGAACGCAGCATTTCGCGGCCCCGGCGACCGCCGGCGCGGATGGCCACTGTTGCCAGGCCAAGGCCGATTCCTCGGCACTCACGAACTCTACCGCCCCAGCTACCGAAAGGCGGTTTACCTGGTTCGCGATGTTCGCGATGTGGCCCTCTCCGAATTCGCTTTTGAAAAAAACTTGGGTGTCGGTCCCACACAGTTTGACCACTACTTGGAAGACATGCTCCATAAAGGAAAGAGACATGGCCGCTGGCAGGACCATGTGAATTCCTGGCTCGACTCACCCCTGTCCAGCAACGGAGATTTGTTGCTCATTCGATACGAGGACCTGCGCAAGAACAGCGTTGACGAATTCATGAAGCTGACCGATTTTTTGGGGGTTCGCACTAATCGTGATGCCGTGGAGCAGGCCATCGCCAATAACAGCGTGGAACGAATGCGGGAAAAAGAAGATCGCCTTTACACTCAGGAGAACTATGCCGCGGTGCTCAGACGGCCGCTGAAAGGCGTTCAACCAGACGGCCGCTTCATCCGCTCCGGTAAGATCGGCGGATGGCAGGACAAACTAAGCTCGAAACAACTCCGGTTTATCGAGGAACACACAGCCCCTGTCCTGCGCCGTTTGCACTACCCGGTGCTGACTTTGGACGCTGACACGTCTTCCCCTGTGACCGCATTTGCGGGTTCGCGACCTGAGTAAGGCTTGAATCGGATCTCTCAACAGAGCGTCCTGGAAAGTAGCTTTATGAAACCATGCTCGGGCTCGAAGGGCGCGTCCCGCTTGGGATCTACAGGGTTGTGCAAACTATTTCATCTTGACAGGATTTCGCATATGCATGAGACTATGCGCAGCGTTGTTGCAGTAGCAAGAATCGCGGTCCTTTGCGGTTCCCCCCAAAAATAGACACAAAAATAAACACAAACTCAGAATGAACTCACACGAGACGCCAGCTTTTGACAGTCACGTGCTACGAGTCGGAGGAGAATCATGAAACTTGTTGTCCCACGTTTTGCGGGAGTCGTGTCCCTCGCCATTTTCCTGGCGCTCAATTTGCAAGCACAGCGGATAGGTACCTCCGCGGGCGGTTTCGTGAACGACGGAAGTGTCGCCACAAACGCCGCTATGTCTCTACCTCAGAACGTTGCCTTCGACAGTGCGGGAAACATGTACATTTCCGACACCGTGAATCAGCGTGTTCGCAAGGTCGACGCCACTACCAAGGTGATCACCACGTTTGCGGGCACGGGAATCGCAGGCAGGAGACACGGCGATGGCCACCCCGCGAACGAAGCGCCCATCAGAAATCCCCGAGGCATCGTGGTTGACGCGACTGGGAATGTCTATTTTTCCGACAGCGGTAACCAGAGCGTGCGCATGGTGGATACATCCGGGATCATCCATACGTTTGCCGGCAATGGTATCGCGGGTTATAGCGGAGACGGTGGCGCAGCCACGTCTGCTGAACTGAACCAGCCCGCTGGATTGACAATTGACTCCGCCGGCAACATCTATATCGCCGACACTTTCAATAATGTGATTCGGATGGTGGACACTTCCCACATTATCCACACCGTTGCCGGTGACGGGACGGAAGGCTACAGCGGTGACGGAGGGGCAGCGACCTCCGCCGAATTGGACCGTCCCCGAGGCATGTTTCTGGATGCCAGCGGAAACCTGTACATCGCTGACACCAACAATCGCGCCATCCGCGAGGTAGTATCGGGCATCATCAACACCATCGCCGGCAACGGCCAGTTGGGTTGCAGCGGTGATGGAAGCGCGGCTACCGCGGCGTCGATCGGGAACCCCCGGGATGTGCTTGTCAGCAACGGGACGCTCTACATCTCCAACGGTGGATGCGATCACATCCGGGCAGTGAGTTTGAGTTCCGGCATTATCACCACCTTCGCGGGGACCAGCCTGGGCTACGATGGCGAAGGCAATCCGCCGTTGTCCGCCAAGTTCTCAACCCCCACGGGCTTGGGACTTGATCCTTCAGGGAACGTCTTGGTTGTGGATTCGGGCAACAATCGGGTTCGCCAGATCACCACCACGGTGAACACGATCGCCGGAGGATATACCGGTGATGGTGGTCCCGCCTTGCACTCTGCCTTGAACGATCCTCAGAACATTGTCTTCGACAAGCACAGCAACATGTATATCGTCGAGGGAAATGGAAACCGGGTTCGCAAAGTTTCAACTGCCGGTACCATCACAACCATTGCAGGTACCGGGGTCACGGGTTCCAGCGGAAACGGTGGCCCAGCCACTGCGGCGACACTCAATAATCCTTTGGGTGTGGCTGTGGACGGCAACGCCAACGTGTATATCGCGGACAATGGTAACAACGTGATTCGCGTGGTGAATAAAGCCGGCACCATCTCGATCTATTCACAAAACACGGGCTTCTCCTCCCTGGCTTCGCTGGCCACGGACTCGTCCAACAACGTGTATGCCGCGGACCAATTCGCTTGCGTGATCTGGAAGATTACGAAGGGGGTTGCCTCCGTGATCGCCGGTGAGATCAACAATTGTGGCTACAACTCCGATGGAGTTCCAGCCACCAGCGCTTTGCTCAATTCACCGTATGGCGTGGCTCTAGACTCGAGTGGCAACCTGTTCATCGGCGACACCAGCAACAACCGCGTCCGAATGGTGAACACCTCCGGCATCATCAGCACCGTTGCCGGTAACGGAACCTGCGGTTACACCGGCGATGGCGGAAGCGCCACCGCTGCTGAGATATGTACTCCGTTAGGCGTCAAGGTCGATTCTTCCGGAAACTTCTACATCGCGGACTGGCGGAATGCCGTTTTCCGCGTTGTCAAGAGCGGCATCATCACAACCTTCGCTGGCGACGGCAAGACTGGCTTCAACAATAACGGCGAGCTCGCAATCCATGCCAATATTGATGGACCAGCCGCCATTGCCATTAAGCCGACCGTGAATGTACCGTTCCTGGTTGACGATCAACAGTACCGCGTCAGATATGTGAAATAGTTCCGACGTAAGCGACGTTCAAGAAAGCGTTCTAACTGCCCGAGCCGTAGCCCTGAATAAGGGATACGGCTCGGGTTTTTTTTGTCTGGAGCACGATGGCACAGCGGCAAAGAAAGAAGGGGGAAGCTTTGTTCGTGGAATTGAAGAATCAGATCGGTCTGCGCCCCTTGCGCCTGCGGAGATTGAAGTTTGTGCGAGAGCGGTTCTTTTTGGCGGCGGCTGCGCAAAACATCAAGCGTCTGGTCCGCTTCCTCAGCCAAGGACCGAGATCCATCCTGCCCGCGACCACCCCTGGGCCGGTGCGCAATCATTTGCGATAATGCGCAAACCGACTGCTTGTTTTTCCGCTTGCTCCCCGAAGCCTTTTGGGTTATTGTGCTGTGAATTTCGCCTTGCTCCCACCCGAGGTCCACCGAAGGCAAAGGAACAACCATGACGTCACGCAAGCTACCCGGCCAGGTTCGCATTTCGCAGAAAACTGCAATGAGGCTCAACCCAAAATTGGAGAAAGGCCTATTGGGTTACGCGGCGGCTGCTAGTGCAGCGAGCGTTTCCTTGCTGGCGCTAACTCCGGCAGCCGAAGCCAAAATCGTATATACGCCAGCCAACGTGCAGATCATTGGCAACGTTTATCTTGATCTCAACCACGATGGCATCCACGATTTCCGCTTCTCCACCACTCATCACTCGGGAACAGGAGCAGCTCACGCTGGCACCTTTTTCACGACGTCAGCCGCGCAGTTGCGCGTTTACCCGGTCGGGCCCCGCAACCAGATCTGGGGACACAGCAGCTATGCTTCCGCACTCAAACCAGGAGTTCCTATAGGCCCTAAGTTTCGCCAAGGTGGCTTTTCGATGGCGGCGGTCAGGGGAATCAACGGCCAGTTAAGCGTTTACTATGGTCCATGGGAAGGCACAAAGAGCAACCGGACGGTTAAGAATCGGTATGTCGGGCTGAAGTTCCTGATCAAAGGCCAAGTCCACTATGGATGGGCGCGTCTAACCGTCACCGTCAAGTACCCCATTTCGGCAACCTTGACCGGCTACGCCTATGAAACCGTACCCGACAAAGCCATTGTTACCGGGAAGACCAAGGGCCCGGACGCGGAGGGCCCGGACATGGAGCAGATCGAACCGACAGCCGATCAGGGCACGCGCTCGGACCTTCCTCAACCTGCGAGCCTAGGCATGCTGGCTCTAGGAGCGGCGACAACTGGCCGCAAACGGAGTGCGATATGGCAATAACGCTCACTCAGCTACAGTTCAAGCGCCACAGTTACTGGCGCACGGTGTTCAACGCGATCATCGCCGTGGCCTTGGTTTTTACGTGGGCATACGGCGCGAATGCTGCCAGCACCGAGAAAGTGCTGTACTCCTTCCGCGGTATGCCCGACGCATCGATCCCAACCTCGAACTTAATTTCCGACGATGCCGGCAATCTATATGGCACAACAGCGAGGGGCGGAATCAGCGACGGATACTACGGCAACGGCACCGTGTTTAAGCTTTCCCCCGCATCCGGCCATTGGCGTGAGACCATCCTCTATAAATTCTCCGGCGGTTCCGACGGGAAATACCCTTCCAGCGGCCTGGTCAGTGACAGTGCTGGAAACCTCTACGGTACCACGTCGCAGGGCGGAAGCGGTTCCTGCGGCTGCGGAGTTGTGTTCAAGGTGGATCCCAGTGGAACGGAGACCGTGCTTTATAGTTTTAACGGAACCGACGGCGAAGGCCCGATGGGCAATTTGATTTTCGATGCCAACGGCGATCTTTTCGGGACCACAACCAACGGCGGAACGAATTTCGACGGGACCGTCTTTGAGCTCATACCCAACTCTGACGGCACTTGGACAGAACAAGTCCTTCACAGTTTCAGCATCAATTCTGGGGACGGATCAAACCCCGAGACTGGCGTGGTTATGGACAACGCCGGGAACCTCTTCGGCACGACAGAGGCTGGAGGCAACAACCCTGGCGATGGCACAGTTTTTGAGCTCAAGCACAGCGGGAGCAGTTGGACGGAGAGCATCCTCTATTCGTTCACCGGTGGTGCGGATGGATCAAGGCCCTTCGCAGGTTTAACCATCCACGATGGAGACCTTTATGGAACGACTGTTTCCGGAGGCAGCAACAGTGCGGGCGTGGTCTTCGAGCTCCAGCGGGGCTCGACGGGATGGACCGAAACCGTAATCTACGCGTTTAAGGGACATCCGGACGGAGGGAGCCCGGAAGCGGGCGTGATCTTCGACAAATCAGGGAACCTCTACGGCACCACGTATAGCGGAGGCTGGCGCTATTGTTTTATCGGTTGCGGCACCATCTTCAAGTTGACGCCGAAATCGGGCGGTGGTTGGCAAGAGACGGTGCTCTACCACTTCAATGGCCGCGGCGTCAGCGATGGACAAAATCCCGAAGCCAGCTTGCTGCGGGATGCCAAAGGTCACCTCTATGGAACCACTCCGCTGGGCGGAGGAACAAAGAGCTGTCCTGACGGCTGCGGTGTGGTTTTTAAACTGTCCCCATAGCCGCAAAGCAGACCTCCAGCGCCCCCGACCCCGCCATCCCATCGAGGAATACGGCAAAATCGCCATCCTGCTCAACACCCAGTGAGGCCGGCATGGACCTTCGAGGCTGAGAGTCTCGCCACCCACCCTTTCCGCACAGAACGCCGAAAAGAGTGGGGCACCCCCATCCTCGTTGGATCGGCGAAAGGCTGGGCCAGCCCCCAAAGTGTAGATTGTGTTGCTTAGCTCTGAGGAAGGCAGGAAACGTCCCGTCTGTCCCCGGGTTTGTCCCCCAACCATCTTTGGCCCTCCCGGCGCTACGCCATCGATATTCGCCAATGGAACCGCGATTTTGCGACAGTTACGGCGTGGCAGACCTCGAGCAACGCGACGTTTCATCTTGACGGACCCTTTTAATTGGAAGACACTTTACAATGCAATTGAAAGGCAGTCATGAGAAGCGCCGGTTGGCCTCTGGCGTTGATATTCATAACGATTTTCTTCGGTCCCAGCGACGCATCGGCCGGGCAATTCAGAGGTGCGGTCTACGACCGGGCTGGGCCGAGACCGTATCAGGTGATCGCGACCCACCTGACCAATAGTGGCAATATTGACTTGGTCGTGGCAAACCTTCCTTCCAGTGAAGTGTTTATCCTTCTCGGGGAGGGTGATGGGACGTTTCAAAAACCTTCGAAGTTTTCTGCCATAAAACCCATAGCCGTGGCCGCCGGTGACTTCAACGGCGACGGGAACCAGGATCTGCTTGTGGTCGAGGCCGGAGGAAGGTCCAAAAGTGCGATAGCAATCTTTCTAGGCGACGGCAAGGGCAACTTCCACAAATCTGCTGAATACGTGTCGGGGCTGGAGACCACAGCCGTGGCGGTGGGTGATTTCAATGGCGACGGGTTTCTCGATGCCGCGGTAGCCAACTACGGCGGCGGAACCGTTAACGTGTTCTTCGGCGACGGCAAGGGCAGACTCGGAACGCCCTCCACGTACAAAGTAAAACAGCCGTTCCACATAGCGGCTGCCGACCTCAATGGCGATCACCATTCTGATCTGGCGGTCGCTCAGGGTGGGATACTTGGCGTTGCCGTCCTTCTGAACGACGGTACAGGCAAATTCGGCAAGCCAGTTAGCTACTCAATCGGGAACGGCGGAGCGCTCGATGTGCAGATTGCTGACCTGCGCAACAACGGCAATCAGGACTTGGTCGTTGCAAACTGGGAGCAGGGTATGACGGTTTTGCTGAATGAGGGCAATGGGACCTTCGGCAAACAGGAAACTTACGTACCCGACTGCCACTGCGACGCCCCTTTCGCGTGCGTCGTGGCCGACTTTAATTTGGATAACAAGCCGGATGTCGCCTGCACGACTTGGCAGGGCGAATCCTATTTGTTCTACGGGAACGGCGCTGGCAAGTTCCCAACCTCCGCTCCCATCTACGAAAACATCCAGAATGACGGTGCCTACTCCCTCGCTGCCGGCGACTTCAACAACGACAATGCCCCCGATCTGGCTTTTGCCATTGAACTGAGCGGCAAAGTCGCGATCATGCTTAACACGAAGTAGCTATTTACCTCTTTACAGGGAACAATACTGGGCGGGTGGCCCACCCATTCCAAGGGCAACTCTGAGTCTCGCATAAAGCGGGTACCCCTTGATAAGAGCGAAGGCTCGGTCAAGGGCACACTTGTTCTGGGCGGTGCGTTGAGCACCGCAGCGTTGCCAGAGAAGGTTGAGGACCAAGACCCTGGAATCTCACGCTAATCACTTCCGGTGAAACTTCGTTCCACACAACCATCGATTCGGCCACAACCTCGGACGGGTTGGCCCAGACCATCGGTTCATTTTGCTCTCTAGGGTGCCCCGTCCAAGCTTCGCTTGGGCGGGGATTTCCTCGACTCATGGATGGTCCATCCCTTACAACGAAAAAACATGATAGATACGGCATGGAACGGCGCGTGGGACAGGTCGCCCACCCGGCTCAATCACTCTTCTCCCCGCATAGCCATGGGTGCCCCATCCTTTTCCGCGTTCTTTGCGGAAAGGGTGGGCGCGCGAGCCTCTTAGCATGGCCCCCAATCGCTTTCTTGTTGACCGGAAGCCTTAAGGCAGATAACATCCATCAAGATTCCATTATCTCGAAGATAATAAGCGATCTTTGAAAATTTAACGCACCGAAACTGTCTCGCTCGCCCCAGGGCTCTCTAATCGCAGTCCCATAACGGGATCGTCCAGCCCACGCCCACGCGTAACTCCCATGTTCTCTAGAGTTTGCGTATAACTCCTTTAGACTCAAAGATCTAGCACGTAGTCGCAAAATTACTCTTTTGTTTTCAAGATTTTGCATAACAAAGGGGGGAGGGGGGTACCCTTTGCGGCGCACATTTGATTCCCGCGACGATTGTTCGTTTCTGGCGTCAGGTCGAGGAGAGAGCCAAGCCTCCCGCACGCGCCTCCGTCGGTGTCACCCCTAGACGATTAATCGTCGTCAGGATCCGTGGGCGGCCGTTTGTCTTCCAGGAAATGCTTGGCGTCGTACTTGGCCGGAACGGTTTGAAAGGTCAGCGGCGTCTGATTGAAGTCGAAACAATCCGAAAGGTCGCCGGTTTGGGTGAAAGTATCCGCGTACGGGGTGGAGGCGCCGGGGGCAATGGTGCCCAGAGCGAAAGTCTTTTCGATGAATTTCAGGATGCTGCCAAAATCATAAAACGTGTGGGAGATATTGGCCGCCTTGGCGTAAGGCGATACCACGATCAGCGGCACCCGGAAACCGTATTCATAGGAGTTGATAATGGAAGGCGGCGGAACGTGGTCGTAAAAGCCGCCCCAGTCGTCCCAGGTGATGATGATGGCGGTATTGGCCCAATACGGGCTGTTGCCGATGGCGTTGACCACCGAGGCAACCCATGAGGGTCCGGTACCGTCGTTGATCCCCGCGTGGTCAGACACCGCCCCGGTCGGAATCACCCAGCTCACGCTGGCCAGTTGTCCATTGGCAATGTCGTTCAGCACCTGGGTATATTGCAAGACGACATTATTAGTCCAATCGGAACCGATACACTGGGTGGCGTTGGGAGGGGCCGCGTTAGGCCCGCACATATGCTGGATGGCATTGGGGCCCGTCCAGATCGAACCAGCCAATGGCGCGTAATATTTCCAGCTGATCTGACTGGCATTCAGCAAATCCGTCAGGGTGGGGTGATCGTAACAGGGATACATCGATTGCGTTTCGTTGGTATTGGGATCTGGGTTGGTGGAGTCGATCAGTTGCACGGTTTCTTGCGGAGGAGCGATGCAGCCGGTGTGCTGGTCTGATATTCCGGTTGGATCGCCCAGCGGATTCTCCGCGGCGAAGAACTGGCTCATCGCATCGGTTGGCGGCACGGGCGCGGAAGTTCCCGCGATAATGAATTGGTGCGCGGGGAAGCTGGGTCCCTGGTTAGTCTGGAACATGCGATCGCCAAAGGTGTAAGTTTCGGCCATTTTGAAGTACGGTGCGAGAACGCCAGTGGAATTGTCGACATAAGTGAATTGGGGATGGGGCGGAGGGCAAGGCGGCGGCGCGTTGGGGTTGCAGCCCACGGGGATTTTGTCCGCTCCGTCCATTTTGCCTCCGTCATACATCTTCAAGAATGAAGCATGTGAGTGGTCCGGATCAAAGTCACTTCCCAGCGGCGCGGGCGTCAGCGTAATCTGCTCGCCCTTGGAATCGAGGCCGACGTTCTTGATGTCTGCACCGGCCGCGATCAACTTTGGATCCTGAAAAAGATTGTCCGGGGTTCGATTCTCCTGGAAGATGACCACCACGTGCTGAATCTTTTGCGGCGGCAGTGGCGGCGGAGTCGAACTTCCGCCCCCACCCCCGCAGCCGTTGAGGCTGACCAGGAGCACCGCGCAACATCCCAGTAAACCCCACAGCAACAATATCTTGGCTCGCGTCATGTCGTTCTCTCCAAACGAATTTTCTTTGTCTTAGATATTTTCTTTGTCTTAGATAATAGCTTTGTTTTAGATGATAGTTTGTATGAACCCGTTTTCCTTTGTTTCCACTCGCTCCCAAACCAAGACCTAACCGCTAAAATTCGCCCCATTTGCGTGGCATGAATGTTTCGATGCAATCGACCGGCTTTGCCGGCGTGTGTCGAGAGAGTGCGAGGCCCCATGAAGGGAGCCAGGAATTGGTCGAATCGCCGACGCGGTTCCGATTCGACGTCCCTTACCGCCTGGCATTAGTCTTCTGCCACCGCGCAGAATCGCCTGCGATGCACTTCTGAGACCTATCCGCCCATAAACAACACGCGTAGAGTCCGACCGAACGGTAAAGCCAGAGTTCCATTCCATCAGGAGTCTATGCAATGCCAATACCTTTTTCACGTAAGGCCGTCCGCCGCGGGTGCAAGAAGGCCCAAATAACGAATAACCCGCAGATCCTGCAACGGATAGCCGTCGAGAATCGGCATCAGCATCAGAGTGGCCTCATTGTTTCCCTATCCATTTCTGTTCTCCTGATTTGTTCTCTCGTGGGTCAGAGCCAGGCACAGATGGCGACACATCTCTTCGATCTGCAAATGAACAGTGGCACTATCGCGGAACAGCCCTGGCCATGTGTTTCTTTTGTGGGCATGCGCTTGTGGGACAGTCAAGTGCACTGGCGGGACATTAACACCGCCCCCGGGATATATGACTGGAGCCTCCTGGACTTGTGGTTAGCCGATGCTCAACTCCACAACATCGACGTTCTTTACACGTTCGGCGAAGTCCCGGGCTGGGCTTCCTCTGATCCCAACGACGGCCATTGTTCGGGTGGATCGGGAGCATGTGATCCTCCCAACGATCTCAATGCCGACGGCAGTGGCACTGATCAACACTGGAAGGATTTCGTCAGCGCCATTGTTTCCTACAGCAAGAACAGTAACACCGGTCACATCCGGTCTTGGGAGCTTTGGGATGAAGGCCTCGGCAATCCCTTGCGTTGGACGGGCACGATTGCGCAACTGATCCGAATGGCGCACGACGCCACTGCCATCATCAAGGAGGCAGACTCGTCTGCGGTGGTATTGAATCCATCCTTTGGACCTGAGTTGAGAAATTCCCGAGACTTGTTGGACCAG
>DATHPO010000255.1:0-4955 GCA_035483835.1 Terriglobales bacterium
CTCCGTCGAAGATCAAGCCGGCAGGACGCGTTGATGGCGCAGTGCTCGATCGATTCCTGTCCGGCAATCAATTGTGCCGCGAAGTGATCGCGCGAGGCCGCGGCAAGGACGTAAACCGGATTCGGTTCTGGAACCCGCTAGTTCCGGGGATTCGATTCCGGGTTGGAACGGGACTGGAAATTGTCAGCAGCCACGAACGGCGGCATCTGCTGCAGGCGCAACGGGTGCGGAACTCAGCGGACTTCCCGGGCTAGTTGCGAGGGGGCGATAGGTATTTTCGGGTTCTGAATTTTCGAGCCCTGATGAGTCCGCAAGCGGGCACGCTGTTTTGGATGTATTTCCCCTGTACGATTACCGTGTTATTCACGCCTTCATCCGCAGTTGGCCGATTTCATGCGGGGCCATCCCTGTTTGCTGCTGCTATTCTTCGTTCATGAACCAAAGGCAAATAAAAAATGTTCTGCTAAAGAGCCTAATTTCAATTGTGCTTGCAATGCTTTTGATTGCTCTTCTGGCGCAGCGGCTGTTCCATACGCGCTAACGGACTGATACTGGCCGGAGTAGTGCGTACTGAAAGCCACTTTTCGGATTACCGCTTCGGCCATGAGTCGAAACGTCAGTGCTCATCTTTGTGCGTCGCAGCCGTCCCGTCCGACCAGTGGCCGACTGGAATCATGAACTCGGTTATTGGCTCCGGAGCGCCAGAAAATTGTGGATTCAACATAACCGGGGAGCCCGGCAGATCCGCACCCCAAACCTTGGGATCTGATAGGGGGATGTAAAACATCAAATGCGGAACCCAATGCCCGGCGGAGTCGTTTAGGTACCCTTGGCTCGACATCATGTAGCACATTGCGCCGGGTTCCAGGGCTGGCAGTTCTTTCGCCTGGAATGCCTTGATGCCATCAATGATCTGAGCTTTGGGCAGTCCAGCCAATACCAACTCCGTCCTCTTGATCGTGAGTGGAAGGATGGATCTCACCGCCGGCGGATTGAAACAGATCGGACCTCGCATCTTGGGATTCCAGAACTGCGGGAAGTCAAATGGAGACATCCAGGATCGCTCTACGACGCACACGAAACCGTTCTTTCCTTTGATCGCCGTTTCGTAGCCATGTCGTCCGAGGACCAAAACTCCGGCATCCCCTGAGATTGAGTCCGGCGCAGCACTCCGCGCCATCTTTATCTCCTCGTTGCGATCCGCTATCAGGTATTGTTCGAGCGGGGCCATGCTCGGATACGATGTTTTGGTGTCTTGAGCTTTTGCTTCCCACGCCGCACAGAAGATGACGACCACAGCGATGCCTACTAATGCGCTTGCGCTCGCTCTTTTCCATTCCATGACTTCTCCTGATTCTGAAAATCACAGCATTCGATGAGGAATGATCCTGCTCCCACTCAGCAAGATACATTGATATCAACGTACCATGCATCATGCCTCTTGGCAAGATAGGTTGATATCCATATTATTTGTCTATGGTCACTGTTGCGAGCCCTACCTTTCAGACAACGCTCCAGGTCCGCGATTCCTGTCTCTGTCTTCACGTACAGCGAGCGGCAAGAGCGCTGGCCCGGCGCTTCGACGATGCGTTGCGCCCGCTCGGACTGACAAACGGGCAATTCTCGCTAATGATGTCTCTGAACCGTCCGAAACCACCAGGTATGGCGGCCGTGGCCTCGCTCCTTGCGATGGATCGGACTACCTTGACGGCCGCTCTCAAGCCCTTGCGACGCCGCGGTCTGCTCAAAATCAAGGCAGACCCTGCGGACCATCGCGGCCGTCTCGTGACCCTGACAGCAAAGGGGCGAAGGTTGCTCGCACGCGCCGTTCCCGTCTGGAGGAATACCCACGCCGCAGTCGAGGCACTTCTGCGCGATGGCGATTCAGATCGCCTCCGGAACAATTTACGCGCACTCTCTTGATCATCCCAAGAGGTCGCGAAATGCCAACTATCGAATCGCACCTAACTTTCCATTTACAGATTTTGGATCTTACTTGGAATCGAGCCGGGCGCTCGGACGTCTATTATGGCGCAAGTTCCTTCGGTAGCGGATGAAGTTGCAGGAAGGCGGCTGCGGCGTCGCGGGCACGTCGTGCGATTTCGCGGGGGTTCGGTCGCTCGGCGACGCCGAGCAGCAGGCTAACCATCAAATCGCGCCAGAGCAGCGCGGCGAACTGCTCGCCAAGTTCGGCAGGGCGTCCTGTGAGCAGTCCGGATGCCTGGGCCCGGGTCATGATTTTACGCAACGCGGCACGGCTTGCCTCGCGGCCTGTAGAGTCGAGCGCACGCGCCACTTCGGGGGCATGGGACACTTCGGAGATCGCCAGCCGGAACACGGCAATGACCGTGGGATCGCTTATCTCGCGGACGAGCTTCGTCCCGAAAGAAGCCAGCACCTGCTCTAGGGTCTGGCGATCGCGCAGTACGGGCAGGTCAGCGGGCACGTCGAATCGCTTGGCGCGCTCGCTGATACAGGCGATCAGCATTTCCTCTTTGTTGCCAACCCGTGCGTAAAGCTCTCGCTTCGAAACGCGCGCGCGCGTTGCGATCTCAAGCGTGCTGGCCGTTGCGTAGCCGCTCTTCATGAACGCCGCAAAGGCCGCGTCGAGGATGCGTTCGCGCACCGCGGTTTCGTCGGCGCCTTTCTGGCGGCGTTTTGACGTCGATGCCGTAGCCATCACCCTCTCCTTGCGACCCTGGTACCGCATAGTACCACTTTCTTTGTCCTCGGGCGTAACCTTTTCTCCTCGCGAGCGTCTAAACTAGCAGCTTGGTACCCGTCGGTACCACGCAAGATTCAAATTCCGCGAGGAATCAAAAGGAGCTGAACAATGAAGATCGAAATGTCCTACCTGTTGCTGGCGTTCGCGACGGTCCTGGCGCCCATGGCACAAGGTCAGTCCACACCGCCGCAGCCCAAGATCACCGGCGTGCTGACGATCCTTACGCCAAAACCGGGAGTTACTGTCGAGCAAGTCATGAAAATCATGCCCGCCGAAATTCGTGCGACCGTTCCCCTGTATCTCGACGGCAAGATTCAGCAGTGGTTCACCCGCGGCGACGGCCGGGGCGTCATCTTCATGCTCAACTGCAAGGACGTATCGGAGGCTCGGGCCCTCATCGAAAGCCTACCTCTCTCGAAGGAAAACCTCGTGGACGAGCAGTTCATTCCGGTCGGGCCACTCTTGCCGCTCGGTATTCTGTTGAGAGATAGCCCGGCAAATAAGTGAACTCGGCAATCTGAAGGAGGACAAATGTCACCGGAAACCATCTTCAATCTGCATCTCATTCTAGGTTATGTCGCGTGGCTGCTTTGCTTCGGCGTGTACATCCTGCCGCGGCTCAAGTCGATGGACTTGGTCGCAGCGCAACGCGCCATCGCTACGCTGCACAGCTTCCGCTTCTTCGGGCTCGTCTTTATCCTTCCAGGCGTCGTCGGCCCGAATTTGCCAATCGCTGGCTTCGCCACGTTCGCCGCCTACTGGGACCTGGCAACCGGGGTGCTCGCCATGCTGGCGCTTCTCACGGTAAGGATACGTCCGGTCTTTTGGCTGTTCGTCGCGGCCTTTAATCTCGTGGGGATAGTCGACCTCATCCTCGACTATTACCACGCCACCCAGGTCGGCCTTCCTGCGCTCGCGGGGCAGTTGGGCGCCACGTATGCGATCCCGATCCTCTACGTGCCCTTGCTGATGATCACGCACGTCGCCGCATTCTATTTGCTGCTGCGTCCTCAGCCCAAGGCAGTTCAAGCCCTCGCTGGCGATGCGGCGGCATCTTAGCTATGATCCGGGTCATGGCCGTACCACAGGAAAGGGGCGCGCCTGCTTGGTCCGCCCGCCTTGCCGCGGACCTGGACGCTAACGACCAGGCCGCCAAGAAGCTTGTCGCTGAGCTCACCGAGCAACAGCTCAATTGGCAACCGGCGCCCGGCTCTTGGAGTGCGGGCCAGTGTCTCGAGCATCTCTGCAACATGAACGACGCCTATCTGCCGCCCATCTCCGTAGCGGTCAACGACAAACCGGATTCTCCGGTCGAGCAGATTACTCCCGGATGGTTCGGGCGCTGGTTTATTCGCAGCTTTATCGAGCCGTCGCCGGTCACCAAGCGAGCTCCGGCTCCAGCGAAGATTAGGCCCACGGCGCACGTTGGCGCTTCCGTTCTCGAACGCTTTCTCGCCGGAAACGAATCCTGCCGGGAACTCATGGCCCGCGCGCGCGCCAAAAATGTCAACCGCATTCGCTTTTGGAATCCGTTTATCCCGGGAATTCGATTCACCGTCGGTACCGGACTCCAGATCATTGTCGGCCATGAACGCCGTCATCTTCTTCAAGCCGAGCGCGTCCTCCATTCCCCCACCTTCCCTCGCTAGTTCGCATAACGTTGCGGATGGAGCGCCCTCCAGCCCGTCGGTACGGATGTTCGGGCATAGAGTCGCCGCGTGTCTGTTCAGAAGCAGTTGAAGCTAGAAGAGCAGCGCCGGTCTGGGGAAACATGGGGACACATGAGGCGTTTCCGAACTGTTTGCCTGAAACTGTGGCTGAGTCGAGTGCCAGTCATCCGACGTTAGGAAAGCGTTCCATCTGTCCCCGGTTTACTCATTCCTTGAGATTCTTGCCGTCGCGTACACTCAAGCCTCTTTTGCTTTTGCCGATGCGGTAAATGCCGCCGCATTCTTCCGGACAAAGTCCTGCACGCTCAACGGCCGTTGCCCCGTCAGCGTGAGCACGTCGTCCGACTTCCGGTCGAAGCGCCCCGCGCGATGCAGATCGCCCATCGCCGCCAGGTGGTTCACCACGTGAACCGGCCAGCCCCGCCTGAGCAGCTCGTCCCGCCACGGTTCGACGGGAATGTCCTGAAAGGTGATTGTGCGGCCCAGCGCCTTCGAATACTCCTGTGCAAAGAAATGCATGTTCTCGGACTGCGGACCGGTCAGGTGATAGATCTTGCCGA
>DATHPO010000256.1:0-35832 GCA_035483835.1 Terriglobales bacterium
ACTTTGTGCAGCGGATCGGAGTTCGGCAGCTTGGACGCGACCAGTGCGTGACCCGCTTCGTGATAGGCCGTCACCTTCTTTTCTTCTTCCGTGAGAATAAGTGACTTGCGTTCGACGCCCATCAGAACCTTATCTTTGGCGAGTTCGAAGTCGTACATGAGCACAGCTTTGCGGTTTTGCCGCGCCGCACTCAATGCAGCTTCGTTCACCATGTTGGCCAAGTCGGCCCCGGAGAAGCCCGGCGTGCCGCGTGCCAGCACGGACAGATCAACATCGTCGGCCAAAGGAATCTTGCGGGTGTGGACTCGCAGAATCTCTTCGCGCCCACGAACGTCCGGGCGATGCACCACGACGCGGCGGTCGAAACGGCCCGGCCGCAACAGCGCAGGATCAAGCACGTCAGGGCGATTGGTTGCGGCCATCAAGATGACGCCTTCGTTCGATTCGAAGCCGTCCATCTCGACCAGCAATTGATTCAGTGTCTGCTCACGTTCATCGTGTCCGCCACCCAAGCCAGCGCCGCGATGACGTCCAACCGCATCGATTTCATCGATAAAGATGATGCACGGGGCGTTCTTCTTGCCCTGCTCGAATAGATCGCGTACCCGGCTTGCGCCGACGCCGACAAACATTTCTACGAAGTCCGAACCTGAAATCGAAAAGAAGGGAACATTGGCTTCACCCGCAACGGCTCGTGCCAACAGGGTCTTACCAGTTCCCGGCGGTCCGACCAGCAAGACGCCCTTCGGAATGCGTCCGCCCAGTTTCTGGAATTTCTGCGCTTCGCGCAGAAATTCGATAATCTCCTTCAGCTCTTCTTTGGCTTCTTCCACGCCGGCCACGTCCTTGAACGTGACTTTCTTCTGCTGCATGGAGAGCAATCGCGCGCGGCTCTTTCCGAACGAAAGGGCTTTGTTTCCGCCGGTTTGCATCTGCCGGATCATGAAGAACCAAAGGGCAGCCAGTAGAATGAGCGGCGCCAGATTCAGCAGCCAGCTTGGCCAACTCCCACTGCTCGCGTCCCGGACGTTGATAACGACGCCCTTGTCGCGCAGCAACTTGATCATGTCGGGGTAGTTCGTGGGAACGGTAGTGTGGAAAGTCGAGCCGTCATTCGCAAACTTGCCATGCACTTCCTGCAAGTTAATGGTGACCTCTTTGACGTTGCCCTGGTCCACATCCGTCATGAATTGCGAGAAGTTGACTTCCTTCTCTTTTTGCCCAGCGCCGCCGGCCTTTACCACTTGCCAGAGAAGGAACGCCGAGAGCACGATCACTAGCCAGAAAACCACGGTCTTAACTGTTGAATTCACCTAAAAACTCCTGAGAAAGTCGCGTCCTGTTCCAAAAACGCAACTGGGGCTCCGCCAAAAGTAATTAGATGCCAGCCGCAGGGATTGGATAGAGGAAATTACCAACTCCATCATTCTAACCCTTCTTGTGGAAAAAAGGAGGGAGTTCTTGCCGTGACTTAAGTCACAGAGAAGGTTCAGCTTGCAGATGCCACGTAGGGCAGGTTGCGAAGCGTCTGTTCGGGAGACCCTAACCCATAACCCACCAGGAACGCTTCGTCCACCAGAAATCCAAAATAATCCGGCTGCAACTGCACTCGCCGGGCCGACTGCCGGTCCAGCAATGTAGCCAACTTGACTGAAGCCGCTCCCCGGCCTCGCAGGTCGTTCATCAGAAATTCGCTGGTCACTCCCGAATGGACCAGGCCCTCGATCAGCAAAACATGCTGGCCCACGATCGCGAGTTCGTGGCTGAAAAAGATTTCAAGAAAGCCCGCCGCGGTGTTCTCCTGCTCGCGCCGATACCTCGGCTTGATGAACTGGCAAATGACCGGTACCTCCAGAACCCGCACCAGGTCGGCCATGAAAATGAAGCCGTTTTCGAGCAGTGCCAAGGCGTGAATGGTTTTGCCTTGATAGTCGTAGGAGATCTGCCGCGCCATTTCACGGACGCGCTTCTGGATCTGCTCGGTGGGAATGACGGTACGTAACTGTTCAGGTTTTGGGTTGGCATTCATATGCTTTTGTTCATGGGGTAACTTTCTTTGTGTGGCGACGGGCGACTTGCCCGTCCGGTTTGAGCCAAGTGCGCTCCTACATCCTTACCTCCCGGATCAATACCGCTTCCTGACTTCGGGGCCGCAACTGCCTTGATGCCGGAAAGCCGCGGACCCACACGACATCGCCCCCACTGACCACCACCGGCCACAGCTGCCTTTCCGGGCCGGCCACACGTCGCTCTTGCAGCAGTTCCTTAATTTTCTTCGCGCCTTTGGTATGAGCCGGCCAGAAGCGGTCCCCGGCACACCAGTTTCTGACTCTCAGGTCAGACGCCAGTAATGCCCGATCCAACAAATCCTCGGGATTATAACCTTCGGCGGCGTTTCCGGAAACCAATACCACTTCGAAGCGCGATTCCGTCTCCTGAACCTCAACCGATCCCGGGACGGGCAGACGGTATTCGTAATCCACTGTGCGCGGCTTATCGCTTTGCATCTCGAAGCACAACTCGCCCTTGTTTCGCAAAACCACCCATCCATCCGGCAACACCGTGGACTTCGCTGGCCCGACATGGGCGGAGCCTAACGCCAGAACCTCTTCCACGTGATGGAAATCCAGCCGCATCCCCAAAGATTCACTGGCAGCCCGGACCACGCGCCGTTTCAGCGCGAGGGGAAAGTCCGCGAAAGCTGACAAACTGAGTACGCCGCCGGCGTTCTTTGCATGCCAAACCAGCGGCAGTACTCGGGCAAGTTCCTTTTCCCAGTATTCCTCCTCGGAACGCGCAATCTCCGCCGTCTCCGCCAACGCCTCGCGCACCGCGGGGTTCAGATAGCGCTCCAGCCGCGGCAAGATTCCGTGCCGTACTCGATTGCGCATGTGCCGCAAGTCGCGATTACTCTTGTCCTCCCGCCAGTTCTGTCCCAGCACAAGCAGATAAGCCTCGAGGTCGCGCCGCCGGATTCCAAGCAGTGGACGAACGATCGAAGCTGAACCGTCTGAGAACTGAGAACGGGGAACCGGCAACCGGGGATAAATCCCCGCTAGCCCGCGGCCACCAGCACCTCGAACGATCTTCAGCAGCACGGTCTCGGCCTGATCATCGAGCGTATGCCCGGTAGCAATCCGGTTCAATCCGCCTTCCGACAGCAGGCCTTGGAAGTACCGGTATCGCATGTCGCGGGCTGCCGTTTCCAGACTCAGATGTTTCTCCGCCGCATGAAGTGCCACGTCACCGCTTTGGCTGTGCAGCTCCAGCTTGTGCCGCTGAGCCAATTCAGCCACGAACCGTTCATCTTGATCCGACTCAGCACCACGCAACTTGTGATTGAAATGAACTACCGAAAGGACGATGCCGATTTCCTTGCGCAGTTCCAGCAGCAGGCGAAGCAAGGCCACTGAGTCCGCGCCACCCGACACCGCGACGCCAACGCGATCGCCAGCCTTCAGGAGTTGACGTTTCCGAACGTATTCGAGTATCGCCCGCTGCAGCCTCTCCACGGGAACATAGTACAACCAAGGCTACACTAGGGCTCGTGTGATGGCGGGCCGCTCGCCCGTACGGTAGCGCGCGGCTAGCCACCCAGATACCCGCTATACTCCCGACCCTGGGCCACGCGCTTGATGTACAGATTTCTGCTCTGCAGGAGGCTGCGGATGTGTCGCTCAAGCAACAGCGTTTCGAATACTCGACCCAAGATTCCATATGGCGCGGCGAATCTCACAAGATCCTTCATCAGGGTGGTGCCACCATCCGACGGCTCGAAATAATGGTCGTGGCAGTAGCTGTGAAAAAGACCTCGTATCATCGAATCTTGAAAATAGCGCGGGAAATCGTAGGCGGTGATGCGGCTGGTGTGGCGGATGACGAAGCCAAAGTGCCGTCCGCTCCAGGTGATCTCTTGCCCTGGCCCAATCAATCCTGACGTAACCCCCGCGATCGCCCGCTGTTGACCCTTGGTCGAAGCGAGATTCAAATCAATACTTCGCGAGAGATCGAAACAACGCTCAATCGGGGCGTCAATGGCGGTGTTCAACTCGATCTGAACCAATTACACGACCTCTTCTGTCCGAGTTGCGGCTAATGACTGCTCTTTTTCATCTTCTCCAAGAACCGTCCCACGCTCACCACCGCCCGCCCCACCGTCCCCCTGCCGATTTCCTGGACGTCGTCCCAAGCGGTCACGCGCACCACATAAAACTTGCCGTCGAACGATTCAAGCACTGCCTCAGCCCGGATCCGCGCGCCTATCCCGCTCGCTGCCCGATGCTCCACATGAATGGCCGTGCCCACCGTAATCTCGTCGTCCTCGCAGTAAGGTTGCAGCGCATGGAATGCGGCGGTTTCCATCAGTCGGATCATGTCAGGAGTCGAATACACCGGCGGCAGTTCGGGATGGTGTGAGGTCAACGTGTGCTTGAACGCAACCGTCTCCTCAACCGTCGCGCGAGCGCCAACTGGCATTGCTTTCGCCATAAGAGAATCTCCACAAAAGGAAAGAGCCAATGATTCTAACGAATCACCGGCTGCGTCTTATCATTTGCCTTGAGATTCATCCCGTTGTTGAGGGAGACGGCGTCGCGGTCTCCATAAGCTGACGCACTTTCGTTGGATCGAGATGACGCTCCCGCAATTTCTTATCCAGCCGCTTGCTCTCCTCTGGGGTCATTTCCTTCAGCACGCTGTTCGCGAGCGCTTTCGCACTCTTCTGTCCTTCCGCATAGGCCTGGAAAAACCACAGGTATGATGCGACTAGATCGGTTTTCACGCCTTGTCCCTTCCAGTACATCTGGCCTAGCGCCAGGTAGGCGGGAGAATGCCTGTCCGCAGCGGACTTCTCGTACCATTTAGCGGCTTCCAACGCATCCTGATTTACTCCGAGTCCGTGTTGGTATAGGAATCCGACACAGTACTGGCCGGGAGCGTACTCCTTCGCGGCGGTATGGCAGAGTTGGAAAGCTAGAGCATCGTCTTTCGGCACGCCTGCGCCGTTTACCAGAAGTGAAGCCAGCTTGACCATCGCGCGAGGATCCTTTTGGTCTGCCCCTCTGCGATACCACTTGGCCGCTTCCGCGAGGTTCTCCGGGACCTCGCCGCCCTCCTCGTACATCCCTGCAATCTCCAGAAACGCATCGCTGCTCGCCTTCTGGCTTATCTCGCCCGCCGTCCTTTTTACGGCATCGGGAGCGCTAGGACTGCCCGCGTCTTGCGCGAGCAGAAACCAATCTAAGGCTCGGAACGCGTCTGAAGGCACTCCGTCACCGTTGTAGTAGGCGGTCCCGAGGTTGAACATGGCACTCGCGTATCCTTGCCGTGCCGCCATTCGATACCATTTCACCGCTTCCTCTTTGCTCTTTTCGACCCCGCTTCCACTTCGGTACAAAATGCCCAAATTGTTCTGTGCCGTGGGGTTCCCCTGTTCTGCTGCTTTCCGATACCACTGAGCTGCCCGCTCGTCGTTCTGAGGAACTCCATTCCCGTCTTGATAAGCTCGCCCGAGTGCCAATTGCGCGGCGGCATCTCCCGTTTCTGCTTTCGACTGCAATTGAGCTACTTCGGAAGTGGAGAGCTTGGGTTCGGGTGTCGTTTCCTGTGCCGAGGTGGAGTTGGATTGGACCACCCCTCCATTCGCGGGCGATTGAGCGAGGCCGAGGGCGAGGGCAAGAACGACGAGCATGGCGTAAAGAGTATATCGCGAGAGAAAAAAGAGCCACTGACTTATCAGTGGCTGTTTCGTGAAACGAAAAGGCTGGTTCTAGGCCGCCACCTTCTCTACGCGCCGCGCCTCGATTCCGTCCAGCGCACGCCACAAAGCTTTTGCAGCATTCTCCGCCGCAACCAGCGCCTGCTCCGCCGCCCGCGGATTCGCCTCCAGCCATTTCCCCAACTGCTGACGCCAGACCTGCGAATGATAAATATCTGCGGTAGTGTGCAGTGTGAAGTAGGCAGTCACGCGCTCATCGGCGCCATACATCTCTCGCAGCCCGCGCGCCTTCTCCTTCGCAACCCGCGGTACTTGCGACTCGTATGCGTAGAAGGCGGCCAGCGCTTCTTCCGGCGTGCCCTCACTCGCGACCCGATGGAAGAATGAAGTCAGCTCCTTAACCTCGGGCACCGGACTGTGTCCACGCATGTCGCGTCTCGCGCCCATGCCTTCCGCGAAGTCCAGCCATAGCTCGGAGTGCGGGGTCGACGCATCGCCAAACACATCTGCCATGCCCTTCTCCTCCGCCATGTTGGCCAGCACCGCCTGCCGGAGTTCGCTTTCGTCGAGGCGGATACCGAGTTCCGCCAGATAGATCGGAAAAGCCTCCACGTGATGGTAGTAATCGCGCGCGTACTCCCGCAAATCCTCGCGCGTAAGTTCGCCCGCACTCCAGGCTTGATAGAAAGGATGACAAAGCAGATCATACTTCGCGATCCGCGCGTCCAGCTGTTCGAAGAATTGCTCAGTCGTCATAGGATTGCGCCTCCAGGACACTCCAATATACGGGGCGCAGGCAGGTGCATGCAACCAACCCAATCTGGGGTAGTGGGCTGTTTTGAAATTTATCTTCGCCTGAGGTATATGGCGATGTTCACAACTCCGAGCAGCATAAAACCAGCAACAAGAATTGCAGTTAGCCGAGAGCATGGGCAGCGTCTTGGACATCCAAGCAATCCTACGGCACAGCAGCCGACAAGCTGGCTGCCCTGCTGGCGGGGGCGGAGGGTCGCGGGTAATGCAGAGTCCCCGCCCTGTGCGTTTCCCAGCCCCGCTGTGCCCTGCTGCCAGCCTGATTGGCCTTTCGTAACTTGAACCACGGTGACGGAAGGACTACCAATGCTAGATTCCCGAAATGAGGTAAGTCCAGTGAACGAACGCATTCTTGTTGTGAGTGATGGTGAGGGCTTTCGCAAGGTCATCTGCTCACTGTTGTCCTCAGCGGGCTACCAGTGCCGAGAGGCCGCGTCTCCAAAGAAAGCGTTAGCCATTCTCAGTTCTGACGAAGTCGGGGTTGTGCTTTGGAGCTTATGGGAATCGTGCGAAGTGCAAATAGTAGAACGCGTCATTGAAACATTTCCGGACATACCAGTGGTGGTGATCGCGAGCGGAGGACTCCATCTTTCAGAGTTTGGAGAGACCCTACGCAAGGCAGCCCACGGCTATTTGGTAGAAACAATCGAATGTGAGCAATTACTAACCATCGTGCGGGGCGCGTTTGCTGCCCACTCTCACACGGCACGTGGGCTGGAAGTTCTTCCACGCTAGACCCTCAGTCAACGCCCCGCCCTGCTCACCGCGCCCAGTTCCGAGCCAGCCCACTACCCAATCTGGGAATTCCAAGCACGATAAACGTAGTTTTAAGCAAGTGGAGAACAAATCCCGTCAGATAATGTAGGCGCGGGCGGCTTCGCCGGTGCTGGCTCGAAACTGTAGGCGTGGATGCGAAAGCTAGTAGCGATTGCTTACGGAGCACTGACCTCCATTCTGTGCGCAGGCGCGCTCGCGCAATCGTCCGCACCCGAGATCCTCCAAATCTCCCCCACCAGTGGGCCAGAAGGTTCCCGTGTCGAAATCACTGGCAAGAATCTGCAGGAAGCACCTGCGGTTTTCCTGGGCCCGACCGGCTCGACCTTCACACTCGTTTCGCCGGAACAGATCATCACGCTGATCCCGCATAAAAGCACTACCTTCGCAATCACAGTGGTCACGCCGCAAGGACGTGCGTTGAGTCCATTCGCCTTTGTCGTCTCTAACGACCCCCGCGTCCCCGATGAGGTCAGCTACAAAGCCGGTTATGTGAACGCAGTTGCGCCGCCCCGCGATTTCAAATCGGCGCTACTCTGGGGAATCGCAATCGCCGACACCCGCGTCCCAGGTCACAAATCCGCAGAAGTAGAAATCGCCTCGACGCAACTCACCTGCCGCGTCGAGGGCAAGGACGTAATCCTAAACGACGACAATGGCAACGTTCGTGGCGGGCTGTACCGCCGCGAACCCTGGTTCGGCACAGATCAGCACGACCCCATGCCGCTAACCTACGATCAGTCCAACCACGCCGTTGTGCTAAAAGTCGGCCAACGCCCCGACCGTGTCTGGCATTTCTGGAGCCCTTCGCCCCGAGCCCTGCTGCCATCCGGAAAGCTCGCAGGCTGCACGGTTAAAGCCCGCGTCAAGATTTCTCAAGGAGCTCTTCTGCAGATGGGGATGGACTATTGGCGCTCGCCCACCCTCCCCTACGGCCCAGGCGGGAACAACCACGAAGCTGGAGCCAGCAACTGGTATTTCCCCTCTGACCAATGGCAGGAAGCGGTGTTCACAGATATTGGCGGCCCGCAATTCTAAAAATCATGTGGGAATCGTACTCCCAGCGAGTTCGCTCGCTCATTGCTAGAATAGAGACCACAGATGTCCTTCACCGAACATTTCGACGTTGTCGTGGTTGGCGCCGGTCATGCCGGATGCGAAGCCGCCATGGCCGCAGCCCGCATGGGCTTGAAGACCGCCCTTTACACGCTGAACGTAGACCTCATTGCGCAAATGTCCTGCAATCCCGCCGTAGGCGGAATTGCCAAAGGCCATCTGGTTCGCGAAGTCGATGCTCTGGGCGGCATCATGGGCGAGGTCACGGACGCGGTTGGCATCCAGTTTCGCCTGCTCAATACTTCTCGTGGACCGGCCGTCTGGTCTCCCCGCGCCCAGTGCGACAAGCAAGCCTACCGCCTCAAAATGCGCGAGGTTCTCGAGTCCCAGCCAAATCTAAAGATCAAGCAAGCCGAAGTGGCGGATCTGATCATTGAAGAGTCGTTGGCCGTTGGCCGTTCGTCGTTAGCGAACCCTGTCGACCTGAGCGCTCTAGCCAACGACCGACGACCAACGACCAACGACAGCGTCTGCCGCGGCATCAGACTTCGCGACGGCCGCACCGTCGGCGCGAGCGCCATCATCATCACCACCGGTACTTTCCTCAACGGTCTCATTCACTGCGGAGAGCAACAATATCCCGCAGGCCGCTCTGGGGAGCCCGCCGCCGTCCTCCTTGGAGAATCGCTGAAGCAACTTGGCCTTCGCGGCTGCCGCCTCAAGACCGGCACGCCTCCACGCCTCGATGGCCGCACTATCGATTGGTCGCAGTTCCAACTACAACCCGGCGACGCCGACCCCACGCCGTTTAGCTTTCGCACCAGGCGGGTTGCGCATCACGATTCGCAAGTGCCTTGCTACGTCGCCTGGACCACGCCCGAAACCCAACGCATCATCCGCGAGAACGTGCATCGGTCGCCCATGTACAGCGGCCAGATTCAATCCATCGGCCCGCGATATTGTCCGTCGATCGAAGACAAGATAGTAAAGTTCCCGGACAAAACCACGCATCAGCTCTTCCTCGAGCCCGAGGGGCTGAACACGCATGAAATCTATGTCAACGGTATGAGCACCTCGCTGCCGGTCGAGGTTCAGCTTGCGATCCTCAAGTCGATCCCGGGTCTTGAGACTGCGGAAATGCTGCGTCCCGGCTACGCCATCGAGTATGACTCAATCGATCCGACCGAACTAGAACGCACGCTCGAAACCAAGAAGATCAGCGGACTATTCCTCGCCGGCCAGATCAACGGCACCAGCGGATACGAGGAAGCCGCGTGCCAGGGTTTGATGGCCGGGATCAACGCCGCGCTGAAAGTGAAGAACGAGCAGCCTCTCATCCTCGATCGCACCGAAGCCTACACCGCGATTCTCATCGACGACCTGATCTCGAAGGGCACCAACGAGCCCTATCGGATGTTCACCTCGCGCGCCGAATTCCGCCTGCACCTGCGCATAGACAACGCCGACCGACGGCTAACTCCGCACGGCCGCAGAATCGGATTAATTTCCGACCGAGCCTGGGCCGACCACCTGGCCAAGCAAGAGCGCCTGCAAGCCATGAAACAATTGCTCGAAAAAACCAGACTCACCGGCACAATGCTGGAAAAGATTTCGCACGCTCTTGTGACCTGTCATGCCGAGCGGAGTGAGGCGGAGCCGAACCCGAACCCTATCCCTGTCATCCCGAGCGAAGTGAGGCGCCCGCCGAACGAAGTCGAGGGACCTGCTGTTTCCGTCCTCCCTAATCGCGACGGGTCCAACGACGAACAGCTAAAGACCAACGACCTTTCCGCCGCCACAGGCCAAACCTGCGCCCAACTTCTCAAGCGCCCCGAGATCACAATCGAGAACCTCGTCCCGATCCTCCGCGATCTAGATCCGGAATTCTTTGAAAGAGAACAAATCCGTGACAATTCGCGCGAATCCGTGGCCGGTCTTTCATCCGAAGTCCGCAACGAACTCAAATCGGTCGAAACCGAAATAAAATACGAAGGCTACCTGCTACAACAACAGCGCGCCATCGCCCGCCTGAAAAAGGCCGAGCAGCGTGCCATTCCCGAGTGGTTCGATTACCACTCGGTCAGCGGCTTGTCTAAAGAAATGCAAGAGACCCTGCTAAAGATAAGACCGCGCACCCTGGCCCACGCCTCCCGCATTCCGGGTGTGACCCCAGCCGCAGTGTCCCTAGTGCACGTCTACATCGAGATTCAAGCCAAGCGCCGTGAACACGCCGCGGCGCTGTGATCACAAAGCTCGGCAGCCACGTCGGGGTCCGAAAACGACCAGCTGTTCTCTCTCCGATGGTCTATTCTGTCCGGGAGTCAAAGAAAAGAAATGACCCGATGCTTTACCCAGATCGAAAGCCCGCTAGGCCCCTTGCTCCTCGCCGCTGACGAAGCTGGCCTGCGCGAGATCCGTTTCGTGAACGGACGCCACCCAGCCAAACCGGACGCTTCCTGGAAAGAAGATCGCGCTCCGCTTAGCAAAACCATCCGCCAGCTCCAAGCCTACTTCGCGGGAGCGCTGGAGAACTTCGACTTGCAACTCGCACCCGAAGGAACACCGTTCCAGTTGGGAGTCTGGCGCCGCCTTTGCGATATTCCCTATGGCGAGACCATTTCCTACGGGGAACTGGCTGGCAGAATCGGAAATCCGAAAGCATCGCGGGCCGTGGGCCTAGCCAATGGCTCGAACCCAATTCCCATCGTGATCCCGTGCCATCGCGTGATCGGCAGCAATGGCAAGCTCACCGGATACGGTGGCGGCTTGCCCATCAAGGAAAAGCTGCTCGCCCTGGAACGCCGCCAGCTGCGCTTACTCTGAACGCTTTTGATTACCGATTCAGACGGCTCGACAAATCACGGAGAAGGTATTCGTGCTCGGACGACACGCCCAGCCTTTCGAAGTAGCGCCAATACCAGACCGGATAGAGATGTGAAGTGATCGTCGTAGTTCTAGTTAGCCTCGTGCCACTTCCTTCCTGACGAAGTTCGTAAGCAGCGTTCTCAAATCCGAGCCAGTGACGTCCAGGCATATTCGTTCGATCAATTGTCAGTTGCATAGAATAAGGAGGAGCCCATTCAGTAATGGTCTCTTCAATGAACCCGTTCTCGAAGTAGCAGGTCCGCTTCGCTCCCACACCTTTTCGCTCGAGGCTGCAGCGCACAGGGACGGGAAGTCCGAAGTGCATCAGTAAAGGCTTCGTGGCGTTGATGCTGTCAATCGACTGTATGTCGGCCCAAACCTCTTGCGGCGCCGCCTTGAGAAAAATGGTGTTGGACACTGTCTCTTGACGCGTCCTATTTAATGCAGGCATTTCTGCGCGGTGACTCGCAAGAATGATCGCGGGTGTTAGCGCGAAAATAACGGTCACGCCAGTGATCTGGTGCCGAAGACGTTCGACAACATGGCGCCGGAAGAGATGTCCCAAGCCAGCGCCAATAATGAGGCCGACGGCTAGCACGGGAAAGGCTAGAACGGCGCAAAGGAGGCCTTCGAACTTGAACGCGACGAGAAACGAGAGCGTAATAAAAGCCGCGAGTAACATCGCCGCCCAATCGGTGTTGGGCGGTCGGGTAACCATCGCGATGGCGAATCCGGAACAGACCGGCACTAAGAGGAACATAACCGGCCCCATTCCGCTAGCCTTGGGCGTTTCGGCGAGGAAGAAGCCCCCAAGTCCAACACATATCCCGGTCACTGTTCCAACAGCTAAACCCTTGAGAATGCTGTGCCAGTTCTTCAGGCTTCTTACCTCCTCAGCTTGCTCGACACGCTACCATCTAAGTGCATACCGAACAACCAGTTTCTAACCGTTCCACTGCGAGCCCCGCCGGTAAGCCAACGTAGGGTAAAATATGATTGTTTTCACATTCGGCGGGGGATCCCGGCTTAATGCGGTACGTCCTGGTTTCATTGACACTTCTTGGCTTTATAGCATCTGGCCTTGCGCTCCGGGAACACTACCGGACCGACAGCTCTCCATGCAGTATCAACGAGCGCTGGGACTGTGGAATCGTCAATCACAGCCCCTTCGCGGTGCTCGCCGGAGTTCCCGTCGCTGCCATCGGGATGGCCGGTTATGTGCTTCTCGCCATGCTTGCTTTCAGGCGCGCTTATCGTTTGTTTCTGGCCGCGGCCTTCGTCGGGCTGGCGTTTTCGCTCTACCTGGCACACGTGGAAGCTCATATCCTGGGAGTATGGTGCGTCTATTGCGTGGCCTCGCTCGCGGCGATTTCTTTGCTGACTTTGTTGAGCCTTGGAACCATTGTGATTTCGCGCACCGGGAGTGCGGGCGCGCATTAACCCGGTGCACATTAACTGCGATACATTAAGAGGGATGTACTGATTCTGCTATGAATAGAACCCTGGTTCGATTTGCTTTCGTCGTTGCAATGTTTGCTTCCCTGGCTTTGGCGCAGGACTCTGTCAACCCGGCCTTGCGTCCACCGAAAGGAGCGCAGATCGCCATCGTGGTCTTCGAGGATCTGCAATGTCCGCAATGCCGGCGCGAGGCTCCTGTGGTCGCGCAGGCAGGCAAGACTTACAAGATTCCCGTAGTTCGCCACGACTTTCCGTTGCCCATGCATAACTGGTCGTTCGAAGCCGCGGTTATCGCCCATTATTTTGACAGCCGCTCCCGGCAGCTTGGGCTGGACTTCCGCGACTACATCTTCGAGCACCAGCCCGAAATCTTTCCCACCAACCTGCGCCAGTTCGCGGAGAAGTTTGCCGTCGATCATAAGGTGGATTTGCCCTTCGTGGTCGATCCTCAGGGCAAGTTTGCGGCCGAGGTGAACGCCGAGCGCGAGTTGGGGAAAGCTCTTCATCTCGAGCACACTCCAACGATATACGTCGTTAGCAGCAAACCCAATGGCCATCCCTTTGTGGAAGTCAAGCAGCCCAGCGACGAGCTTTTTCGAACTATCGATGCCGTGAAAGCCGAGTAGCGATTAGAATTCCGGGAAGCTTGCTCCATTCATGACAGAGCAGATTGAAGGTGTTTCGTGGCTCTAAGCTTTGCCAAAGATATTCGTCCACTGTTCCGTGACACTCCCGACGTGGACACAATGAAGGATTTTGGCCTCGACCTCTCATCATTCGCCGACGTCAAGGCTCAGGCGGATGAGATTTATGCCCGCGTTCTCGACGGAAGCATGCCCTGCGACGAACCTTGGCCCAAAGATCAAATTGCCCTGTTCAAGAAATGGATGGAAGAAGGCATGGCGCCTTAGAAGTGTTCGCTGATCGATGGAAGTTTTCCTACCCTCGTTCGAACGCATGCTTTTTCTCCAACTCCTCCAGAGCCGCATGCATGTCAACCTCAAACTTCGCCGCTTGCTCCATCAATAAAGGAGTCGCCGTGGCTCGCTCTCGGCCCAGCTTGATCAGCCCTTGCATTTCCAATTTCCTGGCAAGAACGAGAAGATGCTCCGCGGAAGTCTCGACGTAAAGCACTTCGGCCGGGTCCGCGATCCACACCGTCCCGCCAACCAACCGGGTTTGCCAGTACGCATTTCGCTGTAGCAGCAACTCGATATCCTCGTCACTCGCCTTGCCGAACATCCATTTACCGCGCTTGAAATCATAATGACGGCTGGAAAACTGTACGGGCACGAGCTTGCCTGACTTCACAAATTCCAACTGCCTGCGGTCGACTTCTTTGCGCAAGGCGTTGATCACCGGATTCTCTACGTCCCGCGGCTCGAGCGACGGCAATACCTCGCGCACGGTTGCCGACAGATTCACCGCTACCGGCGCATGCAACCCTGCCGAGTTCTCCAGCCGGATGTCGGCATGCAGGAAGAAAAAATCCGCCCCCGAAGTAGACCTGCGAAAAGGCCACTCGAAATGAAATGAAAGAGGCAACCCGGTGAGGGTCACATAGATTTTTTTCTGTTCGCTTCCATTGCTTGATGTGCTCATGCTTGATGCGCTCATATCCACCAGTTCACGCGAAGTGACATTCGCCAATATTCTACCGCGTCAGCGCAGCCCGAGGCTCCGCTTCCCACAAACGCACAGATGAGCAAGGATTAATTCAAGGCGCGGCCAAATCGGCCCGGGTCGAATCCACTTTTACTATCTTGATTCGTATTCAACCAGATGCTTTGCCCAATAAGAAAAGGCGGCCCGAAGGCCGCCTCCCAGAAAACTAACAACCGAGAACTGACAACCGAGAACTGAAGCTTACCTGCCGGCCGCCGCACCCTTGGCCAGCCCATGCGAAGCGATCTCGCCACTCGCCATCATTGAAGCAATTTTCGCCACCAGATCTGCGATGCTCCTCCCAGTATCGAGATTCGCGTCCACCGCCGGATGCCCCTCCCCATCCGTGTGCATAACCAGAACGCGGATCGCCGCCTGCGCCTTCTTGATCACGTAAGGCAGGTGATGCCGATCGTTCTTGGTCAAACTCGGGCCAAGAATCACCAGGTCGAACGACCCCCGGCGCACCGCCTCATCGATCCCCTTGCGCCCCACCGCAGTCTCTATCTGGTGGCCCGCCTTTTGGATAAGAACTGCCTGGGAGGCAAGCACTTCCGCGTCGCCTTCACCGTAAAGAATCTTGAGCTGAAATGCCGATTTCTCACTCTTTGCCATGTGATCAGAGCCAGCCTTTCTTGCTGCTGGCTTATCACGTTAGCAATGCCCGCGACATAAGAGAACGTCACTGAAGACCAAGCCCGAATAGGACGTGGCACAACTCGGACCTTACCCGTTCGCGCCGGGGATGCCTGGAGTCAATGCTCCAAGGCGTGAATTCCACCTGCAATTACAGCTCTTCCGAAGTACAATGGTCCCGCATTCGCTGTCAGACGTTGAAAAGTCGAGCCCGGGGGAATACCTCATGCGCCTAGCCGTCTGCCTCGTCTTGACCTCTCAGTTTTTTCTGGCCACCCTCGCCACCGCGCAGGCGGATCAGGACGCGAACGATCCCACCAGAACCGCCAGCTGCGATTTCGCCGACGGCAAGGAAATCAGCGTGGAATACAACGGCTCCGTCATGAGCGAGAAAGATCAGCCGCATAGCGGCAAAGTGTGGCTGCCCGCCGGTTCTCCCATGACCCTGTTCTCACAAGTTCCGCTGATTCTGAATCATCAGGAGCTCGCCGTGGGCGCCTATTCGATGTACGTGATCCCGAATAAAAAAGATTGGACTCTCATCGTGAGCCGCAACGTCACCACTCCCAAAACCTACGACGAGAAACAAGACCTGGTGCGCGCTCCCATGGAAATCGGCGGAGTCAGCGGGCCGCCCAAACAACTGCAGGTTTCGTTTGCTCACATCGCGCCCAGGCAGTGCAGCATCCGCTTGTACTACGAGAGCACCGGAGCCTTCGTCGAGTTCAACGAGAAGTAGTCCTCAGTGTCTCCGATAGCTGCCGCACCAGCTTCGCATCCGTCATCTGATAACGATCTTCCGACGGGTACAAAGCTCCACCGAACGTAATCCCCGGCCGCGCCTGCGTCGATGTGTCGGACACTGTTCCCCACGCCGTCATATGCACCTGCTGGCACCCGGTCCGCTCGACCACCTCTTTCAGATTCCAATCCTGAATTCCCCCACCGGGAAGAATCTCAATCCGATCGCTAGCCCGCTCGATCAATTTCTTGATCAGCTCCACGCCCTCGGGCACGCTATCTTTCTGCCCGCTGGTGAGCACCCGCGTGAATCCCAGATCCACAAGTTGTTCCAGAGCCTCGGACGGATCAGGAGTCACATCAAAGGCCCGATGAAACACGGCTTGACGCGTCCCGATCAACCGCCGAATGCGGTGGCATCGCGCAACATCGATCTTTCCGTCGGATTGCAAAATGCCCACTACAACCCCATCGGCACAGTTTTCAACCGCCGCTTCCGTGTCGCGTTCCATGCTCGCCATTTCCGCTTCGGAATACGCGAAACCTCCGCCTCGCGGACGAACCATGACTATGATCGGAATCTTCAGCCGCCGCTTCGCCTCTTGAATCGTCCCTACCGACGGCGTCAACCCGCCCAGAAAAAGCGCCGAACAGAGCTCCACCCGGTCTGCCCCACCCTTTTCCGCCGCAACCGCGTCATCAATCGATCCACAACAAATTTCCAGCAGAACCCGCGCCATGGGCTTCCTTCTTTCCGGAATGTGAACTCAAATGCAAAATCATTCAACCAAACGCATAACTTCTGGCACAATAATCGCATGCGCCTGCGTTTTCTGGTCGCTTGTTTCCTCGCCGCCCCCCTCGTCGCGCAGAATCCCACCGTCCAAAAATCCAACACCATCGCCAATCTTCGCGGTGTCAGCATGATCTCCAACCTGGTCGGGTGGGCCAGCGGCAGTCACGGAACTTATCTTCGAACCGTGGACGCCGGAGTCTCGTGGCAACCCGCTCAGGTCCCTGGCGCGGAAGCGCTGGACTTTCGCGATGTCGAAGCCTTTAGCGCCGACCTCGCCTATCTGCTGAGCGCCGGTCCGGGTGACCGTGCGCGCATATACAAAACCACCGACGCTGGCAAGAACTGGAACCTGCAATTTACCTACAGAGATCCCAAGGGATTTTTCGATTGCATGGCCTTCTGGGACCCGGATCACGGCATCGCGCTCGGCGACCCCGTCGCCGGCCATGCCGGCAAACTTAGATTTGAACTGATCGCAACCAATGACGGCGGCAAGAACTGGAATCCGATTCCGCCCGACTCGCTTCCGCCGGCGATCGAAGGAGAAAGCGCATTCGCCTCCAGCGGAACCTGCATTACCGCCCAGGGCAAGACCAACGTCTGGTTCGCTACCGGGGGCAAGGTCGCGAGGGTATTTCGTTCGACCGACGCGGGCAAGACATGGACGGTCGTCGAGACCCCCATCGTCCACGGCAATGAATCCCTGGGAATCACCTCCGTCGCCTTCCGCGACCCGGTCCATGGCGTGATCGCTGGTGGAGACTACCGGAATCCCGAGCAGAGCGGCCCCCACCTGGCCTTTACCAATGATGGCGGCCTCACCTGGACTCTGTCCCCCATCTCGCCGCAAAGATATATTTCCGCCGTAGCCTTTGCCAAGCCGCATTCCGAAAGCGGCGCCGTCCTGGTTGTGGGAACGTCCCAATCCGCCTACGAAGATGACGTCGCGAAAATTTCATCGCAGAAAAGCTGGGACCTAAATCTGAACGCAGTAAGCGTCAGCCCAACCGGCCAAGCCATAGCCGTAGGCCCCAAAGGCCTGATCGTCAGCATTCCACCCGCCCGCTAACTCCAACGTTATTTTGTGCAGGATGGGCGTCCCCGCCCATCCGAAGCTCCGGGGAAACATGCACACCTGCAATTACTACCCCCAACTCGATGCGAGGTACAATGGCTTCCTCTTGTCAACCCCGGGGCTATAATCGCGCTTACAAAACACTGTCAGGTTCCTCAAATGATGAAGGCGGAGGGGCGGAGCCGGGCAAAAACCATCTTCCACCGCGTCCTCGAAATTCCCATGGAGAGGCGGATGGATTTTCTCGCCGAAGCGTGCGCGGGAGATTCCGCCCTGCGAATCGAGGTGCAGGAGCTTCTCGACAACGCTGAGGAGACCACGTCCTTACTCGATACCGAGCCCTGCGGTCGTATCTTGCCTCAGCGACCGCACTCCCCGCCCATTTTTGCCGCAGGGGATGTCGTGGGTCAGCGCTACGAGGTCATTCGCTTTATCGCCAAGGGTGGGATGGGAGAAGTCTATGAGGTCGAAGATGGAGAGCTGAAAACCAGAGTTGCGCTCAAAACAATTGCGCATTCCCTGGTACTGTCTGCTCATCAGCTCACCAGGTTCAAACGAGAAATTCAACTAGCCCGGAAAGTGACCCATCGGAATGTCTGCCGGGTCTACGACATCGGACATCACAGCCATCCGGCTTACGGGGACATACTTTTCCTTACGATGGAACTGCTGCCGGGCATGACTTTGGCCGGACAGCTCCAGCAGCAAGGAGCGATGACCTGTGATCAGGCTCTTCCCCTGATTGGCCAAATGGTCTCAGCCCTCTCTGCCGCGCACCAGTTGGGAATTATTCATCGAGATTTCAAGCCTGCGAACGTAATGCTGGTCGAGGAAACAGGCCAGAAGCTGGTAAAGGTCACCGATTTTGGCCTGGCAAGAAGTGTGCAACCCGAGGAAAATTCTACGCGCTCGTTCGCTGAAGTTGTTGGTACTCCCTCGTACATGGCTCCCGAGCAGTTTCGTGGACAGTACGGACGGGAAACCGATGTCTATGCACTCGGCTTAACGATTTTTGAAATGTTAACCGCCCATCTGCCAACCTCTCGTCATGCTCCTTTCAAAGATGTTCAGAACGGCAAAGCGCAACGAATCGGCGCACGATGGAAGAGTGTCATAACCAAGTGCATCGCGGCGGATCCGGCTGAACGCTTCCATGAAGTCGGAGACGTCTGGCAATCTTTGTCCCGGAGCAGCTCGGCCAGATACTTGGATTCAAACCCTCTGGTTTCTGCCGTGAAGGGTTACGCGATCGTCTTCAAGGGGATCGTGCTTCTACTGGTCGCCTTGTTGGGCCTAATCTGGGCGGGCATCCTTCCCAACCCATTCCGTCTGCTGCCAGCGCAGAAACACCTCGCCGTGCTTCCTTTCCAAACCATCGGCAACGACGCCGCAGATCAGGCTTTCAGTGACGGTGTGGTCGAAAGCCTGACCAGCAAGTTGTCGCAATTGGAGCGTTTTCAGAAGTCGTTCTGGGTGGTTCCGGCGACCGACACTAGGCACATCAAAAGTCTGGACGAAGCCTATCGCACACTGAACGTCACTCTGGCGGTGACCGGAAGCATCCAGCACACCGGAACGGGAGTGATTCTCACGACCAACCTGGTAGACGCAAAGAATCACCGGCAGTTGGCGTCCCGAACCATTTACGCAACTTCGTCAACACTCGATGGACTGCAGGGGAACGTGTGGCAATCTGTTGCCGACATGGTGGACTTGGAGATCAGTCCAGAAGCCGCACGCACCGTCAACTCAGGAGGGACGAATCTGCCGGGGGCGTATGAACTGTACGAACAAGGAGTGGGGTACTCGGAACGCTACGACAAAGACAGCCTGGACCACGCCATCGACTTGTTTACCAGCGCCTTATCCAAGGATCCTGATTACGCCCTTGCCTATGCCGGCCTAGGCAGCGCGTATGCCAAAAAATACAACCTCACCAAGGATCCTCAATGGATTAAGAAAGCCGCATGGAACGGCCAGCACGCTCTTCAGCTAAACGATCGACTGGTGCCGGTTCACATCGCCCTGGGCCGAATTTATCAGCAGACCGGACAGCTCGACAAAGCACTATCAGAGTATCGCAGGGCTCTCGACGAAGATCCGTCTGCCATCGATGCGGAGTATCTCATCGGCGGAATTTACGAGGATCAAGGCAAGCTGCCCGAGGCGGAAGAAGCCTTAACATCGGTAGTGAAGCGTCGACCGGGATATTGGCTCGGATACAGCGGTTTGGGCGCTTTTTACTATGAGCACGGAGAATTCTCAAAGGCGGCCGTGCAGTTCCAGGCCATGATCGATCTGCAACCGGACAATTCCATGGGATACCACATGCTTGGTGGCGATTACATTGCGATGGCCCGCTACGACGACGCCATCGATATCTTGAAAAAAGGACTGGCTTTGAAAGAAACCTCCAGCGCCTGGAGCAATCTGGGATCGGCGTACATGTTTCTCAGCCGCTATCCGGAAGCGGTGGATGCCATGAAGAGGGCTACGGAACTGGATCCGCACAATGATATCTTGTGGCGCAATTTAGGAGACAGCTATCGTCAGATTCCGTCGCGGGCTTCCGAAGCGACGGCGGCTTACCAGAAAGCTTTGCAAGCTGCCATGGATGAGCTCAGCGTCAATCCGAACAGCACCGAGGTGCTGAGCGGAATCGCTCTCTACGACGCGCATCTCGGCCGAAAGAAAGATGCAGAAACGTTTATCGGCAAGGCGCTGCGGCTGTCTCCGAAGGACAGCGATGTTTTGTTTACATCGGCGTTGGTTTATGAGATCATCGGCAACCGTAATCGGGCCCTTGAAGCGATCGACCTGGCTGTAAAGTCTGGCTATTCGGTTGAAGACGTTGAGCATGAACCGGAGCTTCAGGCATTACGCTCCGATTCCCGCTACCAGAAATGGTTGCAACAAGAAAAGGGAACGTCCCAAGCTTCATCCAGACAATAAATCCAGACAATTAAAGGAGCGTTATGAAACCTGGTCGCTTGGTTTGCGCAAAGGCGGGGTCTACTCTGTTGGCTCTTGCAGTCTTGGTCAGTTCAGCGGTAGCGGGTTCAGGGCCTTGTACCACAACCCCAGATTGCGGCCACCACAGATGCGGGCGGTCAGGCCATCACGCTGTGGCTTGCTACGTAAGGATTTCAGAAGAAGGAAGTGTCGCCACGGTCACAGCCCAGGATTCGATCGGCAATGGAGATGTGTGCGTGACCCCAGGCACGAAGATAGAGTGGTTTACTTCGGATCCAAGCTCGAATTTCACCGTCACTTTTGCCCAGAATCCGTTTGGTCATCCCCCGGCAGCCTCGTTTAGTGGCACCGACGGGGACGCGCCGCAGGGTGGCAAGGTACATCTACCAGCTAATGCCTGCTACCAATATTCCGTGACACATAGCGCCAATGGGTCGAATGCGTCTTTAGACCCGAAAGTGATTGTCAAGGGTGGATCTCTTGTGACCTCAGACGCGGCGAAGCCTAAGCCCATGGCCAGTAAATGAGACGGTCGCGGCCGGGCGAGTGTTCGACCTCTCTACGCCATCTCACTCGCGTTGTTGATCCTCTAATACGTCGCCGAGAAACCGCTCAGAACGCCATTGTCATCGGTGAACGCCCCAACGATGACTTTGTCGTCATTGATCCCGTACCCGAAAGTTCGATCGCCCTTGGGCACGTGAAACTTGTAGATCTTGCCGGCGTGCCGCAACGCGCCGCCATAAGTGTCGCCCGTGCCTTCCCACGAATAAACAATGTCGCCCAGATTATTGATCGCGGCGGCGTCCGAGTTCGGCTCTCCCGGCACATTAATCGTTTTGTAGGTCTTGCCGTTATAGAGCGACGATTCCGAACTGAAGCTCGAATCCAGCCACACCTCGGTCATCAAGCCTGCGTTGTTGATCCCTCCGCCCAGCGTATCCTGGGCCCCGGGCACGTCCAGCGTTTTATAAACTCCGCCCTTCAAGAGAAACCCATGCGAAACCCCGCTCGAGTCGCCGAAGTTACCGTTGATGTCTCCGTGATCGTTAATCCCGAGAGCCTGTGAACCGGTCGCGTGGGCCGGGCCAATGTCCGTGAACTTTCCCTTCTGATACAAGAACGCCCGCGCCTCATGGCTGGAGGTCGCATAATAGCCCACGATCGCCCCACTTTTGTTGATCCCGAAACAATAAGTGTCCGTGCCCTTCGGATCGTCGATCTTCTTCACATTTTTTCCTGAGAGCGTGAACCCATGCCGCACTCCGCTCCGGTCGACGTACGATCCAACCATCACCCCGGCGTTATTGATGCCGTAGATCGCGGTGCTCTGTGCCCCCGCAACTTTGATCGTTGTATAGGTGAACGTCAAGGGCGTCTCCGCAAACGCGGCGACCGATAACAGCACGACAAACACCATCAGACGCGAGACTCTCATGGATTTCTCCTCGAAAGGACAAAAGAATGGCCCAGCCGAATTTCCAGCATAAGGACTATATGTGATCCGAAGCCCCTGTCAATAGAGCCAATCGCCCCTAAACCCAGCGTCATCCTGAAGCGCCACCAACCCTCCCAAATCGACGTCATCCTGAACGGACGAAGTCCGTGAAGGATCTTGCGCGGACAACATCAACTCCCACCCCGCCCATACTGCGTGATCTCCCCATCCACCGCGACCGCCACATACTGATGCGTCGCCAAATCCCGGAACTGCACCACCTGATGTTTCTCACGCGCCAGTTGTCCCCACCGGCTAGGCTTCTCCCGATTCTGTTCGATGGCTTCAAACATCCGCCCATTCAATCTAAACTGCACCATCCGCAATCGCCCACTCCCCACCCGCTTCACCCGCACCTCCTGGCCCTCCAGCGCGACCACCTCTCCATTCATAAGCTGCATGGCCACCAACTGCAGCACCTTCTGCTCCTCCGTCACCAACATTCATTTCTCCAGGGAACCAATCAGCGCCGGCGCGCAGGTTTCTTGCCGCGTGCGATTTTTGCGAGCTCCCGCGTGTAGGCTGCAATGGTTTCAGGAACGGACTCGCTGTAAACAAACTGCCCTTTGCGGCGACAGGCAATCAACCCGGCCTCGCTTAGAATCTTCATATGGTGAGAGACCGTTGCGGGAGTGACGCCGCGCATCGAGACGATGTCGCCACAGTTCATGTGGTCGTTTGCCGAAATGGCCTCAAAGATCTTCAGCCGGGTCTCGTCGGCCAGGGCTTTCGATATTTTTTCGACCTGAGAGCGGTCCATGGGTCCACCTTAAGTGTAGCGAAGTTATTGCCATCACGCCCGGAAACCATCCTCCCGCGGCAGTCTCCGAAGAAACTGCAACCAGTTACTTCGATGATCATCTAAGTGTCTAAATATCGCAAGTCACGAAAACGGCAATCAATGCCCCACAAGGGACGAAAAAGAAAATTCATGAACGATAGGGAGACTGACATGAAGCGACTCGAAGGCAAAGTGGCGGTAGTAACCGGTGGAAACAGCGGCATTGGGCTGGCGACGGCGAAGCGCTTCCAGCAGGAAGGCGCGCAAGTGGTCATCGCAGGGCGTAGCAAGAAAACCCTGGATGAGGCGGTGAAAATAATTGGAAATGGCGTGACGGCCGTGCAGGCGGACGTCTCCAAACTCCCCGATGTAGACAAGCTCTATGCTGAGGTTTCAGCGAAGCTAGGCAAGATTGATGTCTTGTTTGTAAACGCGGGAATCGTGAACTTCGCGCCATTTGCCGAGACTTCCGAAAGGGCGTATGACGAGCAGTTTGACATCAATATCAAGGGTGCGTACTTCACCATCCAGAAAGCGCTGCCCTTACTGAATGACGGCGCCTCGATCATTCTGAATACCAGCGTGGCAGACCAGAAAGGTACCGCCGGAACCAGCGCCTATTCCGCAACCAAGGCAGCCCTGCGCTCCTTGGCGCGAACTGTGGCTGCGGAACTGGCGGGTCGCGGCATCCGTGTCAACACCGTGGCGCCGGGGCCGATTGCTACGCCGATCTTTGGCCGGGCCGGCGTATCAAAAGAAGTGGTCGATCAATTCGCCAAGGAACTGGTCGCGACGGTTCCAATGAAGCGCTTTGGACAACCCGAGGAAGTGGCAGCCACGGTCGCGTTTCTGGCTTCGCAAGACGCGTCCTACATCACCGGCGTCGAAATCAACGTTGACGGCGGCTTGGGGCAAATCTGAATCGCTGGGAACCGGCATCATACATAGGGGCGGCGAGGGTCCGCCCCGCTTTCAAAATGGCAAGGCCGACTTTGTTTGTGGTTATGCTGTTGGATCTGGAGCCAATTGGCCAAACACACCACATCTCCCAACAAACTTCGGCGTCAGCGCCACTCCTGAACACTAGAGCGCCGCTAATTGGAATGTGTTATCCCACAGTTTACTTCTCGGATTCTTGTCAAATCGAATTCCACCGAACAGAACCTTGTTCAGGACAGTCATGGACATTTCCCACTTCAACAATGAATCCTAGAGTTAGGACACTGCGTGAAGACTCCAATCCAGGCAGCTGTTCCACAAGTTAACTCGCGAGATTCTTGCTAATATAAATTCAGGCAACCTGCCAGTGGGCAAAAGAAAGGGCAAAAAGCCGCCGGATACCGAAAAAGCCTGACGACGAACGACCAACCTTCAACGGCCGCCCTTCAACATCCCGACTACCCGATCAAAATCCTCCAGCGTCGCATACTCAATCTCGATCTTCCCTCTACCCTTGCGATCGCGAATCCGCACTCGCACACCCAAGGTCCGTTCCAGTTCCGTCTGCACATGCCGGACATTCGGATCCACCCAACGCGCCGTCCCCGGCTGCTTCTCCTTTTGCAAGGGCACATTGGTGTTGAACACCAGGTCTTCCAGTTGCTCCACCGACAAATGCTTGCGCACTGCTTCGTCGGCAATCTTCGGAATCAGATTCGGATCAAGCAACGTGAGCAGCACTCGCGCCTCGCTGAATCCCAGCCGCCCCTCCTGCAGATACTGTGTCACCGACGGCGGCAGCCGCAGCAATCGCATATAATTCGAAACCGATTCCCGCGAAATCCCTACCCTCTGCCCAATCTGCTCTTGCGTGAGTTTGAAATCCTGGCTCAACTTGGAAAACGCCGTTGCCTGCTCCATGCAGTTCAGATCCTGCCGTTGCAGGTTCTCAACCACGGTCATCTCCGCCGCCTGCTGGTCAGAGACCTTGCGCACGATCGCAGGAATCGTGGCTTTCCCCGCAATCTTCGAAGCCCGGCATCGCCGCTCCCCAAGTATGAGAACATAGCGCCCCTCGGTTCCCGGACGAACCGAAACCGGCTGGATCACCCCGTTCGCCCGAATCGAGTCCGCCAGTTCGTCCAGCGTGGTCGCAACAAAGTCCTCCGACGCCGGTTGGTCTTTGGCGAAATACCGTGTCTGATATGGATTCTCATCAATCAGCGCCAGCGGAATCTCGACCACCGCGTCACCCCGCGCCGCCTGAGCCTGGACCTCAGGCAAAACCGTCGACTGTGACGCGGGTTCGACCACCCGCGGCCCCGATGGCAGCAAAGAATCCAACCCCCGCCCCAAAGCCCGCCGCTTCTCAACAACCTTGTCCGCAATCACCGTAGTAGTCATAACCCTCCAGACCACGCTATAAACCGACGTCATCCTGCCAAACTACGCTATAAACCGACGTCATCCTGAGCGGACGAAGTCCGCGAAGGATCTGGCGCGTACAACGTCAACTCCTCCCAGCCACACATCGACGCTCATCGATCTAGTATATTGATAGTCGTCAATTTGTTCCGCTCCTTGATCCACCGCTTCCACCGCGGAGCATTCACCACCTGCTTCTCCTCGGCGAGAGGCGGCGCAGGCATCTCGACCGGCAGACTGTGACCAATGATCTCCTTAGCCAACTGAATGTAACTCTCCGCCCCACGTGATCGCACGTCGTAAAGCAACGCAGGCTTGCCGTGGCTGGGAGCTTCCGCCAGTCGGACATTCCGCGGGATCGTAGTCTTGCAAAGCTTCTCGCCAAAATATCGATTCAACTCCGCCGTCACTTGCTGAGCCAGGTTGGTCCGGTCGTCAAACATGGTCAGCACCACGCCCTCGATTGTCAGCTCAGGATTCAACGACGCGCGTATCCGTTCAATCGTGTCGAGAAGCTCAGACACGCCTTCAAGCGCGAAGTACTCTGCCTGCATGGGAATTAGAATCGAGTCCGCGGCAACGAGCGCATTCAACGTAAGAAGATCCAACGCAGGAGGGCAGTCGAGCACAATGTACTTGAACCGATCGCGCAAAGGAGCAATCCCATCCCGCAAACGAAACTCCCTGCGCTCGCTATCAATCAGCTCGAGGTTCGCGCCGATCATGTTCTTGTGCGCCGGGATGAGCCACAACTGATCGAGCTCCGTCTTCTGCAGGGCCTCCTGCGCGGTGGCCTCGCCCATCAGTAATTGATACGTGCTGATTCGTTCAGGATCTTTGACCAAGCCCAGGCCGCTGGTGGCGTTCGATTGCGGATCGCAATCGACCAGCAGCGTGTCGACCTCTGCTGCGGCAATGGACGAGGCCAGATTGATGGCAGTCGTGGTCTTGCCTACGCCGCCCTTCTGATTGGCAACCGCGATGACGCGTCCCATTTAGTTTTGAAGAATCGGAGAGACGCTTGCAGAATAGGCCGAATCCTTGTGCATTTGCAATGACAGATTTCAGTGCAACGACTTCGTTAATACATTCTGCTTCATGCAAAACGAGTTACGGCCGTTTGACACGTGATCTTCCACAGAAGTGTTCCACGTGGAACATCCCAACGCCGGGTGAAATTGGTTGTGAATGTTCCACGTGGAACACTCCGTGAGTCTCTTTCGGGAAATAAGACAGAAACAGACCCTTGAGTAATGTTCCACGTGGAACATTAGTCCCGGTGGGTCGTTGGGGGCCAGCGCTAGAATTATGCCGCCGTTGAGCTCCGCGATCGCACTTTCATTTCACTTTTGGCTTCGTGCTTGTTGCCTATTCTGGTACGTGGCCGTTCGGAGACTGCTGGCTTGTGCCAACGGCCAGGACCCGACTTGTGGAGAGGGGGATTGGGATGGGGGGTATCCAAACTAGTTCGGGAGCCAGGTTGTGGGCTTGCGCTAGCTGGGCTTGGCCGATCAGGAGGGCTAGGCGGCCTCCGGGTGCGACCAGGCGGGCGGCGATGGGGAGGACGGTTTTGAAGTGTTCTACTGCGCGGAGAGTTACTACATCTGCGGGTGGGTTGGGGTAGACTTCTGCGCGGCCGGCGAACACATTGATGTTCGTCAATGTTAAATTGCGCGCTACTTCGCGCAGGAAGGTTGCTTTCTTTTGGTTGGATTCCAGCAGAGTGACTTCGACCGCGGGCGCCCAGATTTTTATGGGGAGACCGGGGAAGCCTGCGCCTGAGCCGATGTCGATCAGTCGAGCGCTGGCCGAGCTTCGCTCGGCCTTGACAGCCCCTTGGACTTCGCTTGAGGCAGGCTCGGCGGGCTGCGCCGACGTGGTCCTCGCGGGGAAGAGTTGGCGGGCCGCGAAGAGGGATTCGCCGAAGTGCCGGGTTACGATTTCTTCGGGTTGGCGGACGGCGGTGAGGTTGATGCGAGCGTTCCAGCGGAGCAATAGATCGATGTACGTCGATATGTGTTGCAGGTCGTTGGTCGTTAGTCGTTCGTCGTCGGCTGGTCCGAGGAAGGTTTGGAGCAGGTCGGCGATGCGAGCAGAATCCATCCGATTGCCGATTGTAGATGGTGATGGCGGATTTCGCGAATCCGCTTCGATCGCGAAAAGAGTGGGCCACGGCCGTAATTGCAGAAAGATTAAGGGAACATTCCGTCTGTCCCCGGATTCCCCCGGATTCCCCCTCAGCCTCCCTTTTGTTGCCTAGTTTTCAGGAAACTGGGGAACGTCCCGTCTGTCCCCGGGTTTGTCCCGGGTTTGTCCGCTACTATGCGGAGCCGAGTGTCACCGTCGAAAAACGACGTGAGAAATTGGGCGTAAGCCTCGGGCTGCGAATCGATTCTGTCCCACAGCTGTACGCCCGTTATAATCGAGGCGCACACCCACAACACAGATTGCTGAGAAAACAAGCTGATGTCAGCGGTCAACTCTTCGAGCGTGGTTTTCCGCCCGAACATATCCTCGAAAGTCTCGTAAACCGCAAGTTCTGTCACACCTTAAATAATAGGACAACTCTGGTCACAGTTTGGAGTATGGGCGTTCTTTGTTCTGCTCTTCGTGAAGCTGAGATGGGCGTATTTCGAGGGAATGAACCTGTGCTGGCCGGACGGCCCGTTGGCGTAATATCGCCATTACGCTCATCTTCCCTTGGGCGGGGAACTTGAGTGTAACGGCCTGTTTGCGTCAGCCACCCGATAATGCTCTGGAAGCCGAACCTCGATTTAGGTTAAAGTGACCGCTACTGTTGCTGGTCGAAGTCTAGACTCTAGAGGGCTTAATAGCCCTCGGGAGAAAGGGCAAAGTAAATGAAATACGCATTGCGCTTGCTTGCCCTAGTCGGCACTACCGTATTCGCTGTGCTTTCAATCTTCCTCGTGGTGGGTTGCATTAAGGTTTACATTGACGCCTATATCGTGTTCCACCGATTTCCGATATACGGATTGGAACGCGATCTTAAGTATCTGATTCCGACCTTCTTGGCCTTCGCATGTTTCGGGACTCTCTATTGGGTATTGGCACGTACGCCCCGAACCGCAAAGTAACTCCTCGTATTGAGTTTCTGTGGTTGACGAAAAATCGGGGTTACACTCATCGGCATGTAAGCCGGATGTAGCGTCAGCCATTTCTGAATATTTCTGGCGGGCCTTCGGGGTCCGGCTCTGTCAGGAAGGCATGCTCATGCTGCGCCCATTTTGCGAGCACGATACCCACAACGCCAGAAACTCCTACCCCGACCCTAAAGGCAATTTCTAATGTATGTGGTAAGCGGAATTTCGCGTCGATGAGTCCCAGCACAAGAGCCAGGCCGATCAAGCTGAAGGCAGCTCTGTATCGTCGGTGATTAGACCGCATCAGGTCCGCGTCGGCACCTTCTGCCAGTTCAAGTCGTCGTTTCTGCCGTCTTTCAACCCAACCCGCCACGCACACCCCCAAAGAGACTTGGGCCATTGAACCAACTCATTTTACCCGTGGAAGTCGTAGCTGTGCTTTCTCACTGGCGAAACATCGCGATTACGCTCAAAACCCCCAAGAATGGCGAACAGACGGCGCAAACTTGTGCTAAGGCCTGTTAACAGCAGTTGACTTCCGGTTTGCCCGTCAACCGCCAGCAGCAAAATTGAGATTGCCGTTGAGTTGATTTTACGGAGTAATTTCGAAGGCCACGCTGAATGCAGTGCCGTACAGGTTACCTTTAGGGTCGATAATCAGGGTGCCGTCAGGCGGGCTTTCGGAAGGACCGCTGAATTCGTGCACGACCGTGTATATCCACTTGCCGTCTGCATCGGGAGTTAACTTATAAACCACCCCGCAACCGTCGAAACAAGAGCCGGTCCCCCCGGTCGCAGTCGTCCCATAAAGATTACCAGCTATGTCAGAGACCACTCCGGTGATTGGCTCGAATCCGTCCTGTGGCTTCGCGAAATCGTACAGGACGCTGTGAACCCAGCGTCCGGCGGAGGTGCGAGTCAGTTTAAACGTCGTGCCACAGAAGCCTCCAAGGCACGACTCGCCGCCCCCGGCTGTAGTGCCATAGAGATTTCCTGACTTGTCAAAGAGCAGGCCTCGGGTGGGTCCTTGCCCGTCGCCACCATCAAAATTGAACAGCACGCGCTCCCCCCACCCGCCCCCAAGCTTCGGCGTCAGCTTAAACACCGCACCGTCCCCGTAGTTCCCACTCAGGTAGCGCCCGCCCTCCGCGGTAACGCCGTAGAGGCTCCCCGCTCCACCAAATGTCAGCGGAGCATAAATCGCGCCTCCGTCGTTGGGTGGACCCGCAAAGCTGTGCAGTACGGTCTCGTTCCATCCGCTCGACCCTGACGTCAGTTCGAAGGCGACGCCCCAGCCGTAGGATCCTCCGCCCGCCGTTCCATAGAGGTTGCCCCCCTTGTCCCTGACCAAGCCTGCGCTGGGACCTTCCCCGTCGGGGCAGCCATACTGCGCGCAGAAGTTGTGAATCACCGTGAAGGTCCAGCCATCGGAACCAGGCGTCAATTCGAAGACGGTGCCAAAATCGTAGGCTCCGCCGTCAGGGCTGGTACCATACAAGTTCCCCGCCTCGTCGAAGATTAAGCCGCCGTTTGGAGACGAACCGTCCGTCCCGTCGAAGCTGTGCAGAGTCGTTACCGTCCATCCGCCCCTTGAGTTGCGCGTCATTTCGAAGATGGAGCCGACGCCGGAGTCGCCCCCGCCAGTTGTAACGCCGTACAGATTGCCCTTCGAGTCAAACGTCAGCCCGCTCCAAAGCCCGCCGTCAATGGTGGCCAACACTTTGTACTTCGGCTGAGCCCTAGCACTGGATGTGAAGATCAGGGTCAGGGCAACCAGCGACAAGGCATACACGATAGACCAGCGTTTTGGTCGCACAGGAAACCACCTCGTCCGAGGAGGCTCGCACAGAGAATGCGAGGCGGGAGTTCCTCGGTGGGCTCAAAGTATAGCACGGAAACCCACTGATGACGCCTGGGTTCACGCTCGACTCCGCGCCGCGCACTTGCCCGGCGCATATTAACTCATCGACACACGAGGTAGATCGGGAGACATCGGTGTAGCACTTTTGCCGTTGCTGTACACCTTCCCCCGCCTTCATTGACTTGCTTCACGTCCAGTCCTAACATTTCAACCCAATGATCGGCCAGACCATCTCGCACTATCGCATCGTCGAGAAACTCGGCGGCGGCGGGATGGGAGTGGTCTACAAAGCCGAGGACATCGATCTAGGGCGCTTCGTCGCTCTGAAATTCCTTCCTGAGGACGTTGCCCAGAACCCGCAAGCACTGGACCGCTTCCGCCGGGAAGCCCGTGCCGCTTCCGCGTTGAACCATCCCAACATCTGCACGATCTACGAAATTGGACACCACGAAGACCGCCAGTTCATCGCCATGGAGTTTTTGCAGGGCGTGACCCTAAAGCATCGTATTGCCGGACGCCCGCTGGAGATGGAGGCTTTGGTGCCGCTGGCCAGCGAAATCGCCGACGGGCTCGATGCCGCTCACGCGGCTGGAATTATCCATCGCGACATGAAGCCCGCGAACATCTTTGTCACTCAGGCCGGCCACGCTAAGATACTCGACTTCGGACTGGCGAAGATCGTAGCGAAACCCGCGACTTCTGGAAGCGATTCGGTGACAGTGTCGCTCGATTCCGATGCCTCACAACTGACGAGCGAGGGCGCCTTGTTGGGGACGGTGGCTTATATGTCGCCGGAACAGGTGCGGGCGAAGGAGCTGGATGCCCGAACCGACTTATTCTCTTACGGGGCGGTACTGTACGAGATGGCAACCGGCAAGCCGCCGTTTGATGGAGCGAGCGCCGGGGAGATATGCGGCGCGATTCTTCACCATGAGCCGGTTCCACCATCACAGATAAGTGCAAAAGTTGCACCAGCTCTGGAAGCAGTAATCCTCAAGGCGATGGAGAAGGACTGCAGTCTGCGCTACCAGCACGCCGCCGACATGCGTGCGGACCTGCAACGGTTGAAGCGTGACAGGGAATCCGGCACCAAACCGAGAATCGCAGGCGCCCCGCCACAAAGAAGATCCCGACTTGCCATTTGGGCGGGTGTCTCGCTCCCGATCGCTGCGCTTGTCGTCTCTGCGATTGTGATCTGGCGAAAGGCAGTCGGTGTTGCCCCTGCCGACTCTTCGCAATGGGTTCAGCTCACAAACCTTACCGGCGAGATTTTTGAGCCGACGCTGTCACCTGACGGACGGATGCTGGCTTTTCTCCGGACAGCAGGCGGTCCACCGCAGCTCTATATCAAGCTTCTTCCTGATGGAGAGCCTGTCCAGGTAACGCATGACGAAACTCCTAATAAGATGGCACCCGTATTCTCTCCAGATGGTTCACGGATCGCCTACGGAACAAGTGGACTTAACTGGCAGACCTGGGTCGTACCGGTTCTCGGAGGTCAGCCCCAGGTATTGCTCTCCAATGCCACAGGTCTGAGCTGGATCGACGCACGCCATGTGATGTTTAGCGAGATCAAGAGTGGGGTTCATCTTGCAGTCGTGACGGCAACTGAGAGTCGTTCGGGGCAGCGCGATGTGTATGTTCCGCCGGACGAGGGCCACATGGCTCACTTCTCATATCTCTCACCGGATCACAAGTGGGTGCTGGTGGCCGAAATGGGCAATGACGCCAGGATGATTCCCTGTCAACTGGTATCTTTCTCAGGCGGAGCGGCTCGCCCCGTCGGGCCGCAGTCCGGATCGTGTGACTACGCTGCCTGGTCGCCGGATGGAAAGTGGATGTACTTCAATTCCGATGCGGGCTCGAAGGGTTATCACATCTGGCGCCAAGCCTTTCCCGACGGAGCACCTGAGCAACTGACCGCCAGCTTGGGTGAGGAACAAGGGATCGCAATGGCTCCAGACGGCGGGTCCCTGGTTACGTCTGTTGGCACCTCGGAGAGAAGCATCTGGGTGCATGACCAGGAAGGAGAACGGCAGATTTCTACCCAAGGTTATTCTTCTACTCCAAGGTTCTCCAGTGACGGCAGCAGAGTGTTCTATCTCGGGAGCGCCAACTCTTCGCAGCGCGATCGCGGCGGCGAACTGTGGGTGTTAGATCTGGGCACAGGTCAGGCTTCCAAGGTATTGCCAGGGATCGCTGTCCTCTACTTCACGATTTCGCCGGATGACAAGCACGTCGTCTTCGAGACGCTCGACGCCAACGGACAGCATGATCTCTGGTTGTCTTCCACCGAACATCGCTTCGCTCCGCGCCAGATCCGCTCAGAGGGTCGCGAATTCGTTCCGCAATACTCGTATTCCGGGCGCATTTATTGTGTGCTTTCCGAGGGTGGGCACGACTACCTTTACCGCATGAAGGATGATGGCACAGAGGAAGAAAAGGTCACCCCCGAACCCATCGCCTATGCTCTTGGGATTTCTCCCGATGAGCGATTTGTGGCCGTGCGTCGCGCACTCAGCAGGGAAGACAACTGGCGGGACGTTGAGGCAGTGCCGCTCGCCGGCGGTCCTTCGATTCCTCTTTGCTCGGGTTGGTGTGAAGCCGGGTGGGCTCGTGACTGCAAAGTGATGTACTTCTACTGGCGCTCATTCATGGGCAACTCGCGAACCTATGTGGTTCCGATCCCTCACGGTAGCGATCTGCCGAAACTTCCCAGCTCAGGATTCCAATCCGAAAAAGAGCTACGTGCGGTCGCCACGCAGGTGCTCGAGGGAAACGTTTCTCCGGGTCCCGACAGCTCGCGCTACACTTTCAGCAAAGTAACCTCCCACCGGAATCTTTATCGCATCCCACTCCGGTGAACTCGAGGTTCAATACCGACACTCCGCCGATGCCAGGACTTCCCCCATTCTGGATGTACCCGCGCCCTCGACATTCCCCTCCCCTTCGGGGAAACCTGGGGACAGACGGGACGTTCCCTAGTTTTTGTTGACCGCTTCAACGACTTTATCGCGTCGGCGAGAGTATGCTGCTGCGGTTGGCTGAGCAGCAGCTGAACGTGTTCGGGCACGACCACATAACCGCAGACGCAAAGTTCGAAACTGAGGCGCACACGCTCCAGCGCGGCCTCGAAAACTTGCCTGGGCATGGGTGTCGTGAACGAGGGACGACGATGGTAACAGGAGAAGATCACGAAGTGAGTCTGCCCGGACGCGTGAAATCGTTTCAGTCCCCAAGGCACGGGGCCAGCTTACGCCTCAAAACTGCCCCACTCAAGCCAAAGAACGGCTTGAATGGGCCACCCGCGGGGCTGGATTCTGGCTGCCGCTGGTTTTAGTGGAATCGGGCGAAAGTGCAGAGATCCTTCGTTGGGAGTTGCTCGCGCGCTAGCGACTCCTCATCCTCAGGATGACAAAGTTAGTATTGAGGGGATCGGATCGCGATTCCCTGCGGGGCCTGAGCCTGATTGTGGGCTTACCCAGGGCTTACGCCCTTGGCTAAGTTATGCCGCACCTCCGGGGCTGGATTCTGGCTGCCGCTGGTCTTAGTGGAATCGGGCGAAAGTGCAGAGATCCTTCGTTGGGAGTGCCTGGCCTTCGGCCAAGCATTCCGCTGCCTCAGGATGACATCTGGGGATGGGAGGACTCCACTGCCACGCGGGATGACAGCCGGGGACGGGCGGGGACGACCGTCCTCCATTTTGGGGGGTAACATTGGGTGGTTTGGCCTACGGGCACAGTTGGAGTTGTCCTTCGGGTATCTCAGCCGGTTGGAGGATGGCTGTTACACTCGCGAGTTATGGCAGTGATTACGGACGAAACGGCGGCGGTGGGCGCGGATAAGGTTCATGCGCTGGTGCAATTGTTGCGCAGCCGGTCTTATGAGGAGATTCGGCAGCGGATGTATGACAATCCGCCGGGGAGTCCGTGGTGGTCGGCTTGCAAGATCGAGCTGGACATTCGGAATGGGGAGCAGATTGCGGCGGCGCTTTCGGCGACCTCGCATGTGCTCGAAAAATTGCGCGGGTCGACGCAGCACTTCGAGCAGCTGGCTGAGACTTTGCATGAGAGCACGAAGGAAGTGCTCGATATGTTGGCGGGGACTAAAGAGGCCGGGCGGCGGCTGGAGATTGCGGTTTATGTGACCATCGGGATTACGCTGGTGCAGTTGTTTAATTTGATTTTTGAGGTTTTTCGGAAGCGGTGAGGGCTGGGCCACTTAAACTTCTTCGGATCGATGTCGCGGAAGCCGGGCAGAGAGTTTTCGTTGTACGCGCTAGATCCTTCGCGGACTTTGTCCGCTCAGGATGACGTCGGGAGTTGGGTTTTGGTACGGCGCGAGGAGCACGAATCGGGAGTTGGGTTTTGGTACGGCGCGAGGAGCACGAATCGGGAGCTGGGTTTGGTACGGCGGGGCACGAAGCGGATTATGTGTGGCCCACCCTTTTACTTGGCCAGGGCGGCTAGAGCGTTTCTGAACTTGGCTTCGAAGGTGGCGTCTTTTTCTTCATTCTTTGTTGATGACGCCAGAGCGCGTTCCGCGGCTGCTCTTTGATAGCCGAGATTCACCAGGGCTGAGAGTACATCTTCCTCCATTGCGGTCATTGCCGGCGCGGCCGGGGCTTCCCCTGCTGCGGCGGGTGGGAGCTTGTCGCGGAGTTCGAGCACCATGCGCTCGGCGGTTTTCTTGCCGATGCCGGGGATGCGGGTGAGGCGGGCGATGTCGCTGTGGCGGATGGCTCCTACCATTTCGTCGGCGGGCATGCCGCTGAGGATGGTGATGGCGAGCTTTGGTCCGATGCCGCTTACGGTAAGCAGCTTTTCGAACAGTTGTTTCTCGGCGGGTTTGAGGAATCCGTAGAGGGCGATCTGATCTTCGCGGACGTGGGTGTGGATGTGAAGGGCGACCTCGTTGCCGATCGCTGGTAGGTCGGAGAATGTTGGGATCGTGATGGTGACGTCGTAGCCGACGCCGCCGGTTTCGAGTATGGCCTGGTTGGGGTGCTTGGACAGCAATCTTCCGCGGAGATGGGCGATCATGCTAGAGACATTGTAGCTGTGTAGAGTTGTGCTGGCATAGGTTGGAGGATCGCAAGTATCGTTTCGCTCGCGGAATTGCCGTTTGGGGTAATCGAGTGGCCCGTAGGATTATAGAGCTTTATCCAGAATGGAATCAGTACGAGGTTGCACTCTCCGGATGTTAGGGTTACAACCGTTGTGTGGGGTGGTTGGCTGGAAGGCCGAGATCCTTCGCTTCGCTCAGGATGACGTCGCGATTGGGTGGCGGAATTGTGTCTCCGGGCTGGTGAAATCGTGTCTCAAAGATAGACCGGGCTTTTAACGTGGTTTTAACCAAGCTCGATTATTCTGAGTTTGGGGTTTGACACTGTTTGCGAGCGGTTGCTATAGTCGAGAGGTTCCCTTTTGGACGCGGGTTCGCTGTTTAGCAACGTCCGACCGCTGGGATTGTTCAGGTCCGTCCGCCAGGGCGGGCTCCACACAACCTAAGACTCACGCCAGCTGTCCGCTAGCAGATCCCGCATCCTTCGCGCACGCGCGAGTACACCAGAGAGGCGATAAACCTTGCTCGACGACAACACTCCCCACAACGATTCAGCGACGTCAACTCTAACCGAGAACATTGAGGGTTCTCCGGA
>DATHPO010000257.1:0-16295 GCA_035483835.1 Terriglobales bacterium
GAATCCTTCGGCAACCATGTGCGCGATCTCTTCCTCGCGCTTGCTAAGGGGGCGAGAGCTGGGCAGGTTGCGGGTCTCGATGGGCAAAGGGTCGACCAGGGCTTCCAGCACAAATTGAAGTTCCGTGGAACTGGCCCACACCTGACCTTCGTGCACACAGGAAATGCATTTGCAGAGGGCCTGGAAGGAGTCTGACCGCGCGAAAACGCCGTGCGCGCCACGCCGGAACGACTCCACCACCAGGTTGCGCTCCAGCGTGTCCAATAAGACCACGATGTTTACTTCGCGATGGAGGTCTCGAATCTCGCTCATAAAGCGCAGGCCTTTGAGCGGTTCCTCGGAAAAATTCGTGCTGATCAGCAGAACGTCGAACCGGCTTCGGTCCAACGCCGGGCCAACCTCTTCAGGAGTTGGGGCGGCCACCGCGTCGAACCGTTTGCTGCGCAGCAACGCATCCAGCAGGAGCTGGCAGCTCATGGCGACAGCGTCTGCCACCAGCACTCTGGTTCTGGGATCCGGATTGGGGACAGATTCCAAGTGAATCAATACACCATTCAAGGGGGAAACCTCGAAAATTCTACGCGCAATCGCCCTGAATCCACAAGGAGTCCTCAGACTCTCGTTTTGCCGATTCGTGTAAGGAGATTGGCGCGTCGCCCTAATTGCCGTAGAATCAATTAGTAGTGAATTCGCAGCTTAGTTTGGACTGACCAGCACATGCACGGACACCGAGACGTTTGGCCCTATAACTTTTATCCTCTTGTTCGCCATTGGTCTTTCGGGCAGAGTGTAAGGGAGAGATTAGTCCCTTGGATATCCCTGTCCGAACTGTGCAATTCACGGGGAAACCTGGGGCTTGATGGGCATTGCCACCCGTGGCGGCTTGAGACAGTAGGAGCGCGGCATGTATGAGAAGTATTTCGGGTTGCGGGAACAGCCGTTCGGTGTAACTCCGGACCCGCGATTCTTGTATCTCAGCGCAGCCCATCGCGAAGCGCTGGCCTCCCTTTACTACGGCATCGAAGCGAATCGTGGATTTCTCGGTCTCATCGCAAAGCCCGGAATGGGCAAGACCACCATCCTCTTTCATCTGTTGGAGAAGTTTCGCAGTTCTGCGCGTACCGCATTCGTCTTCCAGACCCAGTGCACCTCACGCGAGTTCCTGCGCTTCCTGCTGGCCGAGTTAGGCTACGAGAGCGACGGCCACGATTTCGTCCGCATGCACGAGGAGTTCAACCGGCGCCTGCTGCAAGAGGCCCGTGCCGGCAACCGCTTCATTGTTGTGATCGACGAGGCGCAGAATCTGGAGCCTTCGGTGCTCGAGACCGTGCGCCTGCTTTCCGATTTCGAAACCCCGCGAGCCAAGCTGATGCACATCATCCTTGCGGGACAACCCGAACTGGCAGATAAATTAGCCACCCCCGGCTTGTCGCAATTGCGCCAACGCGTCTCCATTGTTCACGGACTCGATCCCCTCTCGCCAGGCGAGATCAAGAACTATATTGAGCATCGGCTGCGCATTGCCGGCTACGAGGGCGAGCCTCTTTTCAGCCCCGAGGTTTATCCGGATATTGCGAGATTCACCGAAGGCATCCCCAGGAACATCAACAATTTCTGCTTTAATGCGCTGTCGCTTACCTGCGCATTGCAGAAGAAGGTCGTTGACTTAGCCGCGGTGAAAGAAGTAATCGCCGACCTGGACATTTCGAAACTTACCTCCGACGTCCCCTCCGATTTCGTCGAGATGGACTACCCACACAACCCGCGCCCGTCCGCGCCTGCGAATGGGCAAGGCAATCATGAGATTTTGAGTCCTGCGGAAGCCGCGGCCTACATGCAGCAGGTGGCCTTAAAACTGAAGAACTGGCAGGATTCTTTGGATAAGGCAATCAGCAGCCCGCGAGTGGGACGCCCGGTCCGGGCTCGCGCGGATATAGACCGGTCATAGCAAATCACCACAATTGGTTTCAGGAAGGCAGTTCCGCCGCACTACGCCTTCGCGTCAACGGAAATTGCGAAACCGTTGTTGGCGTCGGCGCCAGCACTTTCTTGGATACGACTGGCGGCAACTTCTTCCCATCACCGCCATTGCCGGGTGCGGTGACTTCCGCCATGCTGCCCAAACTGTAGGCGTAAAGGACAACCTCAACCCGCTTGGAAACTCCCAGCTTGTCAAAAATGCGGAACAGATAATTCTTCACCGTGTGCTCGGTGAGGCCGAGTCGCTGCGCGATCTCCCGGTTCGATAATCCCTCGGCAACGCAGCGCACGACTTCGATCTCGCGCCGCGAAAGCAACGCAGCCCCTCGTGTGTCAACCACGCGCAGCGGCAGGGCTTCGCCCAGCGCCTCCAGCAGGTAGCGTAGCTCTTTGCTATTCGCCCAGATCTGGCCTTCGCTGACGCACTGGATGCACCTCGCCAGCGACGTCAGTGATTCGCTACGGCAGAAAACGCCGCGCGCTCCTGTCCGGAACGCTTCCACCACCTGGCTGCGTTCGGAAACGTCGAGCAGCATCACCACACGTATCTCGCTATGCAGGGCGTGCAGTTCGCGCGCGACCTCGAATCCTTTTCGCTTGTCGTCGTCGAGTTCGGCGCTGATGACCACGACTGCCGGCTTTTCCTTAGCCACAGCGGCAATAATTCCGCGGGCATCAGACACCGGGTCGAGCACCTGAAAGCGTTTGTCGCGCTCCAGGGCTGCAGCCAGAAGCTGGCTGTTCATTCTGGTAGCATCGGCGGCCAGCACTCGGATCACTTCGGAAATCTCAGGTAAGGCGATAGCGTAAGCCATAAGAAATTTACAGACCCTGTTGTCTGGAGCGTGTCTCCAGAACGTCCTTCAGTTAGGCCATCTACGAGATGAAACCCTTCCCGCAAAGGTTGGTTTCGCTTTTGGCCAGAGAAGTTAAAACAGCCGTTAGGACGGGTCACAAATAGACGGAGGAGAATGCCCACCCAAATCAGCCGCCACCCCTGACGACTGTCTACCGAGACTTTATTCTCATAACTATACAGGGTAAATAGCACTTTCGTGCCATAAAAGAAAAGCCAATCCTTAACCCCAAAGGTTCACCGTAAACCATTGAATATAAATGCGCTGTCCTGCTTCCATTGGCTCCACAGGGGGAATTCTGGCTATCTTTAAGTCCAGGAACGGTACATCCTGAGGTCATAACCAAAGTGAGTAGACTGACTGAACTATGCTTGGTTCCTAGCGGATCGGCTTCACTGGGGCTCCAGTCCAAATCCTCGCTGCGCCATGCGTACAATCTCACGCCCGATCGGAAGCGACGCCGTTGCTGCCGGCGAGACAACATTCCACACGTGCAATATGTTGTCCGAACAAACAAACTGAAAATCATCCACCAAGGATCCATCGCAACTGACGGCGGTCGCGCGCACGCCCGAACCGTTCGCCACCAAATCCGCGCTCTGAACCTCGGGCAACAAAGTTTGCAAAGCGCGCACAAAGGCCGGCTTGTGGAAGGACCGGTAAAATTCCCCGGCGCCGCTACGCCAGTATTTTGCAGCCATGCGCCAGAACCCAGAATACGCGAACGTGGTGGCCGCGTCTTGCAGGCTGAAATCAGTTCGCCGATAGCCTTCTCGCTTGAACGCCAGCACTGCGTTAGGCCCGGCATCCACGCCGCCGCCGATACGACGCGTGAAGTGCACCCCCAGAAATGGGAAACGCAGATCGGGCACCGGATAAAGCAGCCCCCGAACCAGGTGCTCTTTTTCCGGAACCAGATCGTAATATTCGCCGCGGAATGGCACGATCGTGACTTCTGTTTTTTCCCCCGCCAGGCGGCTGATGCGATCGCTGTGCAGCCCTGCGCAGTTGATCAAATATCTCGCCGCAACCGATCCCCGGTTCGTCTCGACTACGATTTCTCCGTTACTCCGCGTTATGCCCGTGACCTCAGTCCCAGTGCTCACGGTGCCACCTTGCGCCATGATCAACTCGGCATATTTTTGGCAGACCGCCACATAGTCCGTGATTCCCGTGCCCGGTACGTGCAGCCAGCCTACGCCTCCGCAGTGAGGCTCGATCTCGCGCGCCTGCGCCTTGTCCAACAATTTCAGACCGATAATTCCGTTGGCTTGCCCGCGTTCCAGCAACCCTTGCAGCCGCGGGACTTCTTCAACGGTGGTCGCAACAATAATCTTTCCGCAAATCTCAATCGGAATCGCATGCTCGCGGCAGAACGCGACCATCGAAGCCGCTCCCTCCACGCACAGCTTTGCCTTCAACGAACCCGGCTTGTAATAAATTCCGGAATGAATTACGCCACTGTTGTGCCCACTCTGATGCCGCGCCACCCGGTCTTCTTTTTCGACCAGCAGCAGCCGTAGCCGTGGAAAGGCTTGGCAAGCCTGCATCGCGGTAGAAAGACCAACAATTCCACCGCCAACAATCACAATGTCTAAGCGCTGATCGGCCATGCGTAAGCGCTCCCTCAGATGAAGACGCCAAGAGAGCTACTTACAAGATAAACGCAAAGCCCCAACAAAGTGTAGGCGCGGGCCTTCCCGCTCTTGCGGGGCACCCAAATGAAATTAATGCTCAGCCCGAAGCCCGAAGCTAGAAGCTAGAAGCGCAGCCTAATTAACCGTCAACTGCACCTGCGCCGTCTGTTGCGGAAGCGAACTCACAGTGGCGCTCACTGTCATAGTGTAAGTCCCTGAGGGCGTGCCCGCCTGCCCACTTCCGCTGCCATTACCTTGAAGACCGCCGCTGCAGGCAATCTCCAGCCAGAGCCCGACAACAATAAGAGGAAGCAAACGGAACAGTACAAATCGCTTCCGGCGGCTTCGTCGCATCCCTCCCCAAACCACAACCAACCCCGGGAGCGAAAGCCACAGCGAGTAGATCAGCGGCAGCGCACGCGCGGGATGCATGCCCGCGATAACCGGAGCAGTCGTAGTGATCGTGAACGTGACTTGTGTTTTTCCACTGCTGCCTTTGTTTACTTGTGTCGGGCTGACGGTGCAGGTACTCAATGGTGGACAATTCGCGGAGTAGGCCAGACTCGCGTTACTGGGAAACGCTCCTCCTGCCGGCACCACATTAAGTGTGTAGATCGCGGGCTGTCCGGCTGGCAACGACTGAATGCTGGACGACGGTGTGATGGTGAAGGAGAACCCTCGTGTGCCGGAGCCGCCGGTCGAGGTAAAACTCACCAGCACTTGTTGTTGCCGGCTCAATGGATCCGTGCCCACGCCCACAACATCGAAGTTATAAGTCTGGTCCACACCGCTGCTTACGGTCACAGTAAAGGGCGCAGGCGGCGCGGGACTCACGCTAGGCACAAGGCTGCTCGGAGAAACGGTGCAACTCGGAGGGTGGTTCGATCCGCAGCTCAAATTCACCCGGCTGTTATAGCAATCCGTGCCCTGCAGAGTGCCATTAAAGATTGCGGCCACGTTCACGCCGACCGTTTGGGAACCCGGAGTGACGTCCAGAGTGTAATTCGGCGTCGTATAAGAATTTGCCGTGAATGCGACCGGAAACAAATGCGATGTCTTCTGAGCATCAGTGCCCACGGCCACGATGTTGAAGTTGTAGCTCCCGCACGCGGGGCCGCCCACCGTCACGATGAACGGCGCGCCGCTCGCAGTCGGCGCTACAAGCGCCGGCGCGGCCGTGCAAGTAGGAGGCGCTCCCGTGCCACAACTTAAGTTCACCCCGCTGTTGTAGCCATTCAGCGAAGTCAGTACCGCGTTGAAGTTTACCGTGCTGTTCACGTATGCCTGCAGCGATGGATTACTGATCACCAGCGAGTAGTCCAGTGTGATGGTCAACGACAAGCTTTGCGTTTTCGTCGGACCATTCGTCACCGACCCGTTGATCGTGATCGGTACAGTGCCGGCCGTTGCGTCCGCCGTAGTGCTGATTGTCAGAGTTACAGCAACTGGGCTGCTCGAAGTTGGATTCACCGAACCGGAAGGAAGAAAGTTGCACGATGCTCCCGAGGGCAAGTTCCCGCAGGAAAGACTTACCGTGTCATTGAACGATCCTTGTGCCGTCACCTGCAACGACACCGGCCCGGAAGTACTCGACGGACCCACGGTTATGTTCGGAGGCGAAGGCGTCGTCAGATCGAAGTCGACCACTTGCAACGTAAAAGCCGCATCGTTCGTCACCCGGTTTGCGTCGGTTCCCGCGCCGTGAAGATCGAAAGTATAATCGCCGGGCGTGTTGCCAGGAGACACGGTTGCAGTCAGTGGTGTTCCTAAGGGCGGCCCATCCGGCGGGTTCACAAAAGTTGGATTCACGATGCAGGTCGAAACCGGAGCACAACTCAAGTTCACCTGCGAGTTGTATCCGCCCAAGGCCGTAATCGTGCCGTTGAACAAAGGCGGCACTTGGCCTGCAAATATCGTTATCGGCGTGTTGGAAATGGACAAGGAGAAGTCGGGCGTCAATGGAAACTCCCACACTCCGCGCCCATAGGTTGATGCGCGCAGCAACTTGGTCGAATCCGACCGGGTAAATATTCCGAGCGCGGTTACCGCGACGTTCGGCAGATATCCCGCCTGACCGGGGGGTGGGCCAACTTCTTGCCAGCTGGCGTTGGCTGTAAAACTCCAGAACACTCCAACGTCCGTCGCAACGTATACCCTTCCAGGGTTTCCGGTGGTCGCGGAATCAACAACCACAGCAGTCGCGGGTGCATCGGGCAGGTTAGCGGTGAAGTCGGTCCACGAAGCTCCGCCGTTGGTCGTTTGCCACACGTGCGAAGTAGGGAAGCTGCCGGTGCTGAAACCCATGATGCTGACGTATGCGGTGAGCCCCTGCGTATCCGACCTGTCCAACGCAATCCCGGAGATGGGAAAATTGTTTGGATTAATCGCACCGGTCTGATCAACCCAGGTCGAGGGACCCGCTGCGACATTCGTGCTTACCCACACATGGCCGCCCGGAGGGATCGTCGGAATCAGCGGGCCAAATCCATCGGTTCCCGCGTACATCACTTTAGAAAAACCGCTATTGGTGTCGAGCACTCCCGCCGCGAACGAACGCACCAGATTGATTTCGCTCCCGGTGCAGATGCCGTCGCCACCATCTTCAAAGCTGTGGCTCAGCACCGTAAATGCACCTCCTGTGCTGGAGCCGCGCCACATTCGGCACGTTCCCACGATCATTTCACCGGCGCTCAGCGGATCGAGAATGTAGACGGGATAGTAAGGACCGGTGTCCCCGCCGACGGTCGCGCTGTTAACCACTGGATTGTTCTGGAAGTCCTGAGTATGACAACTGATTCCATTCGAATTGGTGCAACTGAAAATATTGACCCCCGAAGTTGCGTCGGGAGGATTGGAAACAAACCACTCTTCTTCGTTGACAGGACTGATCTGGGTATAACCGCCATCCCCAAAGTTCACATTCTGCCAGCTGCCGCCGGTCGACTGTGTGCCCGGCGACCCGTTGCCCTGCGTTCCCCCAAGAATTGTGCTGGCGTCGTTGAGAGCCTGCGAAAACCCAACAAACTGGGTCATCGATCCGAGCGTCATGTTCAGGCTGTCGAATTGATTAGTGCTGCCACAGGTCCCGGTGGTCAGATCGGCGTAGCCATTCAGCGCGCGGTAAATTCCGCCATCATTTGCGAAGTACATCACGTCCTGAGCACTGGCATTGACCAGAAATGACAACCCATGTTGCGCCGGATGCACCTTCGCGATAGAGCTGCAACCGTAAGCGTGCGTCAAGTTCAAGAATGTATTCGATCCCGTGCCGTTGCAGGTCGGCGACGTGCTTACGATCTCGCACTTATAAAGATTGATGGCTCCGGCATAGAGATCGGTAACTCCGCTGTTGCCGTTCGGTACCGCCGCCAGTTCCAGATCGTAGCCGCCCTGTTCCGTTCCACAACCGAGTTGGTCACCGCAATTGATAATGCCCACGTCGTCAATTTGCGCCCAGGAATTGCCGCCATCCGTGGATTCCCAGATGCCCTGATCGAAATCGTTTGCATCCACGTACCAGACATACATTTCATTGCGCCCTGGAACCACGGCAATCTCGCCGCGGTAAATTGGGCAGCTTGACGAACTGGGGCTCGCTGGGCATGCGGTCGCGCTCAAACCACCGCCGGGTTGATTGGGCAGACGAGTCCAGTTGATGCTATCGGTCGACGAATAAAATCCGTGATAGCGCAGGGCCGCAAAGAATTGTCCCAAGCCAGAGTTGGCGACGGCGTTGTACACGACCGAAGGCGCAGAACCCGGAGCCGTCGTCACGCCGCTATCAGTTACGTTTCCATATCGCCAGGTACTTCCGCTGTCGCCCGAATAATAAAGTCCAAGGTTCGCGGTCAGCGGATTCTCCAAGCCTTCAACGATTCCTTCCGATGCGCCCGCAGTCGCAGCTACTGCAACGTTAAGGCTGGAAGGATTACTGCTGAACGCAATCTTGCTGAACCCCATCCCAGCGAACGATCGCGTCCCGGTAGTATCTGACGAGATCAGCGCCCAGGTGCTGCCCGCGTTCGCAGAGCGCAGAATTCCCAACCCGTAGTAAGAGTCGGCGGAACTGTTGCTTTCTCCGGTGCCCACCAGAATCACGCTGTTGTTCGCGTTGTTGTTCCCCGGTTGAATGGCGATAGCGCCCACGGCCAGCGTGGCTTGATTGTCCGTGAGCGCTGTCCAGGTAACGCTAGACGAATTCTGGCTGACGGCTTGCGTGGCATTCGTCGACTTCCAAATTCCGCCATACGCCCCGCCGATGTAAACCGTGTTCCCGGTCTGATCGGCGGGATCGATTGCCACTGCGGTCGCCCGCCCAGAAACCCATCCGTAGTCGTACTCTCCAACGCCGCTCGCATCCGAGGCCAAAGGCGCCGGCCCGAGGGAACTCCAAACCACGCTCGAAGACGTAAACGAATCTGACTTCTGCGCCCTCGCCAGCCGAGCGGCCCGCATCCGCATCTTCTGCAGATAAGCCCGATACCGTCGCGCCGCCCCAGGTTGCCCGGAAGAACTACGCCCATGCAAAAACCACTGCTCCTGTAGAGCTCGCCGCTGGTGGCCCGCAAGCGCAGGTTCCGATCGCGATTGCCCCAAACTCACCGATCCCAACAGCAACAATACGACCCAATGTAGGCGCGGGCGTCCTCGCCCGTGCTTCTGACTCATGCTGTAAAGTGCCCACAACCAATCAAACGACCACGCCCATGCAGACGTTTCCCTCATGCGACCTGTGGTGGAAACAGCGAACCCGATTTGTTGGGCGCGATCTTCCCCAGCTTGACCAGGCGCACAATAATGGAAGGCACGGTACGGTTATGACTCTTCGCGATCTCCTCGAAGTTCATTCCCTTGTGCAATTCTTCGCAAATCTGTTTATCTTCCGCTCGCGACCAGTACTGCCCCGCACTCGCCGGCTTCTTGAGTTCCCGCTCCTGCAGCGTGACCAGCGCGGCGAGTGCACGGTTCAATGCCATGACAGCTTGCGGATTCCGGCAAATCGAATCATCCTTCAGCCCTTCGCGGGTCTCTGGATTTACTCCGTCGGCCAGCGCCCGAATCACTTTGATGGCTTCCTGAATTTCCATTCCACAACCTCCTGCGCAACAATCGTAGCTGCCCCATCGCTCCCGCCCTTGTGATGAGTGAACATTCCGCAGCGACTGGGCCCAGAATGGGACTCCCCAAGCCAGGCTTTGGCTATACTCTTTATTCATTGCCGAATCGGATGGAGGCGCATGGACTGGCAGGCGTTCTGGCTGACAATCCGTCTGGCTGTGCTCGTCGCCGCGGTGCTCGCAGTGTTGGGACTGCCCATCGCTTATTGGATTGCTTTCTCGCGCTGGCGCTGGAAGTTTCTGGCGGAGGCCGTGGTTGCGCTGCCCATCGTTCTGCCTCCCACCGTGCTGGGCTTCTATGTTCTGGTTGCGCTAGGCTCACGTAGTCCCTTAGGACGTTTTTGGCTGGCCCTGACCGGGCACACGCTAGCGTTCACTTTCAGCGGGCTGGTCATCGGTTCCATCATCTACAGTCTGCCCTTTGCCGTGCAGCCATTCGCCGCCTCTTTCGCGCTCGTCGACCCCAGGCTGATGGCCGCCTCGGCCACTCTGGGCGCCTCCACGCTGCAAACCTTCCGCCGCGTGATTCTGCCGCTTTCCATTCCTGGCTTGGTAACGGGAGTCGCCCTGAGTTTCGCCCACACCATGGGCGAGTTCGGTGTCGTCTTAATGGTGGGAGGAAACATTCCCGGGGTTACGCGCACGGTTTCGATCGATATCTACGATCAGGTTCAGGCCCTCAACTATGCCGCCGCCAACCAGACGGCATTGGTGCTGCTGGCAATTTCCTTCGCGGTGCTATCGCTGGTGTACGGGGTAAACCGAAAAGTATGGGCGGTCTTGCCATGGAAATGATCAGACCGTCTTCCTTTGTGAACCTTCGTGTCCTCCGTGGCTCAAGCCCTTCCGGCCAATCTAGATGAAGACGGACGCATCGCACGATGGATTGAAGGTTCAACTCGAGAAGCATTTCTCGGGAGCGGGACGCGATTTCGCACTCGACCTCTCATTCGAAGTTACAGCGGGAATCACGATTATCTTCGGTCCATCCGGAGCAGGGAAGACCACGCTGCTCGACTGCATCGCGGGCCTCGCCACTCCCGACTCAGGCAAGATCACGATCGGCAACCGGATGCTCTTCGACCTCGCGCGAGGCACAAATGTCCCAGTCCAGCACCGCAAAATCGGATACGTTTTTCAGGACCTCGCTCTTTTCCCCCATCTCACCGTCGGAAAAAATATCGAGTATGGCCTGCCCGGCATAAACAAAAGCGAACGCCAAAAAAGGACTGGCGCCATCCTCGAATCGTGCCGCATTGCGAATCTGAGCGACCGCAAACCCGCAGAGATATCCGGGGGCGAGCGCCAAAGAGTAGCCCTGGCCCGCGCCCTGGTTACCGATCCCTGCGTCCTGCTGCTCGACGAACCTCTGGCCGCGCTCGACGCCGCCACCAAATCGAAGATCATCGATGACCTGCGCGCCTGGAACGCCGCCCACGCTATCCCGATTCTCTACATCACACACAACCGCGAAGAGGTCTTCGCCCTGGGCGACCGCGTCCTCGTGTTAGAAAACGGACGCATCATCGCCGACGGCACTCCGCATGGCGTTATGGCCGCGCCCCGCCGCGAATCCCTGGCACAACTCATCGGCTTCGAAAACATTTTCCATGCCACCGTGACGGCGGTCCACGAAGATCGCGGAACCATGACCTGCCGCCTCGCCAATAGCAGTGTCGAACTGGAAACCCCGCTGGTCCGGGCAGACGTAGGCACGACCCTGCTAATCGGCATTCGCGCCGGCGACATCCTGCTGGCCACCGTTAAACCCGAAGGCCTGAGCGCCCGCAACATACTTCCCGGACGCCTGCTCTCCCTTGAGCAGCGGGACGTAATCGTGGCCGCCCGCGCAGATTGCGGAGCTGAAATGGAAGTCCACCTAACCCTGGCCGCCCGCGATTCCCTCCAGCTCCACCCCGGCCACCAAGTCTGGCTGATCGTAAAAACCCACTCCTGCCACCTGATGGCCGCGAGCTGAAACCGGGTGCCAGGTCTCGTGCTTTTCGCGATGTGGGTTTCAGAGCCACAGAAGGCACGAGGGAAACTTGGGCGGGCATCGTTTTGGTGGCGCAAGCCAACAAATTCCGCGCGGCCGCTCTTCGGGAGTAAAATGCGATTATGAGTGAAGAGATCTCCGAACTGCTGAAGAAGGTGCTGGCCCTACCGCCTGCAGCGCGCGCAGCTCTAGCCGGTTCACTCCTTGAGAGTCTGGATGAAACGGTGGACGAAGGAGCGGAAGCGGAATGGCAGAAAGAGATTGCCCGCCGCGTGCAAGAATTGGATTCAGGCAAAGTAAAGCCTGTGGCCTGGGCAGAAGCGCGCCAGCAAATCTCCGCCATCCTCAATGGCCGGTAGACGAATTGAGATTCATCCCGCCGCGCTTGCCGAGCTAAAGTCTGCCGTGGAGTGGTACCTGGAGCGAAGTGAACCTGCCGCCCAAGAATTTGTCGCTGCAGTGGATCACGCCATCGCTCTGGTAATCGCGTCGCCGAGACGTTGGCTGGCCGGAGAGCACGGCACCCGCAAATTCGTCTTGCAGCGTTTCCCTTTCGCGGTCACATACCGGGAGAAGGATTCCAGCGTACAAGTCCTTGCATTCGCTCATGGACACCGGCGCCCCGGATACTGGAAGGAACGACTCTAGTGGACAAGAGCACAGGGCGAAACAAGGCAGGGTCAAAGCCCCCACCGTAATGTCGAAGAGCACGACGTTGGGATGGGCCACCCGTCACCAAGTCTGGCTGATCGTAAAAACCCACTCCTGCCACTTAATGGCCGCGAGCTGAAGAACGGAATCGGTCCATCCACCCGCCCCAGTTGGACCGCCGCGTAGTGGCCCGCCCTTTCACCAAATTGCGTGAAAAGACGGGCATCCGATTGCGCAGCCAGCGAAAGGGTGGGCCAGACCGAAGAGGATCACTTCACCTCGACTTTCACCCGCATCCAAGGATGGATGCAGCACTGAAAAAAGTGCTCTCCCGGAGCCAGACCTGTGACCTGGAGTTGGCTGCCTTGAAGCATTCGGGTCCGGGCTACCGCCACCTTGCCAAAGCCGCCGGAGCATTCGGGTATCGTGTGCTCTCCGGGTCCATTGAGCTGCGCTATGAAGCCTCCCCCAAAATGCTTCACCTCGGTGAACGTATGCGGCTCGCCGCCCTGGTCGACTACGCTGAGAGTTGTTCCTTTGTTGATGTGAACCGTGTCCGGTTCAAAGTCCCAGTTCGGGTCCGGATGTCCAGATTGTGCCTCAGAAAACAAGTCGGACAACGTCGTGAAATATCCCAGCGAGATATTCTTACAGAAGCCCGACCCGAGCGCTGCATTGAAGGTTTTCGGATCGCATTCGTCCAAGGCTACAACTTGGCTGCCGCTTAGTATCGGACTTCGACGGGTTGGATTTGTCTGAGCAACGGAGTGAGTTGCCCCGGCCAAAATCAAAAAGACTAAACCAAGAGTTGCTGCTGTAATTCTCATTCTGATTCTCCTTCTTTAAATTAGGGTTCGGATTTGCGTTCTGTTAAGCGGCTGACGTAGACCGCCGCTGGGCTCGTTCCAAGCGCGATAAACCGCGACAACCTTTGCGCGGAAGCACGAAATCGTCAATCCTTGCGGCCCCCATCTGTCCCCAAAGTTTTCTCCGTCGCTAAAGCATTCAAGGCCAAGGAGTTCGGAAGCCACGCAGACGGGGGTCTCCGAGAGTCACGAATTGTGATAGGCTTTGCCGAGTCTGCGGAACCGATATGTCCGCTCCTGCTCCAACCGCGTGCGTTATACGTTTCAACAGTTTTGAGCTGGATCTCCGCGCAGGCGAGCTGCGGAAGCGTGGCATAAAGCAGCGCTTGCAGGGTCAACCTCTCCAAGTGCTCGCGGCCTTGCTGAAGCGTCCCGGCGATTTGGTCACGCGCGAAGAACTGCGGGCCGAAATCTGGACAGCCGACACCTTTGTCGATTTCGACCATAGCCTTCACAACGCAATTGCACGCCTTCGTGAAGTCCTGGGCGATTCGGCCGAGACGCCCCGCTACATCGAAACCCTGCCTCGCCGCGGCTACAGGTTTATTGCGTCGGTAGAGGAAGTTCAGGCCTCCCGAATCGGCGGAGAGAATGGCAACAAAACGGGGGACGCGGTGGTCGTTGCTCCGCGACCCAAGCGGGGTGGGGCGCTAATCCTCACTCTAATCTCTTGTGGTGCGATCGGACTTGCCGGCTGGGCGGCGTGGCAACACTCTTACGCTAAGAGCATAGTCGTCCCCATTCGCTCCATTGCGGTTCTGCCAATGCAGAATCTTTCAGCGGATGCGGCACAAGAATACTTCGCCGACGGCATGACCGATCAGTTGATCACCGAGCTTGCCAAGATCGGTGCCCTCCGCGTGACTTCAAGAACTTCGGTGATGCGTTACAAAGGCACAAACAAGGCTCTGCCGCAAATTGCACGAGAATTGAACGTCGATGCGATCGTTGAAGGATCGGTCATTCGTTCGGGCCAACGGTTGCGCGTCACTGCTCAACTCCTCCGCGCACCCACGGATCAGCACCTCTGGGCAGAGACCTACGACCGCGATGTCGGCGATATCCTGAGGCTACAAGCTGAGGTGGCGGACGCTATAGCGCAGCAAGTCCGCGCACAACTCACTCCGATGCAGCAGTCTCAGGCCCACAGCGTGAACCCGGAAGCGTACGATGCCTATCTCAAAGGGCGTCTTTACTTCGTCAATGAGTTCACCAAGCCTGATTCGTTAAAAAAAACCCAAGCCTATTTCGAAGAGGCGATCCAGAAAGATCCCGGTTTCGCCCTGGCTTACGCGGGACTGGCGGACAGTTACGTCTACATGGCCTTTGCCGGAGCTTTGCAAAGGGATCAGGCCTACCGGTCGGCCAAGGACGCGTTAGCCAAAGCACTTGCACTGGACGACGGCATCGGCGAAGCCCACGACACGCTTGGACTGCTGAGTTCCGAGTTTGACTGGGATTGGGACACTGCCGATCGAGAGTTCAACCGTGCCATCGCCCTCGCACCGAGCTACAGTTGCGCGCATGAAGATCGCGCCCAGTTTCTCGCCCTGACTGGCCGACGGACCGAAGCTCTCGCCGAGATCGCAAAGGTTGACCAATTGGACTATGGGTTCAGTGCGGCGCATACCGAATCAGGGACCTACTATGAGCTCCGCGATTACCCTGACCTGATTGAAGCAAGCAGGAGAGGCCTGCTTTTGGACCCCAAGGATTGGCCGCAACACTACACTCTCGGTGTCGGCTATGAGGGCACAGGAAGGCTACCGGAAGCAATCTCTGAGTATCAGAAAGCGGTCGAATTGTCGGCTGGTGATCCAGATCCCACCGCCGCGCTGGCGCACGCTTTTGCGGTGATTGGAAAAAAGGCTGAAGCGGAGAAGATTCTTCATGACTTCGAGCGAAAATCGAAAAGTGCCCACGTTTCGCCGTATCTGATGGCAACCATGTACGCGAGTCTTGGCGATAAGGACCGAGCCTTCGAGTTCCTGGAAAAAGCTTACCAGGAGAGATCCTTGGGCCTGGTTGAGGACCTCAAAGCTGATTTACGCATCGACAATCTCCGCTCCGACCCCCGCTTCCAGAACCTGCTAGCCCGTGTAGGCCTGGCCGACACCACTTTCCGCGCAGACAATCAACCCATTCAATGAGTGGCTCGACAACTTTTCGGCACAACAGTTTTGGCGGTTTCTCTGTGCCTCCGTGTCTCTGTGGTGAAGAATTTCTGCGGATTCAAAACATCCCCACCCTAACGTCGAAAAGCACGACGTTAGGGTTAGGGCACCCATTCTAGTTTACCGTGATGCTAACCTTCTTCGACGGGATCCCGTTGGCTACAACTTCCAGCGTACTTGCGCCGGTGTCCATGTCGGCGGGAACATCAAAGTTGGTTGAAACGATGGTCTTGCCGGTGGCCACGCCCATCGTGCTATGGTCATGCGTCTTCGCGTAGAAGACGTGACCGGATGCAGTATTGGTGATCCGCACCAGGGGATAGTTCGTCGCAGTCTCGAACTCGTCGCCAAATGCAGCCGCCTGCGACAAGCCATTGAACTGCTTGCCGGAAATCTTGTAAGTGGTCCCGCGGTTGACGCTGTGTGGATACTTCGTGACCGTCGGTGCCCACGCCGCCTGGTATTTCCCCTTAGGGTTATAGACCTCAACGCTGAAGGTTTCGACGAGCGCCTGCCCGGTAGGCAGCATCAGGATGGGAGAGCCAGTCCCCGCCGCATCGGGCGTCAGATGTGTTCCGTCGAAATCGTACATAGTTCCAGAATCACCCTCGACCAGTACAATCCCATTCGGAAGCAGCACTGCAAGCGAATCGCCCGCATTATCCCCGTTGGGAAAGTCCGGACCGACGGTCCACTTGTTAGTGGTCGGATCATAGATAGCGGTGTGCCCCGCTCCCCCGTTCTTCGAATACGAACCGGTAGCAAACACCGTCCCATCGGGCCGTAAGATCCCAGGCCCCACCTCCCCAGGAGGGTAATAACAGTTGTGCTTGCCGTAGGGGATGCAGCCGTGGATGTCGGTGGGGGAGTGCAGATCTACGATTGTGCTTCCTGCGCTGACCCATTTTTGTTCGGACTCGATGTAGCGTTCGGAGTGCGGGGCTTTGGTCACGTCGTAGGTGAGCACTGAGCCGTCGGGCAGCAGGGTCCAGCCCTCTTCGGCATTGCGATCGTTCT
>DATHPO010000258.1:0-86629 GCA_035483835.1 Terriglobales bacterium
GCTCTCGAAAACAACCACACGCAGACTTTCAGTAGTCTCCATCCGGACAAGAAGGTCCTGAAGGGCCTGGAAGACATCGGTGTCGACGACATTGAAGGGCGGATAGTCGAATATGGCTCTCCAGTACCTCGGCGTTTCCTCGATCACCCGCATGGGTGACGTATTCGATTTGGCCACGATTGATCCTCCTTTAAGGTTCAAGCGAGCGGAACGGGTCTGTGATCTTCTTGTCTTCGTAAGAGCGCATGCGGGCGCGAGCTCCTGGTCGGAAACGCACAATCTCATGACGAGGTTTCGCTCGTCGCGAACAACACCGTCCTGACTGAAGGCGAAGGCGCTCCAGTCGTCCGAAACGGCTGCAACGACCGGAGGTCACTGCAGTTGTTGATGTAGAAATTCGCTCGTCCGACCGTTGGCAAGGTGAGCCGCGGCCGCGTTGTAGTGTTTTCCGTTATGGCGGGAGAAAGCATGACACTGCCCCGGATAGCTGTACACCGTGGCATTCGCCTTCTTAGCAAGCGCCGCCCTAATCTCCGCTTGTGCAGCTTTGGAGATGAACTCGTCCTCCTCGGCCAGATGCACGAGAATGGGCGCGTGAAGTCCATCGACCTCTCCCAGGTATTTGTCAGTATCGGCGCCGTGATACCAGACGGCAGCGTCGATGCCGTCGTTGCGCACAGCGGTCATGAAGACCATTAGCGCTCCGAGGCAATAGCCGAGCAAGGCGACCTTGCCGTTGCATTCCGGGAGACTGCGTACTGCGTCGATGGTTTCCTTTATGTCCTTTACGCCCGCATCTCTGTCATAAGCCTGATAGAGGCGAAGGCCGTGGTCCCAGTCGGCTTGGGAGGTGACGTTCAGGTCGACGCCCGGCTCCTGCCGCCAGTAGAGGTCCGGAGCGACCGCAAGGTAACCCTGTTCCGCCAATTCATCGCAGTGCTTGCGGATGTCGGCGTTCACACCGAACAACTCCTGCAGAACGACAACGGCCGGAGCCGGTACTGACTTCGGCCGCGCGATATAGGCGGAGAACGTGCCGCCGTGTCCATTTACGTTGATGTGATCCTTCATTGTTTTCCTATCAGGCGGCTACGTTGATCTGTGCGGAGGTGGCGGCATCTCCGATGAGCTTGGCTGTTTCCTTCGGATGAGACATGTAGGCCACATGGCTCGACTTCACTTCGACCGTCTTGGCCTTGGCGCGCTTTGCCATCATGCGCTCCTGATCCGGATTGATCGATCTGTCTTCTGTCGCCACCATGTACCATGTGGGTTTGTGCTTCCAGGCGGGATTCTTAACCTGGTGGGTGAACGAGTCAGTAGAAATCGGCACCTGCGCTATAGCCATGAACTCCGCCTCATCCCGTGGGATGTCCGCTGCGAAGTCGGCCGCGAAATGCGCCTGGTCTATCCACCAAAGCCCGTTGCTGTCCGGTGTGAACGCCTTGGACGCTTGCGGCAAGGCCTGTTCGATCGACGCACAGCTCTCACCTTCATCGAGAGCGAACGCGGCAATATAGACAAGCGCCGCAACGTTTGGATGATTGCCGGCCTCGGTGATGATGGACCCTCCGTAGCTATGGCCGACCAGAACCACCGGCCCGCCCATGGCGTCGATTGCGGCCTTTGTGTACTTTTGATCGTCGGCGTACGAAGTCTCGGGAGGCTGTGCCACCCACACTTTGTAGCCGTCATTCTTGAGGATATCGGCAACCCTCTTCCAGCCAGAGCCATCCGCGAAAGCTCCATGTACCAGAACTACATTCTTAATATGTTGACTCATGACCATTTCTCCTTTGCGGTAAAGATCCCCTCGGATCAATTGAGTTTCGATGTCGAACGCCTTCGCGCCGAACCGCTATTGTTTCAGTGAGACGTACAACTCATCTGCATCGTAAAGACCTGTTGACTTCTAGTTGACGTGTGAGGAGGCAGCAGCCCCTTCGATGAGCTTGGCTGCTTCCCTCGGGTGAGACATGTAGGCCACATGGCTCGCATTCACTTCGACCGTCTTGGCATTCGCGCGCTTTGCCATCATGCGTTCCTGCTGAGGATTGATCGACCGGTCTGAGCTGGCCACCATGTAAAAGGTCGGCTTGTTCTTCCAAGCGGGATTCGTGACCTTGTGGGTGAACGAATCGGTGGAGATCGGCACCTGCGCTATGGCCATGAAGTGAGCCTGGGCCGGGGGAATATCCGCTGCGAAGTCGGCAGCGAAATGGTCCTGTTCTATCCACCAATTTCCATTGCTATCCGGTTTGAATGCCTTGGAGGCTTGCGGCACCGCTGTTTCGATTGACGCACAGCTCTCACCCTCATCGAGCGCAAATGCGGCGATGTAGACCAGTGCTGCAACGTTTGTATCGTTGCCGGCCTCGCTGATGATGGAGCCGCCGTAACTGTGGCCGACAAGGACGACCGGCCCGCCCATGGCGTCGATTGCAGCCTTCGTGTTCTTTACGTCGTCGGCGTACGAGGTCTCGGGGGGTTGCGCAACCGATACCGTGTAGCCATCCTTCTCAAGAATCTTTGCGACGGCGTCCCAGCCTGAGCCGTCGGCGAAAGCTCCATGAACGAGAACCACGTTCTTGATGCCGGTTGGCGCGGCCGCAGCAGCAACTTTAACAGTCCTCTCCAGCAGCAGAATCGCAGCGATCAGCGCGACTGTGAGCAAAGCAATACGGTAAGGCTTTTTCATGACCGTTCTCCTTTGTCATTGAAGATCCGATACCTCGATGCGGGAGCATGGACACATTGCGACCTAGCGCGGCGATGCGCAGGAGCCAGCCAAATATCCAAAGGAGCATCGCCGCAACGATCCAGAAGCCAGCAGCAATTCCAATATCCCGCACCAGTTGACGGGCGGAATGCCAATGATCTCCGAGAACGATGAGGATAGAAGCGCCACTACGCCGCACGCCCGCTACTACCAGAACGAACAAGAGCCATTCATAGAAAAGGGTGACCACATAAAAGCGCACCCGGTTCGGATTGGCCGCCGCGCTCAGTTGATTTGTAAAAATCCTATGCCAGATCGTCCAACCGCCTATCGCGGCAAGCACCAAAATCGTGTGGAGTGGGCCAGCAGCCGGTGCGTAACCATCTGACTCGGACTGCGTCAGCGCAGAACTCTCCACGACTACTCCTTTCGTGCTGGTGATTCACTGCGCTTGGCCTAGTCAGGACCAATTCAATTCCGGAATTTCATTTTTGATCTCAAAACGGTACCAGCGTACACCCGTCTCGCCTGTTCGCGAGACGACGCCGGCGATCACCTTGTGTCGACCGCCATCTGCCGAGAGACCTGCGCATTCTTATTCTCCGTGAGTCCCGGTTGCCCTCTGCGGCTTGCGCTTGCGGTCACTGACCTTTTCGCCAAAGGCTGAAACCTTGTCGACGATGTCGGCTCGCGTTTTTTCGCCGCTGGCCGGGGCGATCAGCAGACCAACTCCTACGCCGATGCCCACTCCGATCAGCAGAGCACCTACCTTTCCGAGCATTTGGGAGTCTTCTTTGCCTTGAAGAGCGTCGGTTGCGCGCCCGAGACGGTCGGACGCGGTTTCGTAGGTCTCCCTGGCTTTGCCCTTGATGTCGTCTATGTTGTCCCGCATTCGCTCACGTAGATTATCGAGCAGATAAAGGCCGGTGCTAAACAGAATGCCAAGAACTGCTCGTTTCTTAGATTTCATGCGTTACATCCAGGCGATAGTGTCGCCAACAAGCAGATGCAGAAATGAGGTCAGAGGTTGGCAGAGATTGGAACTGAAGGGAGTTGGGTTGTATGTTGGTATCATAACCAACAGACCGTCCTCAAGTTCCCGCATACGATTTGCCCGATGATATCTGACTACTAGGGCGGCTTGCGGGGCGCGGTCCCTAACCGGCAATAGGACGCGACAAGGCCTTTGCACCTGCTTCCGCTAGTATCTGTCGGCGAAAGACCCAGAAGAAGTTTTATGCCGGAAAAAGAAGTCGTCAAACATGCTCGCGAACACATACGCGACGGCAAGTCTGGTAGCCGGAGGTGATTCGGTGCGCGTGTTCGGTGTCAAACTCGCGTGGCTCACTATTAAACGGTCGCTGCTAACCCTCTACAACGATGTTTATGATGAACATCTCTTCGTGTTTGCCGCCGGGCTGTCGTACTATTTCGTGCTCTCACTGTTTCCGCTGCTGGTGACGATGGCGTCTCTGCTCGGATATGTACCGATTCCTCACTTATTCGAAGGTCTTCTAAGCTTAATGTCCAGGCTCGTCCCAGGAGATGGAATGAGTTTGGTGCGCCGCATCGTGTCTGACGTCATCAGTCACAAGCACCCGCACTTCCTTACGCTCGGATTAGCCTTCACGATTTGGGGAGCTTCCAGCGGATTTGCCGCGATAATCGACGGGCTTGATGTCGTCTATCGAGTCCGCGAGACTCGCCCGGTCTGGAAGACACGGCCCATTGCGCTTGGACTGACGTTACTGTCGGGATCTCTGTTGCTCCTGGCTGTAGGATTGACGGTTGATGGGACGACCTGGGGAATGTGGCTTGCAGGCAGATTTACGTTTAAACCTTTCGTAGTTTCCGCTTGGCGTTATCTCCGGTGGGGCATAGCCATACTCTTCGCCGTGCTCGCAGTGGAACTCCTTTACCATTTCGGTCCGGATGTGAAGCGGCGCTTCCGGGACAGCCTGATCGGGGCGATGATTGCAGTCATGACCTGGATTGGTTTGTCGTACCTGCTGGGGATTTACTTCCGGCACTTCGATAATCTGGATAGGACTTATGGACCCCTGGGTGCCGCGGTCGGCTTGTATGTGTGGTTTTACCTTTCCGGTTTTGTCATCCTCGTGGGCGGAGAAATCAACTTTCTGCTGGGCGAGCTAAGAACTCACAGAACTCCGCAACCATCTACCTCCGCACGCACCCGGATCAACAATTTGAACGAGGCAGCGTGAAATCCCCATTGCTCTTGTGGCCATGCGAGGCTGGCGTCCTTGACAGCGGAATGGACGCCGGCCTGTATACCGTTCGTATCACGCGATTGATGCCGGCCTGCGACACTGCCGGTGAGGCACCCTGTTCATTCTGCCAAAACAACAAAAGCCTTTGTTCAAGCCTAACCCAGATAGGTAGCGTAGCGGAGCAGTTTGAAATCCATAGGGCTGCAACTCATTGCACTTCGGCGGTCTCCGCATGTAGCGCCCTCCAAAGATTCAACTATGAGCAGCATCAAGGCCAAGAAAAGGTGGGCGTTCAGAGGAGAGAAAGGAGAGCAGTCGTGAGGGTCCGAACGTCGATGCTGTCAGTCGACACTAACCCATGACCGCTCTGTCGAACACACCGGATAATACATTGCCCAAAATGGCACGACTGTTCAAAATTGCACAGTTTTAAAGAAAAATCGTCGTCCTAATCTGGCACCGCTCGTGACAATGGCGGTGCTCTAGGGCTCCGACGGCACTAGGAGCGACGTCGCGGACTTTTCCCATCCAATCAGCTCCACCACCGGGTCGGTTCCGGGATTCTCAATTGGGGCTTCGCATAGCTGCCCCTGGGCTGCTCGTGACTAGTGCTGTACTTGGAGCACGTTTGCCTGACTTCAGTCTCCCAAGAAAGCCAGCGTCGATTGGGGCTACTCCTATCAGTCATTGTGAGCATTAGTGACCAGCGGAGACTTATCCCGTTCCCCCATAATTGACAGTGTGAAAATCCCCAGTTAGGACGGCCACCAGTGAAGCTAATCACGACCGCGAAGAGAACACCTGATTTCAATCCTCACACCTTTCTATCAACGATTGGGAAGGGCAGGGTGATGGTTTCCTTCCAAAAGAAGAGCAAGGTCTTCGCTCAAGGCGATTCCAGGGACGGCCTATTCTTTGTCCAGACTGGGAAGGTGCAGCTCAGCGTGGTATCGGAAGACGGGAGAGAAGCAGTTCTTGGCATTTTAGGCGAAGGCGATTTCTTTGGAGAAGGTGGACTTGCCGGGCAGCTTCTACGCATGTCGTCCGCAACCGCACTGACAGACTGCGTCCTGCTCCACATCGAACGGAAGGCGATGATGCATACAATGAGCCTGGAGCCAAAATTGTCGGCCATGTTTGTCAAATACTTACTGAAGCGGAACATCCGCTATCAGGATGACCTGGTTCGATCAACTTTTCAATTCCAGCGAAAAGCGGTTGGCGCGAGTTCTTCTCTTGATGGCTCAATTCGGCAAAGTAGGAGTGTCGGAAATGTCAGTCCCAAGACTAAGTCAGGAGACTCTGGCAGAGATGGTAGGGACGACACGCTCGCGGGTCAGCTTTTTCATGAATCGATTTAGGAAGCTTGGTTTTATCCATTACGACGTTGGGGATACCCTGAATGTCCACAGTTCGCTTCTTAACGTTGTTCTTCATGATGATGACGACGGAGTCGCCGTGACTCAGGCAGGCAAGAACCCAACAGCTCGTAACAAGAAGGCTTCGGAACCGCCTCCAGCGCCCGGCGGCCCCGCTGACAAAGATCGTGCCAGGAGACCGCCCCTCCTCGGCCTCAAGCGACGCCGTAAGTGAGCACGACGCAGCGCCAATGATCTGAGACGAATCGATCCAAAGGTTTCGTTCTCAACTCCCGGCATCAGCGATGAGGATAGGCTGAGGATCGCAAGAGTCTTGGCCGAGATGGCATTGGGGAGAGATTTTATTTCCGAAGGAGCGATCGCGCACTACAGTTCGTTGCCAAAGTGCCACGTGGTTCGCAACCGTCCACCCCATTCACTGTTTGCTGGGTATTTTGATGTCGTCGAGAACGAAGCTGACCCTGATTCATTTCTGCAGATGCATGGCCCCTACAAGAATCAAGGTTGGAATGGTGTCGAATCACGCCTGAGAATGGCGACCCTAACGACCCAAACCTTGGACTGTCTCGGTGAAAGCCAACCGGTCCGCGAAAAGCGGTGATAAAGAGAAAGAAGGATCATGAACCTCGCGTTGTGGGTCTTTCAGGATTCTTGGGCGCTTTATTCCTTATTCCTTTCTTCCGAAACCTGAGCAATTTTGACCAGTCACCAACTATTCCGCCGTTGTAATTTTGTTTAAGCTCATCGACCCGTTACTTGGGGAAATACGAAAGACGCGGCGCGGCAGGTCCAGGAGTCGCGCAAGGAAGCCGCCGCGGAAAAAGCCGACCAGACCCGAGAAAAAGTCAGCCAGTCTCTCGAAAACGCGAAGGACAAGGCGAAAGATAAGATCGACGAAGTCAAAGAGCGTCGTTCAGCCTGAGATTCGAAAACGGGATTCTTACGAGTCCCCTTTTAAGCAACTGCACGAGACATTTGATTTAGTGAGGCTCAATATGAAAACGAAGATCGTTACATTTCTGATCGCGGTAGCAGTGATAGCATCCGCAGAAACCTATGAGCAGCGCCTCTCCGACTCCACAACCGTTATCCACGAGATGTCCCAGGCATCGGACGAGGGTATTCCGCAGGATCTGCTTCGGAAAGCCCGGTGCGTGATTGTTGTGCCTGGGTTAAAAAAGGTGGCGTTTATCGGCGGCGGCAAGTATGGCCGTGGTTACGCGTCTTGCATGACCAGGAAAGGATGGAGCCCGCCCGCTGCCGTGAGAATCGAGGGGGGTAGCTTTGGCCTTCAACTCGGCGGGTCCTCTACCGATGTCATCATGCTGGTGCTCAACGAGGGCGGCATGAAAAAGCTGTTGTCCGATAAATTCACCCTGGGCGGCGAAGCCGCGGCCGCCGCCGGGCCTGTCGGACGCGACACGAGCGCGAATACCGACGTTTTGATGACGGCAGAAATCCTGTCTTGGTCGAGATCGCATGGTGTCTTCGCCGGTTTGTCCCTGGAGGGCGCCACCCTCCGTCAGGATCAAGACGAGAACGCGAAGCTTTACGGTAAGCCGCTGACCAACAAGGAAATCCTGACCGGCACGGTGAAACGGCCTGCTACGGCAGGGGCGTTCCTGGCACAGCTTCAGCGTTTCTCGGGTAAAGGAGTTCCACCCACTGTTGTTCCCGCTAAGGGTCAGCAGCCAATGACACCACGGAATGGCCAGCCAATAGCCGCGACTTCCCAGAATAGTTCGGGAAACGCCGCGCCGGACAATGCAGCGAACAATCAGCCCGACCATGCGGCGGCGTCTGCGACTACGGCGGACCAGCATTGAGGGAATGGTAAGAGTGATTTTCAACTGACCGCCAGCATTCGGCGCGGCATCGTCGCCGACGACTCGCGGTCAACCTACGCTCACAACGTCAAGATCGTTGTGCAGAACGGAGTGGCCACCCTCAAGGGGCCGGTGCGAACAGCGGAAGACCGGGACGGAACCGGCTAGGGTGACATTTCGTTCTGAGCAGTTCAAGCTGCATGTTGTTCGAATGGAGTATCGCAATGAAAAGCATGAACCGGAAATGGTGGCTCTCGCTGGCTTTCTTGTGCTTAGCCGCGACCACCGCCTGCCCAACGGAAGAAGATGCGGCGAAGCTTGCGAACAACCGCCAGCAACCAAAACAGAATCTCACGGTTCCGGAGGGTGGCTCTTCTCTGGTCTACCTGCTTGCAGCCGGGGTCACGTGCCTGGGCGCAATGCTCGTTCGGTCCCGCAGCGCTAAGCCGAAAGAATGATAGTTCCGCGAGCTTATTGAACAACGTCGTCATCGGTTCATGTACTCCGATTTAAGCACTTGCCTCGGCTCGGGTTGTGAGGCGTGATTGCTGGTTAGATACTCTTCGAGACACGGCTTGTGCTCATAGCCGTCGCCCTCGCTGTCGCCGGCTTGGTCATGAGCTTGCACAACCTGATCCGATAGCTGCTCCAACATTCACAACATTAACGCTCACTCCGAGTAGCCTTCGTCAGCATCGTCGTTTTCTTTGCTGTCGCCGTCATCTTCCTCTTCGTCCTCGTCCTCGTCAGGCTCTTGTCGCATCAGGGCATCGGCAGCTACCGAGTGGTCATTAGTATCTGAGTCGGCGGATTCTGGACGTGGTCTGCGCATACTCGAATGGTACCGCCGTACGGGCCAGTCGTGAAGTCCTTTGCTTGGCTCGATCACGGCGGTTCGTTCCCGAATCTCATTGCTATTGCTGACGCGGAGGACTAACCTTAAGAAGTCCCTTTCGCATCTCTCCGTCGCCCTTCCGGGGCACCTTTCTTTCCGACGGTCCCATTGCGCAACCGATAGAAATGAGGGTTCTCTTCATGGAACCCATCGCTTATTCGCTACATGCAGGTCGAATCGGGAATCGGCGAGCAGGAGCCCGTTTATGAACGCAACTAGCTTCTCTTTCGGTCTGCTGATTGTGCTGTTCACGATCCTGCTGCTCCACAGGATCCACAAGCTGAAACCGCAGATCGCCGGATACGGATCACAAAGGATGTGCCCATCTTGCGGATTGATCACATCTCGATTGAAGGCATGCTGCTTGGAGTGCGGCAAGTCTCTCACAGACGTGAGGGTGACCTCAGTTCTCGAGAAATAGAGCGCAGGTTGTCACGACAGTCAGCGAGGTTTTGTTCGTCAGAAAGCGGAAGCATGAAAAATAAAAGAGATGTCAGATGCTAGTTGCAGAGAACAAAGCCAGCTTGTCGTGGGTTTCCGTCGGCGACAGACTTCCATTTGATGGGCATGAGTGTGCTCTTATCTGCCGCGATCTGAATTCCAGTGAGCTGAGAAGAGCGATTGGGTGTCGACTTCATGGAAACTGGGAAATTGAGGATTGTGCATTGGTGAAGTGCGTTGTCCTTGCGTGGCTAAAACTTCCTTCAACTCCTTCCAATATCTAAGGATTCCGTTCCGATGATGCAGCGAATCGGTCCTGCAATCCTTCGCCTGGAAGTCGTAGCAGCCCAGGACTCGAGCATCTCAGAGTAGCGAACTGCTCAGTTGTTTTCAGTCACGTTCGCACCTCCATGCAATTCATTCAAATTCTACGCGTCAAAGGGACGCTCGGTATTGCTTCACAGGATCAGGCACGGGACTCCGTGATGCGTGATCAGGTTTTGCTCCGAGTCATCCACATCACGTCGCTACAGCGGTTAACTTAAAGGGCCGGGAGAGCAAGTACTCAAAGCAGGTGGAAGCTACAATTCCTTAATCCGCTGAATCACCAATGCGAATTGGCAATCAAACGCTAATTTCCTTCGAACGTGCGTGAGTGTGCAAACAAGTAGCGTCTCTTTGGAGCACATCACAAGCCAGGCAAGTTGAACATGGATTACTTCTCTAGCGGCACCTCCAAGAGACCGAATCGTCTCGCACACCAAGCACTTCGCCTGCGGCTTCCTCAGTGAGGCCGTTGTCCAAGGACCAACCAGAACCATCGTTAAATGCCTGCGGAATGTGGGTGGGAATGAAGGCCCAAGTGGCCTCAGAGTCGCTACCGATCCCGGTCAGAGGTGTATCCGCAACCACCCAATAGCGGGTTCCACAGGTTACTGCCAGCGGGCTGAATTTGGCGACGGCAAGGGCGCAGCAGGTTCCGGAGGGCGGCAAATTCGTGACTGTCACCGGGCCCACCAGCAGCGTTGCCGGACCGCCAGCATCCGCATAGATACTAAGATTTACCTGGTTCGCTCCGCTGCCAAAATACCACAGCGCAGCCCGCACCTGCTCGACTTGGGCGTTTGATTTTGGGGTAAAGGGCATTCCGACGAACTCGGTAAACCCTGAGCTAGAGTTGGGCCCAAAAATGCCCCAGCCGATCTCCGTTTCGTAAAGGTCGGTCTTCGACTTACCTAGGTTGCTATAGATCCTTTCCAAGCACGCCGGGGCTTCCTGAGGAGGCACGTGGATCGCCGACTGTTCCTTGCTATGGACGATCCGTGGTTGTCCGGTCTGAGCTAGCATGGCCAGATCGAAAAGGGCGAAGCAGCACAGGAACAGCAAAAAACTTTTCACGAATTTCCCCCCAATTGATTTTTAGACCTTCGATTGTGAAACTTGAAACCAGAGGGAGCTACGACAAAGTTTATGACTAAGGCCAGTGATTTGCAAGAGAACTACGCATCAGGGAATTTGGGCGAGTGCTGCAAGTACCAGATTTGCGCTCCCGCCAAAAAACAGTCTGCGCAGATCACCTGTGGACTGTAACCGCGGGATTTGTCCGTCCCCATTATCAAGCTTTGTGTATGCTGCCTGAATTCCTTGCTAACAGGGAAAAATACAGGGGGGCGTCACGTCGAATTTCCGGTCCATACGAGATGGCTTTCTTACATCTGACGGCTTAAGGCATATGAATCTATTGTTTGTTGATATTTGAGCCATATGCAAACCCATTCGCCTTAGTGCCTTCTCGCCCACTGGATTCTCTGGAACTTGGTCGACCTTTAGGTCGCGTCACTCGAGCACCGGCACTTGCGTGTTGTCATCAGGTTCTCCTTCGGCCTCAGCCAACCGCTTCTCCACCTCCACCAATCGCTGATCGAGATCCGCTGTCTCAATGGCCCTCAGCAGAAGGTTCATAAGAGGTGCCAGGCTTGCAGCGACCCTGTGGGGAACTTTGCCCGCCAGAACATCGGCGATCAATCGCGTAACCGTGTCCTTTACCGCAATCGCACTCCCCAGTGTAGGCAATGGATCGCCACCTTCGAGGGCAGCATGGCGCTTGCTTCTGCCTCCGATTCGACCTAGTTCCGAGGCCTTGTTAGGATTCGCGTGAAAAAAGCACAGCCCGCCTGCGGTAGCCGCTGCGCGACAAGACTTCCCGGCTTTGGTCCGGGCTTTGCAATGAACTTCCCTTCGCTTGCCATTCATAGTTTCCCCTTATTTTCGGCTCCTCGCTCTCCTGAGGAGAATACAATCGGATCGACAACTAGTCCCCTTTCCGACAGCAAACGTCCGACTATGCGCACAGTCTCGGCCTGCCAGATCCAATCCTTTTCCCACTTGCTGGCCGGAGGCCCCACCGATGCTGCGTCGGGCCTCGACTCAACATCTCCTTTTTTCCTGAGCGGCTTAGAGAAGTGGTTTTGAAACACTTGAAACGTCGTGCCATCTTTCAGTCGCAAATAAATTTTGGGACCGTCTTCATGCTCCAGTTTTTCCTCCTCAGCCGGCCATAGATCGGGTGGAAAGCTGGCGAGGTAGGCCTTGCGGTATTGCTCCGAAGCCTGCCTAGGCAACTTACTGAAAATAGCAAGAGAGGGAGAGCGGCTCCAAATCAGCCTGTATATCTTTTCTCGCGACCATGCTGCAACGTAGATATCAGGCCCCACATCTCTCCCGTTGAAACGGTCGCCGTGCAGAGGACATTTTACGAGAAATGCGATCGGGTCCAGAATCGGAAATCCAACCAGCGGCTTGTACCCTGCCGGGTAGCAAATACATAGTGGGTCACACCTGGACAGAACGTTTGCACGACGTTGCACCTCTTGCTCGCACCGTTCCAGTCGTCTGCTCAATCTAGACAATCTAGATATAATTCCCCTCCCAAAACAGTTGTTCTAGCACGACGTCGGGCTTCAACGATCTGCTGTGCTTGAAGGGAGACATCCCCCACCAACTCGGCATCTTCTAGCGCCCGAAATGCCTCCACCAAGAAACAGCAATTAGCTCTATCTCCAGCTCTGCTGCCGGCTGCGCGAGACTCCGCCCCCAGCCGGGCTCCTGCGCCGACCAACAAAAAGGATTTAACTGCCCTTCCGAATTGTCGTCTGCTACCGCACTAAGCCTGGTTCCCTTCACAGGGAGCTCGCGCACTATTTTGTTTTGAGGTCTCCCCTCACAGGGAGGAATGGCGTACTATCTTGGCCTTGAGGTCTCCCATCACAGGGAGGCGTAGCATAGCATAGCAACTTGTCTTTCGATTCTTGGATGCCGACACGGCGTCAAGTGTTGCCAATCTTCGTTGAACGCGGTTCTTGCCCCAGCCTGGTTGATGTTCCGCTGTTTGGAACAGCCATTCGCCGGCCCGTTCTTCGAACCGCCATGTCTGATCCCAGTCCATCGCGGGTCTATCTTGGCCGGAATCTCACCAACTTAGGTATCGTCTTGTAGGTCCTTCTGCTGGGCTTTTTCCCTCGCTTTGGCCCACCCTGCCAAAAACGGCAAAGAAACCGGATTATTGTGAATCTGAAAGTATGGTGATGAGCGACATTGGGCAGTTACACATAGTTAACTCGGAGTCTTCTTCTTTCTTGCTTTCGCCCAACGCGCACGAATCGCTTTTTGGGCAATCGCCCGCCGCTGTTCCGGGGTCAGCTTCTCCTGTCGCGCTTTTGCACCTAAGCGACCCAGGGCTACCGCATTAGGATTTTTCTCTTTCTTGTCGGACATTTGGCAGGTTCAAACTTAGCCCTACTCCTAATAAAAAATCAAATCGGAACTTGACATCATACTCAGCGCTTAGTATACTCAGCGCTGAGTATAGACCGAGGGGACACTCATGAAAAAGAAAAACGCTGCAGTCCAGACAATCCGTATGGCTCGGAGAATTTGGTCAAACCTGTCTCCGCAAGCTCTTATCCGGCTCAGGGAAATTGCGTCCCAGCACGACTTCTCAGTAGGCGCCGGAGACTTGATCTACCTAGATAATGGTTGGTACGTCACGCACACAGGTCTGCTGGGACTGGCGCGCCGCAGCCGGTGCGCTGGCATTCACGTTCGGCCCGTCTCCAACTTTTGTGATCCTTCTTCACAACGTTGGGCGTTCGAGGCCACGGTTTACAAGTCGCGAACCTGCCGCGGCTTTGTCGGCTATGGCGACGCCGACCCTTCCAATGTTTCGCCCCTCGTTCATGGCGCCGAAATGCGCGTCGCCGAAACTCGCGCCGTGAACCGCGCCCTGCGCAAAGCCTACGGAATCGGCATCTGCTCGATCGAGGAAATAGGCTCGCGCAACCCCCAAGCCGATTCGTCCCACGAACCGAAAAAAGCGCCACAGCCAGAAAACGGGAACGGTTACGGTGGCCGCACGGTCCGCGATCGTCTCTGTCAATTGATTCGCCAGCATCAACTCGACGCCACACTGGTCAAGTCGTATGCGACCGACTTCTGTGGCGTGAAAACCCTGCGCGAAGCCACCCGTGAGCAAGTCGAGAACTTCGTCGCTCACCTGGCAGACTGGGCCGAAGAAGATCGCAACGCCCTGCTCTGCCAGCTCAACAGCTATCTCGGCACGAAAGAAGGTGTCGCGTGAGACGCCACATCCAGGGCCTACACGATGCCGACCAGTCTGCCGGGGCACAGGTTCGCGATGGTCTGCTCCTAGTTCAGGTTGAGAGAGCCCACCATCGGTGGGACTCGCGAAAGCCGTTTTATCTTCTCCGCTTTTCGGTCCAGGGAGCTCGTCGGCCATTCATTTGCCAGCCGCATTTACTGCACGGCCAAAGCGTTATGGAAACTCAACTGGTTCTTACGCGATTTCGGTTACGACACCGAGCTACTCGGGCAAGACGATATCGACGACAAGAACCTAGTTGGCCTGCGTGGAGTCGTCAAGATCAGCCACGTTGTTGTGAACGGCACTTCCCTGCTCAGCCTCGACGGTTTCGCGCCCGCCAGCCAATGGGAAGAATTGTCCAGCGCTTCGCCCGCAAATGTGGCGGGTTCTGAGGTGGCGCGATGACCTACAGTTACACGCAGCTCAGCCACTACCTGACCTGTCCAAGGCGCTACAAGTACCGTTATCTCGATGGCTGGAAGGAGAGGGATACGCGTGCGGCAATGCTATTCGGCCGTGCGTTCGAACAGGCTCTGGGCGCCTACTTTCGCCGTGAAGATCCGGGAGACGTCCTGTTTCGCGAATGGTCGGCTTGCAAAAAGCCAGGGTTGCGCTTTTCGAACCGTGACACCTGGGATCTCATGCTCGAGCACGGGATCATGCTCCTCACCCGCTTCTGCCAGGACGACCGCGTCCGGATTCACCAGCCGCGGCGTAACCTACAGGTCAAATTCACACGGCAGGTCGAGAAAAACGAATTCGTCGCCTACGTTGATGGGATCGGGAAACTTGACGGGACTCGCTGCCTGCTGGAATGGAAGACGACCTCCAGCCGTTATCCGGAGGAACCGAACGGACTACTGGCTCTAGATCCACAACTCGTCTGCTACTCCTGGATGACCGGAATTTCTGAAGTCGCTCAGGTGGTCTTCGTCCGCAAACGCCTGGTCGAAGTTCAGTACCTACGGACCGTGATCACTGATGAACAACGGGCGGAATTTGGCCACTTAGTGGAAGACACAATTCGTCGTGTCGAATCCGCACAGTTTCTGCCTCACAGCGGCATTCGTTTCCCCCAGAACCCCTGTAGTAGCTGTCCCTACGTCGGACTTTGCCTGGGGAAACCGGAATTGATCAACATTGCCCTCGTACGACGGCCAGGAGCAGAAAACCTTGGTTGGCTTGACGAACTTACGTACTAGGAACCCGCCCATGTTGCCCAAGCTCAATCGTCGACGAGCGATGTTCGTGCTGACTAAGATCGACGAGATACTGGCCTGGGAAAGGCAGAAGGACGCAGAGCGGGATACCCGGTTCGTTGAACTTGGCAGGTATCTATGTGAAGTTCGGGCGGGACAGTACTGGCGGGTGGAAAACGTGAAGTCGTTCGATGAGTTCTTAGCGAGACGTTTTCCGGCGTCGAGAAGAAAGGCGTACTACCTAATGTCGATCCATGAACATCTGCCGCCTCAGGCGAGGCGCGAACTGAAGGAAGTGGGCTGGACGAAGGGGTTGGAGTTGGCGAAGATTGCGAGAAGGGACAGGCAGAAGTTCGATTGTGCAACCTGGTTGCACAAAGCTCGTGAGATGCCCAAGGAAGAGTTTAAGCAGGAGGTCGAGAAGGAGCTAACCGGGCGGGAAACTGAACCGTGGGAGATTATCTACTTCAAGTTGTACAAGAGTCAGCTGCCGGTGGTCGAGCAGGCAATCGAGACCGCAGCCTTGATGCTGGGGACGGACAGATCCCGCGGTTACTGCCTGGAGATGATCTGCGCGGACTTCCTGGCGGGAGCGAATCTGGAGAATGAGAATCCTGAGATACTCTTGCAGTCGGCCTTACGATTCTTCAAGTTTCTCCCCGGCGACGAGAGGCAGGCGTTTCTGCACCACGTGAACGAGAAGGCGTCGTGACTGGTTTCCGAGCGAAACATGCACCCCTGCGGCTCGAGCCTGACGAGTACGACAACCTGCGCTACCAAGTGCTGTATCGCGACGGCTGGAGATGCCAATCGTGTGGCACAAGGTCCAACCTCGAAGTCCATCACAAAGAATTCCGTAGCCAGTCCGGCGACGATTCAGAAGAAAACCTGATTACGCTCTGCGCTCTATGCCACGCAGCGATGCATCGCAGATAAAGAGTAGAACAAGACGTGTGCTGCATGCGACGGGAGAGGGGGAAGCTGTCCGATTAAGACGGTCGTCGGAGTGACAACAGCTGCGGATTTTCTCCAATAAAACGTGGAAACAGATATGCGAACACCATGCCGGAAGACTTTAACACTTGTCAGTCCCTATTGCCCGATCGAACTAGCGGTGGCGGAGAACACGTTGTTTGCACTCCCGCCAATCAATCGGATCGTCCCCACCAGCAACACCAAAATGACAGCCAACATTACCGCATACTCAGCGATATCCTGACCCTCTTCTTGTGACCACAGGTTGTATAGAAAATCAGTAATGTCGGCACCTCCATTCAAACTCATTCGAATTCTAACTTGTTTCCCCGACGGGCGACTTAACCCGCGGCCTAGTCTACGGTTTTATCTTGAAGACGACCCCATAACCATTCGCGCCGCCCAAGTTCGTCGTACCGTACACATTGCCCTGTTGGTCGAATACCAGGTTGCTGAAAGAGTAGAGGCCGTCGCTGCCACCGGTAAAAACATAAAGCGACGTGTAATTCCAAATACCTCCCGAGGATGTCAGCTCGTAAACCGTGCCCGCGCTATTAGCGCCATCGCAATGTGTCGTGGCCCAAATATTACCGGATGCATCCAGGAGAAGATTGCGATAAGTTCCCGAAATGCCCCAGCCGGAGAGGCTGTAAAGGAGTGTGAAGGTCCAGCTGCTTTTCGAGTGGGTGAGCTCGAAAACCGTGCCGCCGCCATTTTGACCGCCGTTGCCTCCCTCGGTGGCAGCGCCATAGAGGTTGCCCGACTTATCAAAGACCACTCCAGCGTAGGGAACCCCGCCATCGCTTTGCAGCTGGAAATTATAGAGAATGTTTTCCTCCCACCCGGATTTCGACAACTTCAACTGAAAGACTGTGCCGTATCCGTAACTGCCTCCTGCAGAAGTCGTACCATAGAGGTTTCCGGCGGCATCTAAAGTGACACCCGCAACGGGCATTGCCCCATCAGTACCTGAACCGAAACTGTAGAGAACCTTCTCATGCCACTTCCCGTTATACTTCCTCAGTTTAAACACCGTGCCATTGCCGCTCGAGCCGCCCGCTGTCGTGGTGCCATAGAGATTCCCCGCTGCGTCCATGGTTAAGGCTGCTTCGGGATTTGCCCCGTCCGTTCCCCCAGCGAAACTATAGAGCACTGTTTCCTTGTTATACCTAGTTATCTTGAACACCGTTCCTGTACCAGAAGCGCCGCCGCCGTTGGTGGTTCCGTATAGGTCGCCGGCTGCGTCCATAACTAAGCTTGACTGAGGATTTGCGCCGTCTGTGCCACCAGCGAAGCTGTGAAGCACGATCTCTTTGCCTTTCGCTGTGACCTTGAACACCGTTCCAGCGTCGGAAGCACCACCCACGTTAGTTGTACCGTATAGATTCCCTGTTGCATCAATCGCGAAACCGGCGAGCGGATTCCCTCCATCGCTTCCGCCCGTGAAGTTGTGAACTACGCTGAACGTCTGGCCTTGCGATAATGGGATCGCAGCCGTCGCTAGCCCAAGCGCGAATGCACATGCCAGCACCCGCTCGCTTATAGATGACATCGACTCAAGTTTCATCATGCGCAAGCTAATCCTTTCGAGTCGTAATTTGCGGAGCCTACGCTTAGGGTGGCCCGTGTGGGAGGAGCCGTAGCCGAAGCGTTGGAAGTGTCCTATGTTGACGAAGGGTTGTCAAGATCAGTAGTGCACTAACTTTGTGCCCACGAATGCAGAATCTTGCACAGTTCATAGGATTAGTGCTCAGGAAGCAGAGTACCGGAAGTCTTGCTTCCCAAAACTCCGCGAAGCGCACTCACGAAGCTTCAAGTCTTCTGGATTGAAGGCTGAAGACGAAATTAAACCAAGAATAGTGATCTTAAGTAAGAGCTGTCCGGGCAATTGCTTTTCGCCCTTCCACCCTCAACAACTAATGGATCACTCAACAGGCTCTGTTGAAGACTCGCGCGCTTCGCCTAGCTCAGCATCGCGAGACCGGATTTTAGTTCCTTCCATGCTGCCGAGGCCGAATCTGACGACAATCGGCGAATTTGCGGTGCGAACATCTGCCGATGGCCACGTGGGAGCATCGGCTGAGTGGACTTTTTCAGATACTCGCTCTGTTCGACCCACCGATTGGCCAAGCTCGGAAACGACGGGATCGAGGTGGAGAAAATCTTTCGCTCTCTTTTGCCGCGACAACCCGGATGAAATCCATAGTGCAAACTCGGCGAAGAATGGCGCGGGATCAAGCAGACTAAAAGTGGCTGACGTGCATTTGCCACTGTATAGTGCGCTCATCAACCTCTTAATTTCAGCCATACGATTGCGCGATTTAACGATGGCGACGAAGTCGGTGATCTCCCGGATCCACGCCGCCTTGCGGTGAGTTCCGATTGGAGTAACTGGCAACCCGACGGCTTGCCGCCAGAGCAGATACGCAAAATCTATTCCAGCAGCTTTGCCTAGTGTGTGCCAACCCCAGGTTCTGGGATTGACGTCGAGAATCTTGTATTTTCCATCCCTGGCATCAAACTTGAACTCCACTTCGGCGATTCCGTCAAATCCGATACTTTCGAGAAACAGTCGTCCCGCCGATTCCACGATGGATTGGTCGGCGGTTTCCACAAACGAGCTAGCATTGCCGAACTCTACCGGATATTGCCTTCTGCGCTGGGCCACGAGCGAAGCATACGCGTGCCCGTCTTTGAATATCCCGCAGAAGGAAAACTGATTCTCTCCGCCTCCGGGAATGCGTTCCTGGACGAGAATTTCATTCGGCAGAATGTATTTGCTCATCTGAGCAAATGCTCGTTGCAAGTCTGACGGATTGTCTGCCGGCAAAGCCTTGATGTTCGTCTGTGGAAAGAAATGATGATTGATGGCAGGTTTCAGAATTACTGGGTAAGGAATGCCTTCCGCTTCGAGCTCGGCAAGAGAGTTGCCAACCGAAGTCCAAGGAGCCGCAATCCCCAATTCACTCGCCCTGCGATAAGTTTGCCGCTTATCCAAAGCAAATCGGGTAACATCGGGCGGCGCTGTCGTCACCCGGTAGATCGAACTCAACAATTCATGGTTCACCGAAACGGTTTCGACGTATTCGTCGGCAACCGGAAAGATGACCCAGCCGTTGAGCCGATGTTTCTGGCCTTCTCTGAGAAGGGCGTCAGTTATGGCTTCCTTGGTCTCAACGAATCGTGTTGTATATCTGGAAAATTGTGCGATTGACTTGGATCGGTCAGAATCGAACACCCACGTCTGAATACCGTGCACACCGAGACTTCTCGCAATTCCCAAACCGACAAAATTTCCGCCTAGCACAATTGCCCCTGGTCGATTCTTATCAATATTGCTCATGAGCCCCGTTTCTTTTGTCGGCTGAATTAGGAATTGCTGGGAAACGGCTTGCCCGTGACCGCTGCCGCTAACCGGGGACCAGCATTGGAGGTTCCAGTTACGAATCTCAGTGTTGGCCCCAAGGTCTTCTCCGCGATAACTCCGGCCATGTAGAGTCCTTCGACAGATGTTTGAAGGCTCATATCCAAGACTGGATACCCTTCTGATGTTTTCTGAACACGCTGCTGCACCGAACTCGCTAGAATGCGGTACTTAGAGACATCGATCTTGTATCCGGTCGCAAGCACCGCAAAGTCCACACGGTCGGTAGTGCCGTCACTCAGTTCGAGCTTCAATCCTGTGGTTGCGATTGCGGCCCTGTTTACGCTGACGCTGGTTCTAACTCGCACACCCTCCAGCCTCGGTTGCAGCCAGTAGGCACCGATTGGCCTGGCGCAAGCGTTCAGTAGCGCTTGCTGGACTTCAGGTGACTGTCGGCGGAAGAGCTCCGGATTCGCCATTTTTCTCGCAGTTCGGACGTCTCCCAGATCCGTCGGAGGAATGATCCAGTAGGAAAGTCCTAGCAACGGTCCGGAAGTTAGTTTTCGAAAGATGTGCTTACGCCAGGCGAATGGACGAAATATCAGCGCCGGAGCGCGCGTGATTATTTCAACCTCGGCGTGGTTTTCATGCAGGAGTGCTGCGTATTCAAGCGCGCTTTGACCTTTTCCGATCACCGCAACCCGTTTACCCTCGAATTGAGAGAAATCTCTTAGGTCTGAAGAGTGAGGAGCGAGTTCTCGCGGAATGTGACCAAATTGTTCAGGTCGATGAAAGAACAGTCCGATGCCAAGAGCCAAGACCACAGACTTGGCTTGCACCTTTTCACCGTCGTCCATAGTGAGCTCAAAAACGTCACCCTCATGCGAAACATTCTGAACCCGACGCGTATCAAGCTTCGGAGCGACTTCTTTTTGAAACCAGTCTCCGTAGGCGATGAAATCCTCGATGGGAAGAGGGTCGGGGATCTTGCGTGCAATTGATTTCTCGTAGGCTGTGATAGAGAGGTGCTTTTGCGGAGCAGCAATGTTGGACGCTTCACTTTTCGAGCGGAGGAGCATGCCGCCCGGCATATTCTGTTTCCAGAATGCCATCGAATGCCCAATAACGTAGGGCTCTACACCTGCGTCTTGTAGATGAGCTGCTGTACTCAATCCGTAGGGACCCGCTCCGATGACTACAACTTCTTTAGTCTCTACTCGTCGTCTCACAGGCAGATTTGGGACGGCGATTACAGTTGAATTGGACAAGGCTTTCTCCCAGCTTATGAATGACACAATTTGTTAATGTCGGGGGAATCTAAAAACAGGTCTTCTGAAGCTCAAGGGGATTGTGATCTTGTCAGATCGTGGGGATTTTTGATATTGCGCCCTTTTGCCGCGCGTGTCAAGTTACAGCGGTCATTCCCGGAGCGCTTTGCGCAACCCTTTTAGAACTGGATAGATGAACGCCAGCATCAGCGGCGAAGATGATCATTCAATGCGCAGCAACAAAACGGGTCTTACCATAAACTCAAAAGCGTTGATTGCGGTCACAGCGCGACAGATCAGGGGCTCGGAAGCGGGATCTACGGTGATACCAAGTGATAACTCATCCTTGGACACACGAGGTTCTTGTCCGAGCGACTCGATATGGATGTCGAGTCGATTGATGACCTCAGCCACACGAGCCACAATACCGCGCTCATCTTTGGCGTTGAGACCAAGATACCAGCGAACGGGGCGGGGCTTCTCGCAGACTTGCAGCTCCGGCGAATCGACGAATCCGGACACATTCTTGGCCCTCAAGTGACCCTGCACAAGATCTCGTGCGATCTCCATGAGATCCGAAACTACGACGGCTCCTGTCGCATCGCCGCCAGCGCCGCGACCGTAAAGCATTTGTGTTCCAATCTTGCTTCCGGAAACGAAGACCGCGTTGTTCACGCCTTGTACCCTGGCCAGGAGCGACTGGCGGCTGATCATCCAAGGCCGGACCGATACCTCGACCCCCGACTCGGTGTTCTCAGCCGAGCCAATTAGGCGGATGGTACTGTCACGGCGGTTTACAGCGTGAACGTCAGCGACTCGAATCTGGCGGATACCGCAAGTGGGAATCCGTAAAATGCTCAACCTTCCGCCGAAGGCCATTCGCGCAAGGATACAGAGTTTGTCGCGGCTGTCTATGCCATCGATGTCCAGGGAGGGATCGGCCTCCGCGTAGCCTTCTTCTTGCGCTTCGAGCAGCGCCTTGTCAAACTCGATGCCCCGGTTCTCCATCTGGGTGAGAATATAGTTGGCCGTGCCGTTCAGGATGCCACGAACTGAAAATATCCGGTCGCCGGCGGTGGATTCATGCATCACCCTTACAATGGGAATGCTAGAGGCGACGCTGGCTTCAAAACCAATGGGCAGGTTCCGGGAAAAGGCAAGCGCGAACACTTCGTCGCCGTGTTCCGCCAATAGATTCTTGTTGGCTGTTACCACAGACTTTCCGGCTTCGAGGGCGGCACGGACGAGTTGGAGAGATTGGTCCGTCCCCCCCATGACCTCCACAATCAGCTCAACATCGGGAGCGCGAACGAGTTCTCTCCAATCGGATACAAAGCGGGCACCGCCTGGAACGTCCTGCGGTTTGACACCTGAGCGTCGGCTTATCACCGTAACCTCGAGCTTAACGCCGCTTCTCCGCTCGATCAGTCCGGCGTGTTGCGAGATGATGCTCGCCGTGGCGCGGCCAACCGCGCCAAAACCGACGATACCGACGCCTACTGTTCGCATAACTTCATGAGAGACCGGTCCAGAACTCAGCTAGCCACGCCGTACCGTTGGGATTGCACCATTCAACATCAAAGCATGAGGATTGACAACCAGGGCCTGCCATCGTATCAACCTCGGCACGCCAACTACCTTCACGGATTCACTCTATTCAGCTGAGCGCCTCTGACCAACATGACGAAGGTCACATCGCAGAATTGTGATCCTAGGATTAAGTGTGCCATCCTATTTCATTCGGCAAGGCCCGGCGTTGTGCAGGGCGACGAGACAGACAAACATTATGGTTGAGTACCAACCAATCGTGACGATGCCGCTTTTCAGCGTTATCATAGCTGTCTACAATGACTGGATCGCGCTGGATCTCTGTCTGCGTTCCCTCGCACAGCAAACGCAGGGGCCAAGCTTTGAAGTCATTGTGGTAGACGATGGCAGCAGCGAGGCCGTACCTCAGGGAATACATCGATGGGTCTCTAGCTTCCCATTAACCATCGTCAAACAATCGCACAGCGGCGTTTCCACTGCCAGAAATCGAGGGATCAGGGCTTCAAAAGGCTCAATCTTGGTGTTTGTGGATGCGGACTGCAGAGTGCAGACGAACTGTTTCGCGGCTCTGAATTCAACGATAACCGACTCCCCTGAACACGATTGTTTTCAACTTCGGCTCGCCGGAGATTGCTCGACCCTGGTCGGCAGAGCAGAAGAGCTGAGGTTCACGAGCTTTCAAACTCACATGGTTCAGTCCAGCGGTTGCATTCGATACTTGAACACTGCCGGATTCGCCATAAGGCGCGCAAAAGCAGATGTCGATTCCGGCCTTTTTGATGGTTGTGCGCTCCGAGGCGAAGACACCCTTTTGTTGGCCAAGCTGATGCGGTACGGTAAGCTTCCTTTGTTTGTTCCCGATGCAGTAGTCCAACATTGCGTTTCATTATCTTTGTTGGGATATCTCCGCAAGAGCGTCCGCTCAGCCTATCTGGAACGGAGAGCATACGATATTATCCGGTCGAAGGGGGTCAGAATTCGTATGACTCACCGGGAACGCCTCCGAATGCTTTTCTACATGTGGCGGACTTCTGGAAATCAAACGATCGGGAGGCAGGCGTGGTTCGTGTTAACCGTCAAGCAAGCGCTTCAACGAATTGTTTCCGTTACTTGCCGGTGCTTGCGAATACGGCCTAAGCCCCCGATCTCCACAAACCCTCCCTGAGTCAGCAATAAATGTGCAGTGGTGATTCCACGTCGGAGGCTTGTATAATTCTTAGAGATTCTCAATGTTAGAGAGTTTTCCGACCGCCTCCTTCCCCTTTTTGATTTAGTCGGTGGGTCGCACCCGCATGGTTCGGACTGTCAGAAGAAGTAGTCCACTGTGAAGACCGCCTTCTGCATATCTATATGATTTCTATGAAGAATTGCCGTCAATTTTATATCGATGGGAAATGGGTAAACCCGAGCCAAGCTCGAGATTTCTTGGTCGTCAATCCTGCCACGGAAGAGCCGATAGCGACCATCTCGCTTGGCAGCGCGGCCGACGTTGACCGAGGTGTGGCTGCGGCCAAACGGGCATTCGAATCGTACTCGGAAACAACTCTGAATGACCGCGTGCGATTTCTGCACAGTCTCATCGAGATTTATCAGCAAAGAATGGAGGAGATGGCCGAGACCATTTCACAGGAGATGGGTTCGCCCGTTCGGTTATCACGAGCAGCGCAAGCTCCAGCAGGGCTCGCTCATCTCACCCAGATCCTGAAGGTGCTGGGCCAGTTCAAGTTCGAAGAACTCAGGGGCTCAACTCTTATGCGAAAAGAGCCAATTGGAGTGTGTGGTCTCATCACTCCGTGGAACTGGCCGATGAACCAGATCGTCTGCAAAGTGGCGCCGGCGCTCGCTGCTGGGTGCACCATGGTTCTGAAGCCCAGTGAACTCGCGCCAGTGTCCGCTTGTCTTTTCGCGCAGATCCTTCATGATGGAGGCCTTCCTCCGGGCGTTTTCAACCTGGTGAATGGCGATGGACCTACGGTCGGTGCTGCTATTGCTTCTCACCCGGATGTAGCGATGGTCTCCTTCACCGGGTCCACACGGGCTGGGATCGCGGTGGCCTCCGCGGCCGCTCCGACCGTCAAGCGAGTAACTCAGGAACTTGGCGGCAAGTCTGCCAATATCATTTTGGATGATGCTGACCTTGCGAATGCAGTCAAGGAGGGCGTGCAGGCATGCTTTCGAAATAGTGGACAGTCTTGCAATGCGCCCACTCGCATGCTGGTCCCCCGTTCCAAGATGGCCGAGGCAGTCGAGGCGGCCAAGGAGGCAGCCAACGCGACTCAAGTGGGTGACCCATTCACTGAGGGCACCGACATCGGCCCATTGTCCAGCAAAGTCCAGTTCGAAAAGGTACAGCGCTTGATTAGCACGGGGATCGAGGAGGGCGCAACGTTAGTCACTGGAGGGCTCGGTCGTCCGGATGGACTCACGAAGGGCTACTTTGTGAAGCCGACTGTATTCGCGGAAGTCACTAACGACATGACGATCGCACGCGAGGAGATCTTCGGACCTGTGCTTTGCATCATCCCTTATGAGAACGAGGATGACGCGGTCCGAATTGCAAACGATACTCCGTACGGACTGTCAGGTTTCGTGACAGCGGGAGACCTAGAATATGCACGCCGGGTGGCGAAGCGAATTCGATCTGGGAACGTGCACATCAACGGTGCGCGGGTCGACTTTGGCGGTTGTTTTGGTGGTTACAAGCAGTCGGGCAACGGGCGGGAATGGGGCGAGGCTGGGCTGGAAGAATTCCTTGAACTGAAGGCTATCTTCGGCTATGTGGCTTCCCCGAAGCGCGAAAAATGAGTCGCTAGAGTGACGGTTCCCCAAAATGGAACATCGATAGTCTAGTTAAGCAGACTCTGGGTTCGACTGGGTGAGAAGGACATTTCCCTTTAGGCAACTGGCCCTGCCACCGGTAACCTACGTCACTAGACATCAACGCTCCTGTTTACATACACTTGTAGCGGAACACAACTGGCCCAAAAAGTGCGATAATATGAGTAATAAAGCTGTACATTCCCGAGCCTGGCGCTCGCTCCCCCAACGTGGCCGGTAGATTATCAGCGATTGGGAGCCCTCTTGACGGAAGTGCAAAGAACCCTTGCGATCGGTACGACTGTACTGACAGCCGCGCCTTCAACTTCCCAAAATGGGAAAGAGACCGCAGAACAACTCACTCGCATTTGGCAAGCGATCCTCGGGATTGACTCCATTAGCCCTGACCAGAACTATTTTGACCTCGGTGGGGACTCGTCTCTAGCCGTTCAGATGTTCGCGCAGATCGAAAAGACATTCAAAATCAAATTGCCGCTGGCGACTCTTTATGAAGCTCCCACGATCGAAGAGTTGGCCAAAATTCTGCGCGGTGAGACGGCTGCTTCTGGTTGGTCGCCTCTCGTGGCCATCCAGGTGGCGGGTTCGCGGCCTCCTTTTTTCTGTATGCACGGCGCAGGCGGTACTGTGCTGCTGTACCGCGAGCTTTCATTGCATCTGGGCGACGACCAGCCGTTTTACGGGTTGCAGGCGCAGGGCCTAGATGGGGTTTCTCCGCCTCTGACTACGGTAGAAGAGATGGCTGCTCTCTACGTAACGGAGATCCGGAGAGTCCAGGCGCATGGACCTTACTTCTTGGGAGGTTACTGCTTGGGTGGAACGGTCGCATTTGAGGTGGCTCAGCAATTGCGGGCTGAGGGCGAACCCGTCGCTCTGCTGGCGTTGTTCGATACCATGAACTGGCACAAGATTCCACTTACGGTTTGGAACAAAACTTCCCACGCCACGCAGCGATTGTTCTTCCACGCGAGTAGTTTTTTCAGTATTGATTCGGAAGGTAAAGCCAGATTTCTTAAGGAGAAATTCGATGCGTTGAAGAATCGGATCCCTGTCTGGCGAGGGATGCTGCTCTCCCGTTTCAGCAAGGGTTCACGAAACATAGTTTCGGACTCATTGGTCTTGGGGCAGATTTGGCAAGCGAATGACCGCGCTTCATGGAGCTATATTCCGAAACCCTTTCCCGGAGTGGTCACAGATATACGCCCCGCGAGGCAGTATCGAGTATTCAGCAAACCAGACTTGAAATGGGATCGGCTAGCACGAGGGGGCCAGGAAGTCATCGTTTTGCCAGTTAATCCCGCGATGATGCTCGTCGAACCTTTCGTCGGGCATTTGGCCGTCACGCTACGGCAGTCGATCGATGCAGCAATACTCCGCTGTGACGCCAGTTCATCAACGAAAGTGGAAGTCAAAAGCTTGTAGTGACAGGGAGAGTCGATTGATAATCGGGGGATGACTGGACAAACGCGTCCCTCTTCTAGGCAACTCTCTCGGCTTCTCATAACGCTATCGTATGCGACATGCTGTGCAATGTGCCCGAACTCTCTTCTTCCAACATCCTTATGGCGAAACAGGGAGTCGCATTTACTCCGCTTCCGAATGGAACATTCCTGGCGGGCTTTGCTCGATTGAAATCCTATCCACCGGAAACTATTCGAAGGTTGTGCCGGTGTCTCGCATCGGCGACCGTTCCCTGCCCTTCGGTCACTTGTACGCCAAGGCCCGAGAACTCTACTGGGCGTTTTGCGCGTCCATCACCGGCGGTTGTGTCCTCGGTTTTGGGCCGCCAGGTGTAATGTGAAGACTATGCCGACTTCCACGATGGTTGAGATGCTCAGCCCGCTCTGGCAACGAGTGCTGCAGCTACCATCCGTCGATGTCAACGACAATTTTTTTGATCTCGGTGGAGACTCCTCGCTAGCCCTTCAATTGTTTAACGAGATCGCGCACTCGTGCGGCCGGGAACTTCCGCCCGTAACAATCTACGTCGCACCTACCATCGCGGCTCTGGCTGCCCTGTTGGAACAGCCGACTGACTTGCGATTTCCTCCTCTGGTATTGCTGAAGGATGGTTCCGCGAAGCCCCCACTCTTCATGACTCATGGCCTGGGCGGAAGCGTCATCGATTTTTTTCAGGTGGTAAAACATATCTGGACGCCGAATCCGATTCAGGGAATGCAGGCAAAAGGCATCGATAGCACGGAAGAACCCTTCGACCGCATCGAGGACATGGCCCAATTCTACCTGGACGCGATTCGGCAAGTTCAACCCCGCGGCCCTTATCTCTTGGCCGGCTACTCGCTGGGTGGGCTAGTGACGTTTGAAATGGCGCAGCGGTTGACTGCCGACGGCGAAAAGGTAGCATTGCTGGCCATGCTGGACTCCTATCCGGATATACGATACCTGTCACTTACGCAGCGCGCACAACTGGTGGCACGATTGACGACGCGACGCGCCACAACCGCGATGAAATTGCCCGTCGGCGAAGCAGTTTCTTTGATCATCCGCCCCTCCCGCCGCCGCGCGGTCGCCCCTAAGGTTTCCTATCAGCCGCCGGTAAACGTGTCACTATCACCAGCCATGCAACGCGCCCGGGAGTGCGCCTATTTGGCGCTGACTCGCTATAAGCCCAAGTTTTATCCCGGCAAGATCCGGTTCGTCAGAGCGGAAACCCCCACCGACTTCCCTGCTGATCCGACGCCCGTGTGGACACACCTGGCAAGTGAGTTCAAGGTGGAAACCGTCCCGGGTGATCATCTGGGAATCATGTCTACGCACTACGAGAAGTTGGCAGCCGCCATCTCTCGCTATGTGGAGGAAGCGCTGCGTTAGCCCGCTCATTCGAACCGCGTTTTGATAACCTGCTGAGTGTCTATAAGGATCGGAAGATGAACGGGGCGGAAAGTCTAATTCGCACTCTGCTGGCGGGCGGGGTTGACGCGTGCTTTACAAACCCCGGCACATCCGAAATCCACATTGTTGCTGCACTCGACAAGATCCCGGAGATGCGCTGCGTGCTTGGCCTGTTCGAAGGTGTCGTCACAGGTGCATCAGACGGGTACGCGCGCATGGCCGAAAAACCAGCCAGCACGCTGCTGCATCTTGGCCCTGGACTCGGCAACGGCTTAGCGAATCTGCACAACGCCAGCCGAGCGCGAGTACCGATCGTCAATTTGGTTGGTCAACATGCGACGTATCATCTGCAATACGACACGCCGCTAACCTCCGACGTCGAAGGCATAGCGCGACCGTATTCGAAGTGGCTGCGCACTTCACGCTCGTCTTCCGAGCTCGGCCGCGACGCAGCGGAAGCCATGGTTGCTGCTCGTACAGCCCCCGGCCAGATCGCCACACTGATCGTCCCTGCCGATGTTTCCTGGAGCGAAGGCGGTTCAATCCCGGACGTTCCAGCGTTCCCTAAATCTCCCTTGCCGGATGCTCAGACCGTCGAGTGTGCAGCCGCGATGCTCCGGTCCGGTCTGCAAACCGCGATCCTGCTTGACGGGAACGCGCTCTACGGCAGAGGGCTGGTAACCGCCGGGCGCATCGCGGCGGCGACAGGAGCCAAACTGTTGGCTCCCTATCCCATCACTCGCTTGCAGCGCGGCGCGGGTATTCCAAGCGTCGATCGTGTCCAATATGTGCTCGAACAAGGAATCGAGCAGTTCAAGGAGTTTCGTCAGCTGATTCTGGTGGGCACCAAGGCTCCGGTCGCATATTTTGCCTATCCCGGAAAGAACAGTGCATTCACTTCGCCCGATTGCCAGATCCACACATTGGCGAGCCCCGGCGAAGATTACGTTGGCGGACTCGATGCACTTGCAAACGCCCTGTCGATCAAAGGGACAAATCTGCAGGTGGAAGAAGCGGAGCGACCGCCAATACCGAGCGGGGAAATTACGCTGCCAGGACTCGGCGCGGTAGTTGGCGCTCTCCTGCCCGAGAACACCATCGTGGTCGACGAGTCCATGACTTCGGGCCGTGGATTGATGGCAGCAACTAAGCGGGCTTCCCCGCACGAGTGGCTGGGAAACACCGGTGGCTCGATCGGAATTGCGCTGCCGCTGGCTGTGGGCGCAGCGGTGGCCTGTCCTGATCGACCGGTGTTATGCCTGACTGCCGATGGGAGCGGTATGTACACAGCACAAGCGCTGTGGACGATGGCACGGGAGGGTCTTAATATTACAACGGTAGTTTTCGCGAACCGCGACTACGCCGTCTTGAAACGTGAGTTTTCCTACTTGGGGGTGGGCAACCCAGGGCCTCGGGCCGCCGGCATGTTTGAGATCGGGCGTCCCGATCTCGATTGGACGCTGCTGGCGAAAGGAATGGGAGTGCCCGGCACCCGAGTCAATTCGTTGGATGCGTTCGGGAAGGCATTGCGGGCCGGATTGGAAGGTGAAGGACCGACGCTGATTGAGGTGCTTTTGTAGAGCCGGGCGGCTCTGCGTCGTTTAGCGGGTGGGAACGAATTGGGCCATCTTGGCGAGCTCGCCTTTGACCACTTTTCCTGTCAGAGTCAGCGGCATCGAGGGGACCACCAGAATCTGCGATGGCCGCTTGTATGGAGCAAGATGTTGTGCGGCGTGTTGTGCCAACTCCACCTCCGAAGTTGGCGAGGACGGCGAGAGTTGCACGAACGCAACGACTTCCTCACCGCCTTCCGTTCCCTCGACTGTCCGCCCTATGACAGCGGAACGCACAACTGCCGGATGCGAGTTCAGCACCGCCTCGACTTCCGCTGGGTAGACATTCTCACCAAAACGAACGATCAATTCCTTGGTTCGGCCAACGATAAAAAGATAGCCGTTTTGAAGTCGTGCAAGGTCGCGGGTGTTGAACCATCCCTCCGGATTGATGGCGGCAGCCGTCTCTTCTGGATTGCGGTAATAACCCTTCATGACGTTCGGACCGCGCACCCACAACTCGCCGACCTCTCCGTCGGCCACGGGCTGTTGATCGGATCCGACCAATTGGATTTCTACTCCCGGGAGAACGTGTCCCACAGAAGTATCGTTTCGGTACTCTCCAACCTTGGCCTGGGAGATATTGGGTGAGCATTCCGTGACGCCGTATCCGTTGTGCAGCACCATGCCAAACAAGCTCTCCACCTGCGATTTGACCACGGCTTGAAGCGGCGCGCCAGAAGATGAAATGATGCGAAGGGCGGGAAACTTGAGCGACCTCAGTCCCTTCAACTTCGCGTAGTCCGCCAGAAGGGAGAACATCCCGGGAGCACCCAGCACAACAGTCAATCGCTCCTTCTCCAGCGTAGCTAGCGCTGCTACTGGGTCGAAGCGCGGCGCTAAGTACAGGGTCGCACCGCTCAGCAACGAACCCAAAAGAACCACGGAAAGGCCGACTGCGTGCGACATCGGTAAGACGCCATAGAGGCGATCTTCAGGACTCAGAGCCCGGATTTTGGCTGACACCGCTGCGACGAACAGGAGGTTCCGGTGCGTCAGCATGACACCTTTAGGAAGCCCGGTTGTGCCCGACGTATAAATTAGGGCGGCGACGCGTTGTGCAACCTCTGTGTCGATTGGCTCTGGTTTTACTGTTTCATTAAGCGGCCCTATCGCGATCGGGCCCACGCCCGCAGCTTCTTGGACTACTGCGCCATGCCGCTTGGCGTGTTCTCGGGCATGCGGCGACACGCTCGTCGTGTAGATCACCAGGCGCGCCCCACAGTGATCCCGGATCTCGTCGACTTCGCGCGGTGAAAGACGTGCATTAACCAGCACTGGCCACGCATCGAGGCCCGACAGGGCTAACAGAATCGCGACGAATGCCTGGCAATTTTCGCACACGATCATGACCCGATCACCCGGGCGAACACCCGCGTCGAGCAGCCAACGCTGAGTGTCGGAGACAGCAGATGCTAGTTGGCGATATGTCCATGTGCCCGATGCCGCCACCAGAGCCGGTCGCTCCGGCGAACTGTGGGCCCACGGCTTGATCACGTCGCTAATGCGCCCCGGAAGATTCGTCAAAAGCTGGGCGACGTTATCGTGAGTTATTTCTTGCATACCAAATCGTAGTGCCGCGAGCGTTCTTGGGGTAGCAAGTTGACCCTAGGCGATTTCGGACTGCTCGCGCCCGGCTGATGCGGCAGGCACCCGGCGAAGCCAAATCTCCCGCCAGTAAGCGAATTCGCCACGCGGGCAACCGCCAAAGGCCACACACGCGCATCCGCAGAGCGAGTCTTCCAAGAACACCGTATTGCGGAGCTGCCGCATCTCTCCCGTGCCATCCACAATAATCTTCTCTGGCTTACGCTCGACCCGGTGCTGCTCGCCGCACAAACATCCCATGGCGGGAGTAAAGTACAGGCCGCGGTTATACGCCTTCTCGTCCAAGGTCTTCGTGATGCTGGCTAGCGGCTTGATTTCGATCCACTCTCCGGACCTCAGATTCAGACTCTCCACCGGGGTCGATTTTTGACTTCCTCGGGCGTACGGACCAACAATTGCTTTACGGATCTTCCAGAACAGCCAAATGACGATGCGTTGCGCCATTTCCAGAACGCCACAGTTGCCTGCGCGAATTTCACTGGAAACTTTTCCGAACCGTTCCCAATGGGATAATTCGATGGTTGCATTAAGTATCTCACTAGCCTGGCAAAAGTATGTTTTGGGACCGGTCGAGGTCTTAAGCCGGGATCGCAACCACTTGATGCTTTCTGGATCCACAATCGATTCGATCGTGCTGGCGTTCTCGACTTTGCGCAGCCAAGCTTCACGCCAGAAGATCGTGCACGCCTTCTGACAACCGTCGTGCGCGGAACCCGAACATCGCAACCCTTCGAGGAGAACAACGTCCTCCGCGGGGAATTTCCGCATGCCCGAACTGGTTCCGTAGTAGCAGGTTTTGACAACCCGCTTTGAAACGCGAAACCTTTTCCCACAGAAGTCCACCATCTCCGGCATGAATGGCAACCGGTCCACGGTACCGTCGGCGTCCAGGGTCTGCAAGATTTCTCCCGGAGACTTTACTTCGACAAAGTCGCCAGGGCGAAGGTTCTCGGTTGCGGAATTCATGTTTGTTTGGTGTGGCTCCTGCCAAGAATTCTGGTCGAGCACTGTACGTTACCGCTACGCAAGCGCCAACGTGGTTCGTGAAGGCCCAGGCACTTACATCGCATGGTTGTGTGCGGCACGCGCTTTCTTCCGTATTCGATCCATTGGCTCGGTAATACTGGAAGTTCGCGCTATCGTCCAGATAATGAGCCGATTAAGCAGGGAGGCTGGGAAGAAAACGGGGCGAAGAAAGTCTACAAACAATACAACGCGATAAGAATCGCAATCGTTCCAGACTTCATGCGGGTGGCTGTCGTCAAAGATCATGCTCTTCCCTTCGCGCCAGGATTGCACGTCGTTGCCCACCCGAATTCGGCAACTACCGTCCGGCCCTGGAACAATCAACCCAAGGTGGTAGCGCAGAACGCCTTTATACATTCCACGGTGCTCAGGAATATGTTTTCGGGGCGCCAGAATGGAGAACATCGCCGATTTCATCCCGGGTATACGTTGCAAGACTCGCACCGTTTCGGGGCACCTCGCACAGTTTTCCTCGGCTTTTTCGCCGTACGCATAAAGCCAAAAAGTTTTCCATTGCTCGCCTTCGGTCAGAACTTTCTGATCGTCGGAGATATCTTGAAAGTTCGGAATGTCTTCCCGACGAGCCATCACCGACTCCAATTCCTTGCGAACAGCGGTCCAGTCGGCCTCTACGGCGGGCACCCATGGAAACGACTTTGGATCGAAAAACGTTTTCTCGCCATCGCGAAAGAACATAATTCCTTCAACAAGCCGTCGCAGTATTCCATGCTGGAATGCCTTTTCAGGCCGAGAGGTTGCTGCGGCGGTCACCTTAATACTTTCTGAGTTCATCGCATTTAATCCTTTCGTCCCTCTGAAGCACAGGCCTTGATCAGGCGCAACGTATATCTCTGTTTGATGATCGGTTCGAAATCACTGAAGGCTCCGCAGTCCCCATGCCGCCAAAGTGAGCATCAACGCCGATTTGCCCGCTAGTCCCACAATGCGGAGAAGCTTGTGCCATGCCTTCACCCCAAGCCCTAGGGGGCGCCACATGCTTTCCCTAAGAACACCAACCTTCCGGAGGTGCTTCGTGATACGCCAAGTGCAAGAGGTACCTGCAGGGAAGAATCCCAGATCGCCTGGGCCGAATCGGCGCTCTTCCCCCTTGTCGCTGATCATGAAGGCCTCACCGGAGATTACGATAATGGCCTCATCCATGCCGTAATGCCACTTGAAGCTGCCCGGCGTGCAGTCCCAGACCACAATGTGCGAGGTCCGGTCATGACTTCTCACCACTTTCTTACACCGTGCTTCGGGCGAGCCGCTTACAATCCAACCGGGGGGAAAGGGCTCGGGCTCAAGCTCAACCGTAGCCGGGCTGAGCATAACGATTGACTCCGAAACCGCGGCCTCTGGACGATCCTCAAGTGATTTGTCCTTCTGAACCATCGGAAATAGAGACGAAACTTCTTTGGACACCTCGTTCCTTCCTTCCTAAGTCAGTGCTGAACGCTTTCGCGAAGTTTGGTGATAGACCGCTGCCATCGCGGGAAATGCTGAAGCGTGGGCCCTGTTTGTCGTCATAAACTGTAGCCAGTTCCTATAGATACTCATGGCGGACGAGTGCCACGTTTTCTGCAGACTGTCGGAAACTTCAGGGAAGCTATTCATCAGTTCTTCTCGCCGATCTGCCAGAACAAGCTCTCGAAAATCGGTCAGAAGTCTCGTGGCTGCTGCATCGAAATAAGCCTTAGGCATAGAAGGATACGTTTCCCGTTCCCTCCTGAGGAATCTCTTTATGTCTCTGCGATATTCCTTAAGGAGCGTATGGGCGCCATACTCTGGATGACCCTGGAAGTGTACGAACAGACTCCGCTTTTTCTTCTTCACGAACGAATCCACGCCACCCTCGGTCGATTGAGTCAGCACGACGTATCCACATGCAGCCAGTGCATCGGCCCGAACCTCGTTCCATCGAGAATGCGGGAAGCGCATCCGTCCCCCGGTACCAGTCGTCAGATGGTGGTTTGAGGCTTTGGTGAAATCAAATACCCCGAATTGCTTGTCATCCAGCGGATGACGATCGATGCCGTCGCTATGGAGGACGCCTGCGTGCGCCGCCAGGCACGACAATATCATCGAGACGGTATTGCTTTCCGCCCAGTCCAAGACATTGGCCAAAGCCGACCAGTAGGGTTCATTGCGCAGGTCGTGCTGCCGGGGCTCGGTTCCGGTCATGATCACACCGTCAAACTGGCCGTTCAATAGTTCGTCCGTGCCAAGGTAGAAGTTGCTCACATGAAACTGCCCCCGTTCTCCTCGAGGAACTCCCACGAGCGAGTGGAGACTCAGGACCACCGGGACATTGGCGGCCGCGGCATCAAGCAGTTCGAAGAACTGGATTTCGGTGTCTTCGAGCGCCGAGTCTGGCATGTTGTTGACGAAAGCAATCCTGACGCAATCCGCGGCCCTGTGTCCATCGACCGACGACGTGTGCGAGCCGTTTCGCTCAGCCCAACGAGGTGGAACTCGGCCTCCGTCAATGATCAATGACATGACATCCCCCGAGACTGGTGCGCGCTAGGATCTTTCGCTCGCTTCATATACCTTGGCCTTGCCGAGCGCCTGGGCGAGATCGTCGATGATATCGTCGATGTGCTCGATGCCCACGCTGAGCCGAAGCATCTCCGGCGTTACACCGACCTTTTCTTGTTCCTCAGGCGTTAGTTGCCGGTGGGTCGTGGACGCCGGATGACACGCCAACGACTTGGCGTCGCCCATATTCACCATTCGCTTGAATAACTTCAGTGCGTTGAAGCACTGTTTTCCTGCCTCGAAGCCGCCCTTCACGCCAAATGTCAAAAGAGAACAACGCTTCGAACCGAGGTAGCGTTGTGCCATCGGGTACAGCGGGTTTTCGGGAAACCCCGCGTAGTTGATCCACTCCACCATCGGATGATCGCGCAGATATTCCGCCACCTTGCGGGCGTTTTCGACATGGCGTTCGATGCGGAGCGCAAGCGTTTCAACTCCCTGAAGCAGCAGAAAACCGTTGAATGGCGACAGCGTGGCACCGGTGTTCCTTTGGCAGACTGTTCGGCAGCGCGCAACATAAGCGGCAGCACCATAGTGCTCAACGTAGACCACGCCGTGGTACGCAATCTCTGGCCGGTTGAACATGTAGAAGCGATCGGGATACTTACGCCATGGAAATTTTCCACTGTCAACAATCATTCCACCGAGGGTCGTGCCGTGCCCTCCCATGAACTTGGTCATGGAATGCACCACCACGTCAGCGCCGTATTCGATCGGCCTCAAAAGAATCGGAGTAGCAATCGTGTTGTCGACAATTAAAGGAACGCCGTGCTTGTGCGCGACCCTCGCTAGTCCTTCGATATCAGCGACATTCCCCGCCGGATTGCCCACGCTTTCACAGTAAACAGCCCTGGTGTTTTCGTCGATGAGCTTGTCCACGTCTTCTGGACGATCACTCGCCGCGAAGCGCGTACGGATTCCCCGCTTCGGAAAAATATGCTCAAGCAGGGTGAAGGTAGCACCGTAGAGCTGTGGCAGAGAAACAATGTTGTTGCCTGACTCGGCGATATTGATGAGCGAATATTCAATCGCGGCCATCCCAGAACTGACGCTCAGGGCTTCCACTCCACCTTCGAGCGCCGCAACTCGCTTCTCGAGGACAGCATTCGTAGGGTTCCCGATGCGCGTGTAGATGTTCCCTTCGACTTCGAGATTGAACAGAGCAGCTCCATGCTCGGCGCTGTCGAACTCGAAGGCAATCGTCTGGTAGATGGGCACGGCGACGGCTTTCGTCGTCGGATCGCCGTCATAGCCGACGTGAATGGCAATCGTTTCTCTCTTCATGCGTCTACCAGCCTCAAAGTTGCGGACAGGAGGGGCAGCAGCCGTACCGATCCGATCATTTCGTACTCGTCGCTACGCTCGGAACCGCAACTGACGACGGCTGTCTCGAGAACGATTTCGTCAAGGTGCGGGTAAGCGTTCGAGCGGCGAAGCCGGCACCAAACGCAAACCGCATGACGGGCCCAAAGCTGTTTGCGGCAGCAACTCCTACAAAGTAGAGTCCGGGCACCGATGATTCGAAATTGGACGAGAGCACTGGCGACCCGTTTAGGGACTTTAGCCTCGATCGAATCTCCGGGTTGAGGAATTGCAAACGTTCGAGATCTACTCTGTAACCCGTCGCCGCAATGATGTGCTCGGTTTCGATCTCCCGTTCACTGCCGTCGGCTGCCCGAATACCTAGGTGCACTCTCCTGTTCCGCACCTCCACGCGGTGCGGCGTCCATCCGAGATGCAACTGCACTTTCCCAATCACTTTGTCTTTAATGAACCATCCCCCTGAAGGCCCAAGGCTTTTTCGGACCGCCTCTATGCGAAGACGCTCGGGCAAATAGTGAAACGCTCCTGGTGCATTGGCAAAGAAGCGCGATCGCAAGCCGGGGCCTAGTCCCGATTTCGGGTGCCGAATTCGCTGCCACCAAGAACGGGGCTTGCTCAGCGGTCCGCTGTGAAACTTCAACGAGTTCTGACGTGCAACTAGCTCTACTTCTGCATCAGCCTCGCGCAGCAATCCTGCCAAATCAAGCGCGGAAGATCCGCCGCCAATGACGACGACGTTGCGGCCCCGAAACGGCTCGACCTCGTGATGGCGAGCACTATGAGAGAGAAATTCCGACGGCAAATGCGCCAGGTTTTCAGGAACATAGTCGAAGTGGGTGATGCCGACCGCCAACACGACCGATCTGGCATGAACTGATTCACCGTCCTCGAGTTGCAACAGGAACCCGTCTCGCAGCCGATTAACACTCGTTACCAGCTTGTCTTCCAGTTCCGGCACCATTCGATTCCGGAAGGCAAGCCCATAAGCAGAGAACGTCTCAAGCCGCACTGGGACGCCGGCATCGGCGTATTCGATGCCCCGTTCAGCGCAAAATCGCTCCAAGGTGAACGCATTTTCTGGGTCGTAGATGTTCGAAGCGAAGCCATCCGACTTAAGCATCATGCCCTTCGGCATGTGCGCCAGCCAGCTGTCCATCGGACGACCGAAAATACGGAATGGAACACCACTACGCCGCAAATGAGCGGCGACAGAAAGTCCATAGGGACCCGCGCCAATGATCGCAGTATTCAACATGCCGGAAGAGATGCTCCTTTGCTGGTTTGCCACACTTTGCTGCCGAAACTCAGGATCGTGTCGTTAGATCAGCCGCGGGGGAGAAAACTTGAGGGAGAATATAATTTTATCACAGATTATCAACCTGGCTGCACCCTCTCTGACCCTTGGTATCAATCAGATACAGCGGCAACCTCATTCCAGTTGGGAGCGAGAGATTCCAGGGCCCTGGCGGAAATTTTTACCGTTCGGCCAAACTCAAAAGTCCACCATCGGCGGTTCCTGTGTGGATGGTCCTTGGTTCAAAAAACCGTTTCAGCCTGAGGGCTGGTTTTTCAAGCAGATTCCAAGATACGACCGCCATACCGTAGGTGGCAGCAGCCGTCATTGGCAGAGCCAGAAACTGGTGCTGATCCAAATGGAACGTTTTCGCCGCATCCAGCGGAATCTTCTGGAGCAAGTAGATTCCGTAACTGATTGTCCCGGTGTAAACCAGAAATCGGTTCGTCAGCAGAGAGTGCAGCCATTTCTGGGCCGAGAACAGTGCGAGGTATATGAAAGAGGCCGAAGCCAGGGCGGTCAACGAGAAAACAATCCATCTGGCATGAAAAGTCATTTCGAGGACAAGAGCGAGCGGGGCGGAGACAAGAAGCGCGATCCACGCACGCGTCAGAAGTGTCGACGGAGAGAAGCTGACCGAACGGATAATCATCGCCAGAAGCGCCCCCGCCATCAGCCCGTCCAACCGGCAGAAGGTGTTGGAGTAGATGTTGACTTGATGCTGTAACAGATAAAAACGCAATGCCGGAGAAATACAAATCACTGCGATGGTGATCTTGCGAAGCTGAGCCTCGTTGCAGAACCGCACCACCAGCGGCCAGATCAAATAGAACTGTTCCTCAACCGCGAGCGACCAGGTGACACCGAGTGCCCCGGTGGCGGAGGTTGGAATCCGGACCAAAAAATTCTGAAGAAAGAGCGGAAAGGCCCACCACGGCGACGACCGCGCTTCGAACACGGTGTGGGCTTCGGAGGGACGCAGGATCGGGACAATTACGAACATGAAAAGCAGCACCGAATAGTACAAAGGCCAGATCCGGAGGCAGCGGCGGGCATAGAAATTTCTGAAATAGCCCTCGAATTGCTTCGTGTCGAGCAGAATCCCGGTGATCAAAAGTCCAGACAACACAAAGAAAAGATCCACTCCCATCCATCCGTTGTCCGAGATCAAATGCAAATGGAGTGAAGGATACCGATCGGTGTTGTGCAGCAACACCAGCAGCACGGCAATGCCACGAATCGCATCCAGTTGAGGGATTTTCTTCATGTTAACGCGTGATTAGCGCTTCTCGAGCAGGCACACGCCGGTCCACGGATAGTTTCCGAACTTCCCTTTGGGCTCGGGCAGCAAGGACAGCAGTTCGGCCGGCGCCCGTTTGAATTGCGCTGCAGTTTTCAGCATTCCCTGGACGTCTTTCGGTTGCCAACCATGCGGTGTGAAAAAGTTCGGCCCCTCGGGAGGTCCAAACTTGAAAGCTGCCCCCACTTCACTGAGTTGTTTTCCGCTCGTACGCTGCATCAATCGAAGTTGGCCCGGAGAAGCGAGATCGATAATCCACCTCTGAAAATGGTTTTCGGCAGCAAGATCTTTCGCCAGCGAAGCAACCTCTTCGGTCGCGAAATAGATGAGAAGGCCCTCACTCGCGACGACGACTTTCATCGCGCGCGTGTCAAGTTCCGCGAAGAGTTTGCGCCGGGCCGGCACATCCGACAAGTCCAGAGAAACTCGCTCAAGTCGGCATTGAGGTTTCTCATTCCCGAGAATTTCTTCTTTGTACGAAACGATGTCTGGAAGATCAACCTCGACCCACTGTAATTTGGAGGGCAAGTCCATCCGGTAGGGCCGTGCATCAAGTCCCGCGGCGAGGTTCACGACGAGGTCTGCCCCGTCTTGAATGGCGCGGGAAAAAAAATGATCAAAAAGGTATGTGCGCGCCGCCCAAGCCCATTCGTGCTTGTTGCCGTCGGACAGCGTGTTCGCGATCTGGAATCCGAGCGCCCCGGCGAGACGCTCGGCGTAAGGGTCACGAAACAGCGCGTCGGGCCGCTCGGTTTCCCGCGCACGAAAATACGCTACCCAGCGAGCGGTGTCAGAAATGCCGCGAACCCTTGAGGTCGGGTCACTCATTGCAGTGCCGAGTAGGTTCCTGAAAAGCTATACAACGTACATGCCTTAGATGCTTTCTGAAGATATTACAGCTTAAGCTATCTAAAGCTATAGTTCATGGAGGCCGAATCCATCCGACAGGCTAGAAGCCAAAGCGGTAGCTATGGAGAGCTGTCTTTCACGTTCTCGGTTCAGGACCAGGATTTCGTCCGTCGAAAGTACTGGGAGTACCCAGCTCCAAAGATCTGGGCTCCCCGCTTTCGCAAAGCCCGCGAGTTGCCGAATGATCAGTTCAAGCACGAAGTCGAAAAGGAGCTTACCGGCCAAGATACCGAAGCGACTGAAATCATCTACTTCAAGTTCTACAAGAGCCAGATCCCGATTATCGCTCGGATGCTGGGAACTGACGAGTAAAGAGGATACTGCGGAGATGACCTAGCTGACTTCCTAGCTGGGGCCAATCTCGACTCCGGCAACTCGAATCCGTTGTTGTATTCGATCGTGCGAATTGTTCAAGTTCCTTCAAGGCGAGGACAGAAAAGCTTTTCTTGATCACGCAACCGAGAAAACCTCGTGAACTACCTCGGACCAAAGCGCGGACGTCTGCGCTTGAATTCTGAATTGTACGATCACCTTCGCAATCAGGTGCTCCGCCGGGACGGCTGGAGATGCCAAGCGTGTGGCACGATGTCCAACCTCGAGGTTTACCACACGCTGTTTCGCAGCCAATCCGGGCACGATCCCGAGGGGAATCTGATTACCCTCTGCGCGAGATGCCATGCCCGATTCATACCAGGCCTAGCCGGCATGTCCGTAGAAAACCCTGCTTGCGATTTTCAAGGCGAACTTTGGTGTTAGTGGAACTAGTTGCCCAAGGATGGCCCTCTGCCGAGCAATTACCTTGGCTGTGGGCCGGTGCGGGTATGTCCAGTAATTGAGCTGCGCGCCATCGGTCCCCCAGCGTTCCTTGAAGGATATGAGTCCAAGATTGCCACTATCAGAACGTCCCATTTCAAATTCCTCATATCCTTTGTCCTTGGCTTGCTGGATAGCATTCCAAAACAAGAAGGCCACTCCACCAAACCTGTGAAACCGCGCATCGCTGCAACCATACTTGTAAACCATGGACTTTCTGTGGGCTAGCGTAAGGATGCTCGCAACCGGCAAATCATCCTTCGTCGCAACTCGAATCTTCAGGTCCTCGCCGAACGCGGTAACCAGTCGGCGAAACCATGAAAGTGGTTGTGGCGGCAAGCACTGTCGCCGACGCGTGATAACTAGCAGCTCATAAAACTTCTGAAGCAGCGTTTCCGAGGTTCCTTCCTCGTAATGCAGTTTCTCCCGTTCCGCCCGGCGAATCTTTCTTTGGACACAATCCTTGTGAAAGTTGCGAAACAACTCCTGTGTGCTTTTGCGCAAGTCCAACCGATGAAAACTATATGTAATGCTTCTACCGAGTCCAGTCTGGCTTCCCGGTCTGCAGAAAGTTGGCCTGATCTCGATGTATTTCCATTTTCCCGCATCCACATATCGCTTCATATGCAGGAGCAGATCATCCAGTTCGCTTAAGTTGTTCACAAGCGGCTCGCAATGATCGGAGAAAGGCAAAGATACAAATCGCCGACCAGTCAACCAGCTCTTGACGCGGCAAAAAACGAGGCCATTGGTGATAACGGCGTCCGGGGGACAAGTCGTGACAACAAGTAAATCGTACCCGTATGTTGTCTGTAATGCTCTGAGCCAGTTTGTACTATGGAACACTGAAGCTTGAGGATGATTGTTAACCAAAGTCTCCCAGCGCGAGTCACGCAGCGGATCGATCTCATAAACATTCGCCACCGGGAATTCTTGTTCCACCGAAACAGGAGCGGCCGGGGCGACGCTGGCTGTTGCCGCTGCTCCGATTCCCAAGTTCATTAAGCTAGGTTCCCGGTCGTCATTGACGTGGTATGTGATGTTACGCGTTCAAAAAACGTTGCCATTACTTCCATTCTTGGCGCATGAAACGACCACAGTCCCGCTACCAGGATTCTATTCAGAACCAAGGCGCAGAGTACTCTCAAGAACGCCACTTGGATTGTGCGCCGAAGGCGGGCGATTTACCTTCTTGCAGGGTCACGTGCGGCGTGGGTCTTCTCGTCTACAGCGGAGACTCGTAAACCGACACGCGGTCTACTCAGCTAGCACCATCAGACTGTAACCTCCAAGCGCCCGAACGGTCACATCGGGAGCAAGCGCAAAACAGACCTTCCTTGGGATCCTTGCGATTCTCTGGACGAGCCTGTCACCAAGCTCAATGCAACGGGGTGTGTAGAAGTAATCGACCAACTGGTAGTCCACGTCCGTCAAGGTACGCAAAGCGGTTTCTTTCGTGAAGTAGTGGAGATGCGCATGATCGTCACGGCGACGTAGCAGTCCGTTCTTGCGCGCTACAGCCTGAACCGAAAGGTCCAGCGGAATGTGAAACAACTTGTACTTGCCCTTCGACTTGATGGCCCTGACCAGACCCATGTAATCTTCTACGTGCTCAAACACGTCAAGCATCAGCAACAGATCAAAGAATGTATCGCTTTCGTCGCGTCGAATATCATAATTGCGAAAGTGTAGGTTCTTGTTGCCACGACTAGCGCACATTGCGATCGCGTCGGGAGAAACATCGTAGCCCCAGCATTCGCAATCTGATGGTAGATGTGGCTGCAGCTCGGCAAGCACCACACCAGCGCCGCAACCAACATCACAGATGGTCGCAGGAGAAAGATTCTGTCGCTGCAGCATTCTTACGATCTGCCTGACTTTGAAAGGCGATTCCTCCGCGTGCCATGAAGGATGTTGTTTCAGGTAACTGCCATCTCTGTAGACGGCGCTTTCCGAATCGATACTGACTAGGCGACCGCGGTTGGTATCGGGCTGCCTGAGGGGGAGAGCAGTCATGGCGCTAGCCTCTTTATCTTTGATTCTTTGAATTCTAAGTCGCAGTCACAACTCCTCCGGGCAGGAGGAAAGACTCGATGGTCAGAAACCTTTCTTGATTGCGAGGTATGGAATCAGAAGTACCTCGGCAAGACCGGGCAGGGGGTCTTCTAAGCTAAATACCGCATCAGCGCTGCAATTTCGCAAAGAGCGCTGATAACTTCGAAAATCGATATCCCTCGCAAATAGCGCACAAAACGTTGCCGGAATATCGGTGGTCATCCGCACCCATCCCACTCCTGGCTTGCCCTTGCACGTCATCACTGGCATTCCGAGTTGATCTGCGTACAGCATGTAACTGAAATCCACGCCTGCACTGACACCCAGACTGTGATACCCCCAAGTGCGCGCATTTACATCGAGAAGTTTGTATCGGGCATCCCGAGGGTCAAGCTTGTATTCCAGCTCAACCAGACCGTAGTAGTCGATCCTGCGCAGGAAGCGCTCGGAAAGCTCCTCCAGGGCTGGAACGTCAACCGTCTCAACGTAGGTGCTTGCACGTCCGAACTGAAGAGGATGCTGGCGTCTGCGCCGGGCAACCATCTTCCCTACTGCCTGCCCATCGCGGAAAAATGCACAATACGCGAACTGCTGAGTGCCGCCGCCGGGAATCACTTCTTGCACCATGATTTCACCCGGGTTAATTAGTTTAGATGCTTTCTTGAACAGAACCTTCAATTCCGAATGGCTATTTGCACACCAGGCTTTTGTCTTGGTGGCATACAGAAAGTGCTCCTTGATGGCAGGCTTAATTGCAAACGGCGGCATAAGGCTGTCGAGTTCGGATAGCTGGTCGATATTCTTAGGATAGTATGTCACGGGCACTGGGATGCCGAGCTCGTTCGCTAGCCGGTAGGTGTTTCGTTTGTCCCAGGCCCATTGTACGCTGTCCCATTCCGGCGTCGGCACTCGAAAAAGCTCACTCAACTCTGAACGGTTCCGCGAAAAAGCGGCAACCAGTTCCTCCCTCGTTGGATAAAGGACCCAGCCGTGAAGGCTTAGCCGCTTCCCGATCTCGAGTAGGCTGTCTACCGTAACGCGCTCATTGTGCAGATCCGCGAGTTTCACGAACTTCGTGCAGTATTGCGAATATCGAGAGATTGAGAGTTCGTCATCTACGACGCACACCGGTATGCTCTGTCGACCTAGGCTACGAACAATTCCCAATCCTTGGTAGTCGCCACCAACCACCACAGCTCCGACGGTACCTTTCGCAGAGTACAAAGGGGCTGGCCTTGGGATGGGTTTGACTAGAGCGTTGTTCATTTTGTCAGCGGTTTCCGTTGCGACGAGTGATCGAGTAAACTAGTTCATTCGCGGCAAACTCAGTTCCCGATACAAAACCGAGCAGTGGCCCGAAACTCCACGACGCCGGCTTGCCGACGAAATGTAACCCCGGAATTGAACACTCTAGGCCACGCTTGAGTACGGGGTAGCCGTTCACCGTGTTCAGTTGTTTCACCAAAAATTGCGAAAGGAAGGGATATTTCGAGACGTCCACTCGAAATCCAGTTGCAAGCAACGCGTGGTCGACCAATCGCTCCGTTCCGTCGTCAAGTTTCAGGAGGAGTTGGCTGCCGGCGGTAGCCGACACCACCCTGCGACCAAGTGTGATAGGAACCCCTTTCAGCCTTGGTTTTAGCCACCCCGCTCCTGCTGGCCGGATCGCCCGGTAGGCGGTCCGATCTTGGAACCCTCGAGGAAAAAGTCGAAACAGACGCGGCACCGCCACCAAGCGACTAATTCCGGCTGGGCCGACATCCCGCGTCGAATAGAGCATTCTGGAAATCATGCCAAGGTGATGCAGCCTCGGATGCAACCCTACCCAGTTGAGAGTCCGGTCCCGTGCAATCACTTCGACCTCAATGCCTGCCTCCTTCAACAAAGCAGCTGATTCAAGAGCGCTCTGGCCTGCCCCGATGACGACCACGCGTCGACCTTTGAATTTCCGGAGATCATTTTGCTCACTCGAATGCGAGGCCAATTCCGAAGGAATGTCGGCAAACTGCGCGGGCCGGCTAGCAAAAGCGCTGATTCCGGTCGCCAACACGATCCGCTTCGATATGAATTTTTCGCCGTCCGCCAGGTCCACCTCAAACCCGCGCGCGGCGAGATCAATGTTAAGTACACTGCGTTTTTCAAGATCTCGCACTGCATGGCTCTGATACCACTGACCGTAATCAACGAAGCGCTCGAGCGGAACCGGCTTCGGTACGTGATTACCGTTTTGGCGACAATAAGCGTCTAACGTTAGCTCTTGCTTCGGGTCGGCAATGTGCGAGGCGGACGGATGCGACCGCAAATACATGCCAGCAGGCATCTGCTTCTGCCAGAATGCCATCGGTTCGCCAAAAACTCTTATTTCTACGCCCGCTGCTCGCAAATATGCCGTTGAGGAGAGTCCATAGGGACCAGCCCCAACAACAGCTACATGACAATCCGGTGATTTGCCGTTCACGATTGTTGCCCTTATTGATTCTTGCCCAGGTACTGCAGGCCGTGCCTGGCGATGCCTCGCAAATACATCTCTACACTTCCCCTGCGGCCAAAAATGACTTTCTCATCTAAGAGCCTTAGCTCTTCCGGGGACAACTGGAAATCAGAGGCTCGACAGTTGTCTTTCACGTGGTCGACGGAATTGGGCCTTCGGTATGGTCACTACGCCTTCCTTGGAGATGCACCAGTTAAGCGCGATCTGTGCCGCACTGTTGAACCTTGACCGTGCGACCTTGTCGATGACTCGCTCGGGTTCTTTGGCTGCAATGTTTGCGAACTCAGTAGCTAGAGGGCTGTGGGCAATAACTGTAATGTTGTGCTGCTGGCAATACTCCAAGAGGCCTAACTCGACGGTTCGGTCGATAAGGTTATACCGAACCTGGTTCGAAACGATCTTGTGTTTGCTTATCGCCTTCTGCGCACTCTTGAGATCGCGCACGAAAAAATTGCTGACGCCAATAAACCAGACTTTATCGCGATCGACCAACTGCTCCACGAGCGCCCAGTATGATGCCGACCCGCAGCGGTTCAATCCCGCCCCCGATACTGCCAGGTTCGGAGCCCAATCGCTGAGATTCTTACGCCAGTTTCGGCCAGATTTCTATGGTCCGTAGTGTCACCTATGGTCCTGGAGAGGTTATGGCGATCGAGAATGGAATGACAACAAGAGCAGGAGATCGAGTGTTCACCATCCACCACGCAGACGGATGCCTGATTGTCCTGGCCGTATTCCAGGTAGTTTCGTCGAATCCTTTCAATTGCGCACAATGGATGGATCCACTTCACTATTCGCTCCTTGAACGGTTAAAACGAGACGGCCATTCTCCTCGCTCGCATAGGCGATGCGCGCTCGCTCTTTCCCGGCACCTTCGATGCGCCAATCATCGCCGTCCGGCACGAGTCTCATCTGCGCACGCTGTCTCCACCAGCGATCTACTTCCCCTGGGATGGGCATCCAGACGTTTTTCTCTCCTCGCATTCGAGCCAAATAAGCAAGCAACGTTTCGTAAGTGTGCCTCGGACGACGAGTCGTAATGTAATCGGGGTGGACGATGAAGCTGATTAGGCCGTGCTTCTCCATGATGAGGTCGATCTGCCGCTTCCACAGATCGATGGAGTAGTCATTGAGAATATGGAACAGTGAGTAATCTTGGATCGTGGTCACTGGCAGTTCCAAGATGTCCCCCACGAAGTACGGCATAACCGTACAGCAGCCGCCGTGTTGCGGGTCTAAATGCGCCACGTTCGGCACGGACATGTCGTAAGAAAACTCAAGAGAGTCAAACCACTCCTGCCGTCTGTACAAAATAGCAGCACGGAAGCCTCTTGCGCCCCACTGGCGACCATACGCATTGATTTTCGCGGTTCGCTCCAGAAACCGATCTCTGTCTCGATACAAGCGTCCATCATGATTCAAGTCCTGGACGTTGATTTCGAAACCCCGGTCTCGAATATCGCGCAGATATGAGCTAGAAACGTCGTACCTCCGCTCCGGGACAATTTGGAACGAAGACTTGATTCCAAAGCGGTCGTCAATATCCATCAGATTGGAGCAAAAATTTCTTCCCTCAGTAGTCTCGACATCGTGCGTCACGATGGCGCAACTGTGCGCGCCGTCTGGCCAAAACCAGATGAACGGAATGCGATCCATTCCCCGTGACTGAAGGGTTATCAACATCAATTGTTCGAATAGATTGTCTACGGTGACGTCGACCGGCCAGTGAGGAAAAGTCAGCTTATCCCAGTCACGCACACGCACTCTCTGGATATGCTTGCGGATTGGCACGGAGAGGAACGGTCTCACCGAGTAATACGCTGCGGCCAGGATTGAGGTTAGTGAGAAACGAAATATAGAATCGCTAATGTATCGCTCGTTGCGGAAATTGTCCACGACCTGGACCAAATCGAATGGCAAGTGCGTGGTCCCGTCGCTGGTCCTCGTGCCAAGTCGAGCATCCGCCAGAAACTGGTGAGGAGTGTTCCTCGTGCTCAAACCAGCACACTGTCCGTAGCATATTTCCTGTCCAAACCGGAAATACCCACAGTTCCTCCCAAGTTCTCCATGTTGAGTAATTCTCGCATAGCTCTCGGGAAAGTTAAAATACTGCGCCAAGTAACTCGTCATCTGGTGTGGGCTCAAGAAGGTACCTTTTTTAGGCCTCGAACTATTGAGGATTGCATAATACAGCTACAATGGAAACGGGTCGGCTTGCTGCCAAAAGGCTATCACCAGAGTTGGACGTTGGCGCATGCGGCGCAATGCTTGGCGCGCATGATGGCTCAACTCACCAAACGCGGTGGGGCGGAAGTTGTGCAACTCGTGCTGTTTCCAGTGTGACCGCGGATACTCGACCGGGTTCAGTTCCGGCGCATAGGCCGGGAAAACTCCAGCCACAAGCGTCCCGTCTGCTGTTGCACAAAGTCCACACCGCGCGGGCTGCGAATGGCTCCGGAAACAGCCAGAAGTAGAAGTTGCACCAGGTCACGCCCGCGATCACCGACAACATATTCCAAATGAAGTGATATTGCAGCACCGGTGTCTGTCCTCGTGGCGCTCAGGTATTGCAGCGGTGCGGGCGCTTGCTCAATCCGCTTTCGTCGATGAAAACGATCGTCCGGGCAAAACCTGACGGGGTTAGGCTCCAACAATTTACCGGCGAACCCACCAAAGGCACGCCTACGAAAGTACTCTTCCAATGATATGCTCTCGCGACAATCCGATCACATTAATAAGAATCGAGCCGCCGAAACCCATCTGCTCTAATTGGGTCACGACACGACCTTCTGCAAATCCAAGTCCATCACACAGCTGTGACTCCAGATTGCCTGTTCGCAGCGAAACCCGCTAAGCGTGTGATGTCGTTGACACGATCCCAGATCAGAGACTGAGCCAGTCTGCAATCGCATAGAATTGCCCCTAGGGCTGCGCCAAGGGTATTGGTGAGAATGTCGGTCGTACCGGACTCTCGCGTGGGGAGAAATCCCTGCAAGACTTCGATCGTGAGACTGACAGCAAATCCGAGAATGACACTGCTCATGATTCCCGCCTTTGTCTTGCGAGCCGCCGAAAGATATGCGCGGAAGAAAAATCCGAAGGGAACGAATCCCACAACGTTGATAGCGGCATACTTCCAGTAGCCCCAACCTGGATAGATCTCCTCCCAAGGCAGCGCGAGAAAGGCTGCATGCAGACTGAAGTAGCGTTCCGGGATAACAAGATCAGTCGCTGAATCTGTCCGGTTGTGAACAACATTGCCTTTCCGTTCGTCGAAGAGGAACAATGCAAACGGACTTTCATTCGCGACTATGCCTGCTCCCTGTTGTGTCGCCCAGTTCCTGCCGTGTTCCAGGATCTCAGGGAGGGACAGTTCCCGGCTGTAAATTGCGAGGCCCAGCAACTGACCACTCCAGCCACCATTATCCGCAACCACGAGTCTTCCGGTGAACTCGTCACTGGAGATTGTGAAGCCTGTCACCCTTCTGGCCAAGACCCCGTCCGCGTAGATGGCCGTACCATCCGCTCCAGAGCTTATTGCCACAAAGACCGGCTTGCCTTCGTGCAAGATGTCCGGAATGAGCAGTCTTTCGTTAACCTCGCGACGTTGATCATCGAGGCCCTTGTTTTGCAACCACAAGTGACGCGTCCATTGGTGGAAAGAGAACCGGACTGCGGCAGTTGGGGATCCGTAAAAGTTAAGTAATGTACTCGAAATACTCACGGACGCGGGTTGCAACCAGATTTCCAGGCTGCAGGGCTGGTGGTGTGCGGAAGACTGTCTTGCCCTGAATTCACCCGAACTGAGTATGCTGCCGTGGCGAGCAAGCGAAAGTCCGTTTTCATTTCTGAGCCAAGTCACCTCGTTCCTGGGCGCATGAAATGGCCACAATCCCGCCACCAGAATGCCGCAAAGGGTGGTCAGAAAAATCGTTCCTAGGATCGAGGACGATTGCTGTCGCTTATGAATATGAAGGCTCAAGGATTCTTCGAGAACTGCTCAAGTACCGGTTCTATGGCAAAGCTGCTGCCCTACCACGATCGCCACTAAGGCAGTTTCGAGTTAAATTGCTCTTGCTGCGATTCGCATTGCAGGCATGCACTTTGCTCTTTTGGCCCGAGGTCAGAGAACAACACCAACCGAGCCTGTGGCATGGTTGGAGGAGCTACCGTCCCATCTGAAGTGCTGAGGATTGCGCTGGTAAATAGCTGCTTGCGCGACCGCGCCCAGTCAGATCATAACCGCGGAAAACAGGGGAAACCGCGGGCTTGCGTGTGTCCGTGATAGAAGCTCGTTTGCTCCGGTAACCTATTCCTTCCGGCCGAAATCATTCTTAATGCACAATCGCCGTTAAATCTGTCGGTGGCTGGACTACGTTTTGGGAATAACAGGAACTAGCGTTAAATGGCAGCGGGCCGCCGCCGCCACCCTCTACGCCACCCATCACGTTGTAGAAGCACGCCTCGGCCGGATTCATGTTGATGTGGTTTCCCGGCCCAGTTCCCCCGGTAACATCAGGACCGATGGGAGGCCATGGGAGCAAACTGCCCCACCAGGAGGGTTTGGCGTTCAGATAGAACGAGGGGGGAAGCGTATGCATCACGCCGGTCGCCCAAGTCGTTGAGCCGTCGATGTTGCTATAAAGCCCATGGATGAAAGAGGTGGTGTAGGGAGTTGTGCTATCCAGGCCGTTGCCGCCAGTGTCGCCGAAAAGCGTATAGCCAAATGTGAGGCCGTATTGCGTGCCATTGTAGTTTCGGGTGGAGGGCCATTCAACAACCGCAACATTGTTGCTGGATAGTCCTTGCTGGGCCGTCGATCCTACAACGTCACCCACGAAATTCGAGTAAGTCGACAGAGAGTCGTCAGCAATAGCCCGCGCTCCATCTGTTGACCAATGACCGTTTGCGCCGGAGCAGTTTACTATCCCTCTAGTATCATTAGTGGGGCTGCAGACAAAACTGGTTCCTAACCACCAATTACGAAAACTCGTCGTTTGACTGGTGCTTCCGTGGCCGACATCAAGCCACAGCTGCGGCCCGACATTCCCTTCGTAAAGGGTAAACTGATTGTGCTCTGAGTGAGGCTCAAATGCTACAGTAGCCGTGTCAGGAACGCCAAAGGCTCCTATCGAATAGTTGTAAGCAATCACGTTCCCAGCAGGGCCAAACGATAGCATTACAGGGTTCTCTGCCCGCTCCATTATGTTGTTTTCGACCAGCGAGGCGGAGGTTTTTAAATACAGAACAACGCCATTGTTGTTTTGTCCCGGCCCGTGGTTGAAACCATTCGTGAAATAGCTATCTCGAATCTCATCTCTGTATCCCCAATAGACCTTGAGGTAATCGCCGTCCGTATAGTTTGCCTCCACACCTTTCAGCCAACAGTACGCGCAGGCATACAGCTGGAATGTTTGCCTTTCGCTCTGAACTGTATGCGTATTGTTGGAATAGACTTGCAAATTCTCAACGCCTGCATACTGGGTGGGCTGAAACGGCAGCGCTTGCGGACTTAGCGTATAGGCAGTATAAAGACCGGGCGTAATGCCGATGGTGTTTCCTGCGATCGAAGTGACCTGGACAATCTGACCTCTTCCACGATCACCGTTCCAGAATCCATCGCAATAGTTGCATGCCCCACTCCCGCCATTCTTGGTCACGTAATTTGGGTCATTTGTCTCCGAAATCAGCGCATCCCCGCCAACTGTGAAATACGTAGCATCGCTGACCATGATACTGGTCGACCCGGACGTGGCCCCTGATGTGATGTTCACGGAGTTCGTGACTGGATCCCCAGTGCCATAGTTTCGCCCTGGGTCAACCACAGCCCCGAGGTTGATGATGCCGTGATCGTTAATCCCGGTCGAATTAAGAATTGTCAAGTTAGCTCCGGCACCGCGCAAAACACGATGGTCAAGAATTGACAGAGTTGGCGAACCCGCACCAGAACTGTTGATCAAAAACGTACCCGCAGAGAGAAGCACAAACTGATTAGTCCCGCAACCGTTCAACGCCGCTTGGATAGCAGAAGTGGCATCGATTGAACCATTACCAAAAGTAGATGCCTGGATCGTCGAGCCGCACTGTGTCCATGTTCCGCTTGGAACGCCTCCTGGTATGCCCGTACTGCTCCAGTCTATGGCAGATCGGCTCACATTCTTCTGCGAGGCTCCCAAAGAATTCAGAATGCCAGACCACTGCTGAGCATTTGAAAACGAAGAGAGGCTCGACATCATAAGGGGGAATACTAGCCAGCTTTTGCGCAGCTGCGGGCTCGCTTCGCAAAGTAACATTGAGAGTCGCACCAGCCGATGCCACTTAGGCGTGACAGAGAAAAACATCTACTCCTCCCAGGGCAGTACCAGTGCCGATTTGTCGACAACGTAGGAGCACCTCCACGAAGCGAATATGATAGACAAGGACTAAGCGGTCCAACCAGGCAACTTGCTGGCCTTGTCCAAGGGACTGAGAGCTGAGGTGCCCTGTTGAGCACTTTATCCAACGCAAACAACAAGCTCAAGACACGAAAGTGCACACCGAGCGCGTAAAAGTACAGCACGAGTGGCCCGCGCTCAGCGAGGTACCCTCGTTCACCCAACCTTACCCGATGCCGTTTTGCAAACGAGCGCCGGGCCCTGTCAATGGAGAGCTCATGTGAGTGGACAGCGAGCAACGAAGTCATCCCCACGGGCTGCACGAACGGGGCACGAGGTGAATCTTCATTTGGGCGTGTATTCCACGCTGGAGGCTTCCTGGTCATATACGGCGCCCCGTTGACTGGCGAGTGACTCGTCGTATGCCTCTTCCGGCTCGTACACGACGACATGACTGCCTCTATTTGAGAAGGAGATCGGAACGCACAATAGCTTTTTCAACCGCGTCCTCAGAGCCTCCCTCCGTTCCGGCGGCACGTAGAACAGCATAAAGCCACCTCCGCCAGCGCCCAAGAGCTTGCCTCCAAGAGCGCCCGCGCTGAGCCCGGCCTCGTAGATCTCGTCGATGCTGGAGTTCGTTATTTTTTGCGTTAGCGTTCTCTTTATTTGCCAGCTTTCGTGCAACAATCGGCCAAACTCATCGAGCGAACGGCTGGGACTCCTAACGATGGTCTCGGCCTCGTCCACAAGATGTAGCATCATGTCCAATTCTTTTTTCCGGTGAGGTGTTACTTCCAGCTGCTCCTGCGCGATTTCAGAAGCAGTTCGGGAAAAACCAGTAAAGTAAAGCGCCAGATTCTGTTCAAGTTCTGCGAGTCTATTATGCCCAGCCAGCAGCCGCTTGACCTCGATTGAGCCATCCGTGAGGAAGTTGATGCGATTGAAACCGCCATAGGCGGCACTAACTTGATCTTGCGCGCCAACCGCCTCGTGAAGCAATTCCTGCTCGATGTGTATCGCTTCCGCGGCAAGGGCATGCTTGTCGCGCATCTGCTCTTTGAGTGCATAAAGACCAAGAAGAAGCCCCACAGTAAACGCTGAACTGGTGCCCAGACCGGTTCGAGCAGGGAGGTCAGCGACGTGGTGAATTTCGACACCCTCGTCGATGCCCAGGAATTGCAGGCATGCGCGCACAGATGGGTGCTCAATCGCATCATTTCTAACAACGTTTTCAACCTTTCGGTAGGAGATGCGGCTGTGGTATTCGAAAAACGGTGGTAACCGTCGACAAGTGATGTAAGAGCACTTGTTAATCGTGGTCGCCAGTACAGCGCCCCCGTATTGGCGGTACCAAACAGGATAGTCGGTACCACCACCAAAGAATGAGATGCGAAGCGGAGTGCTAGTGATTATCATGTGCTTCAGCCTTCCATATATCCAATGAGAGACGATGACGCGCATATCGTCTCAACATCCAGAGATTCGAATGAACTGTTCTGTAGTCTTAATCTTTAACGTGAATCGATGGGGCAGACGCGATTACGACGCAGCGGGGGGGCTCGCTGCTGTTATCCGTGCGCGGTATCTATCGTCAGGCGATTCGCGACGACTCCCTCCCACCGCAGAATCTGTCGGGTTGCTTCGAGCAGGGACCGTACGACCACGTCAGCTTTGTCATTTCCTGTCTCGTTACCTTTTAGCAGACGAGCCGTCTTGCATCCGGCTTTTCTCCCAGCTTCTACATCTTTATCGGAATCACCGATCATCCATGAAAAACTCAAATCGACTTGTTGTTCATCGGCCGCTGCAAACAACATACCGGGCTCAGGCTTGCGGCAACTGCAAGGCGGCTGCTCCTCGTGCGGGCAGTAATAGACTCCATCGATGTGTGCGCCCCTTGCTGCTAGCTCGCTACACATCCGGCTATGCATCGAATCCAATTCACCCTCTGTCAACAGACCCTTCGCGACACAGCGCTGGTTGCTCACTATAATCACGCGGAAACTAGCCTGGTTAAGCAGAGCGATAGCTTCGACGACCCCAGGAAGAATGTCCATCTCTTCCCATCGGGTTATGTAGTCATCTTCGGTTGGGGCTTTTCGGTTGATAACGCCGTCACGATCTAGAAACGCGGCTTTGTTCATAGAATATTGTCTCTTCTACCAGCTCTGAAATGATGTGCCCGATCAAGATATGGCATTCCTGGATGCGCGGCGTCTCGTTTGATGGCGCGCAAATGCAGAAATCTACCGCGTCTTTGAGTCTACCGCCGGTGCAACCCGTCAATGCGACGGTACCCAATCCCATTTTTCGGGCTACGGAAAGGCCATGAACTACATTCGACGAATTGCCGCTAGTTGAAATGCCAATGGCCAGGTCTGCCGGACGAGCCAAAGCCTCGATCTGTCGCGAAAAGACCAGATCAAATCCATAGTCGTTACCGATCGCTGTGACACATGAGGTATTCACGGACAAAGCCAATGCGGGTAAAGCCGGCCGATCGAAGGCAAAGCGCCCCACAAATTCAGCGGCGATATGCTGCGCGTCCGCCGCGCTTCCGCCATTACCAAACAGAAGCACTTTGTTCCCTTTCTTGAGTGTGTCGACCAAGAGTTCGCTAACCTTAGCGATGATGGACACTACTTCAAGATTTCCGAGCAAAAGTTGCTTCACAGCAATTGAGGCCTGGATCGAACGGCTGACGCGTTGTTCGAAATCGCCGGTATCTTTCATTTCAAATTCCCAAAGTGGACCACCGCTTAAGACGCACTAACCTAGTTCTCGGCGGCCGAGTCAGGAGGTCGTCTTCTCGAGGCCGCCTCATTGAGAGAATCGCAAAGCTGCTGAGCGCGCACATAGTCTGCAGGAGTGCCTATGTCGATAAACATCCCGTGCTGCTCCTGCGCATACACTCCTTCGTCCACCAACCGAGGAAATACATCTCTTTCTAGACTGGCCGGCGTTTCCGGAATGTATTGAAGAACAGCACGGTCAAAGATGTAAATGCCGCCATTCACCAATCCAGGGGTCTTGTCGCCAGTCTTCTCTGAAAAGCCTCTTACTCGACCACTCGCATCAACGTGCACTGTTCCGTATCGGCTTGTGTCCTCTACCCGGAGGACAGCCATAGTCGCTATTGCACGGTGAGTGCGATGAAAATCCATCAAGTTACAGAAATCGATCTCAAGAAATGAGTCACCGTTCATCACCAAAAAATCGGGAACGTCTTGGAGATAATGCTCAGCCCGCTTCACTGCGCCAGCGGTGCCGAGCTGTTGTTCTTCCTGTGAGTATTCGATCGCCAGGTCCCAGGCTCCTCCATCGCCGAATTCATTCGCGATCTGGTCCGCCAGATATCCGGTACACATCACCAGACGACGGATCCCCTGCGAACGGAGCTGTCCAATCAGCAACTGAAGGAAGGATCTCTTTCCGACCGATGCAAGCACTTTGGGCGTAGCGGGCACTACTGAGCGCAAGCGTGTTCCCAATCCACCAACGAGTAGAACGGCTTTGACGTCACGCATCATGGTCTTCTGACCGCATACCCACCGATGGATAGGCAAATCGTTGCCTACATTACCCGGTCCCAGTATTCCAACATTGATGCCAGTGTCTGCTCGATCGAAATCATCGGCTTCCAACCGACGTGTTTGCGGATTTTCTCTGTTCTGCCGAAGATGATCTTTTCGTCGGAGGGCCGCATCAGATGGGTGGCAGGTCGTATCTCTGCCTTCACACCCGACAGGCGGATCGTCGTTTGCAGTAGCTCACCAATTTCGTGGGTTGTCGTCGCGCAAAGGTTATATGCCTCACCGCGTTTTCCTTTTATGGCAGCGAGGTAAAAGCCACGTACCGTGTCGTTGACATCGAGGAATGCGCGACGTGGTTTCAGATTTCCCACTTCGATGACCGGTGGCTGCAGGCCCTTCTTGATCCGAATTACCTGGCGCACGAAGTCTGATGGCGCATCATTCGTCTTCCCCGGGCCAGTGGTGTTGAAGAGCCGCAGGTTGACTGCTGGGATCCTGTAATCCAGAAAATACTGCCGTGCTAGCAGATCGAGGCATACTTTGCTAATGCCATAGGGATGTAATGGACGAAGCGCTTGCTCTTCCCTAACTGGTATGGCAGCCGCGGGCACATTTCCGTACTCAGCACTCGAGCAGGCTGACACAACTATCGGGGGACGCTTCATGCGACGCACCGCCTCGAACACGTGCAGCGAGCCCATGATGTTCGATTCGAAAGTTCCAACAGGGTCCGCCCAGGATACAGTGGGTAAGCTCTGTGCCCCCAAGTGGAACACATGCGTAGGCCCGTACTCTTTGAAGAGCTGCTCCACACGTTGCCCGTTCCGCAGGTCACATTGAACGAAGCATAGGTTTCGCAACTTCGGAAAGGAATTGGAACCGTGCAGGTGGTATCCACCGATCACGTTCCATCCCTTAGCTTGGAGGAACTTCACCAGATGAGATCCGATAAATCCCTCCGCGCCGGTCACTAGGGCGATTTTCGTCATTCGATTTTGTCGACTGGTTTACGCCGGTATTTTATACAACAACAAAGCTACTTCTGGAGGCGCAGAATTGTCTGCCCACGGAGTTGTCGACCCTCGCAGCTACGCCTTTTTCGTCGGGACAAAGGTCACTGAACAACAGCAGTAAGGCCCGTCGGAGGATTGGGTACGGAGGTACTATTTTGCAGCGGATCCGGATAGGTGTAGGCCGTGTATCCGGGCATGCTGCTTCCGTTGATGTAGTCCACTCCTGGTCCCAGGTACTTGTCCAATCCGATTCCGCAGGAATAGCCACCGTTGTATGGCGTGATGCCTATTGACCCATTGTTCCAGGCATAGAGGGGAGACCGCGCTTGATTGTGGGTACGCCCAACCTGATCGCGGCAGGAATATCCACCTCCCGCCGCACCGTCGAAGTAGGTTGAGCAGGTATCGCCCTGGGTGATCGCCGAGCAGGTGGCGTCGGTTGTGCAAACGGTGTCTCGGTTAATGGCGCAGAATTTTACCCCGCCATTGGTCGAGCCAGTGCGGCTGGCTTGGCTCGAGAAGTCAGTTGAGCCAATCTCCCAGTTAGTGCCGCCACAAGTTTGCCATTGGCTTTGATCCATCGGCGGACAAGCACGGTAGAGCATTGGAGTTACGTCGTACCATTGGCCGTGACTGCCACCGTACGTATTGTTGTAGATGACGCCCGTTCCGCCACGAAGCGTCGCGGCACGAATTGTATTCGACGAGTTATTTGTATAAATATTGTTATAAATTTCGTAAGAGAACACCGACCGATTATCCCCGCTGTCTGTGCCATGAAACCCTTGGGATATATTGTTAAAGGCGTTATACCGGATGACCACTCGCCCTCCTGTATAGGCATCAACGGCATCTTCGTTTTGATTGTTGTAGTTGAAGGTCGAGTCCTCAACATAGACTGCATTATCCGTACCGAGACTCAGCGGATTCATCCAGGGAGTGAACCCTCCGTCATTGCCGATCGACGAACCGTAGATCGAGATTGACTGATCGGAACCGCTGACATCTGTTACATCTACCAAAAAGTGGTCGATGAGCCCATAAACGCCGAAAACGGAAATTCCACGCCCACTAGTCGTAGGGTGCTTCAGGTGGACGTGGTCTACGCGAAAGCTCACACTATTCGTGAAATTGCTGCTTCCGGCTCCGTAGATTTGAATAACACCATCAGCTATGGCGGCCTGAGTGGTGATGGTCACTCCTGTCAGTTGCACGAAGTGCGTTGCATCCAATCCGGTGATGTTGAAAGCTGGATTGTCGCCGCTTGTGTCGTCGGCGATGTTCGTGTTATCCACACAGGACGATACGGGAGTGCCGCTGCACGTTGTCTGGCCTTGGACGATGATTCCCTTGCCGGCTATCGTGACCGGAAATGTCCATGTGCAGTTGCCCGAAGGGATGACTACCGTATCTCCCGCGGCCGCGCTGCTGACCGCGGCCTGCACGTCAGATGACGAACAAGAAGCTGCATTGACAACAGCTGCATGGGCACCATAAGAAAGACATATCAACAAGAGGGGGGATACAAACCAGATTTTGCGCGTCAATTTTACCTCGCTGAGGCCCGAACAAGGCCCCGTGATTGAGTATAGGACGTCCTGTCGAACATCTTATACAGCGGAGGCGAGAAGCTCCAGACACGAAGGTGCATCCCCAGGGTTGAAAAAGGTACAGCACGATTGGGCTTTCGTGGCCCGCGTCTGCTGATCTCCTGGCTGATTTCACAAGCCCAACTTGGTCCGTGCAAATTCCCGGCTTTCAATGCGAAAGATCGTTTGGTCCCAGAACCGTATGAACGACCACTTGACGTGGGGCAGAAGCAGTTGAGCACGCTGGGCCAAGCCCCACCCGAAGATTGGCTGAATCCATGCGTACTTCCAGGACAAGCGGGGGGGATCCAACCGTCCTCCCAATTCCTTGGCGGCCTGGTGCAACTGTTCAACGATGTCGAGCCTCTGGGGATAGAAATCAAGCAGATAGTTTTGCAGGTACTTGAGGCAAGCAGCGTGGACTCTTTCGCTGTCCTCCAGAGACCGCAGGTAGCTGATGTGCAATTGCATGGATTGCCACAAGGCTTCCAACTTTCGGTTTGATCGGCCCACATGGCTCAGGCTCCCCGTACCAGCCGACCGATAGTAGACTCTGGCCTCTCGCACGAACCGGACGCCCACACTGGCGAGAAGCACCCGGCAGAAGTACTCACCGTCATCATCCGAGATCATTCTGGTATCCCACGGACCGGCGGCTTCGGCCAAGTCGCGGCTGACCAGCCACACGGAAGTCTGCATGGATGCCTTTTGCTCCAGTTTGCGCAGCAGGAATTCGGCGGGAGACAAATCGCACCACAATGCGCTGGCTTTGAATCGCGCCCGATGGGGCCGGTACATGAATTGCCCCCAGGACGACGAGAGCAGTATCCGCCGGCTATCCTCCGGTCTTAACGCTTCCATCTGCCTGACAATCTTGTCCGAAGAAAGCAGATCGTCCGCGTCCAGCCATTGAATATAGTCACCCTGGCTAAGCGAGTAGGCTTTATTTCTGGCGGCCGCCGCACCTTGGTTTTCTTGTCTGAAAACGCGCACCGACTCCGATTCAAACTGCCGCGCAACCTCGAGCGTACGATCGGTAGACCCGTCGTCCACGATAATGATTTCTTTCGGTTGCCAGGTCTGCGCCATCGCGGAGCGAATGGTGTCCGCGATCCACTTCTCGGAGTTGTATGCGGGGATGAGAATCGACACTAAGGGTGCCATGTCTTACTGCCCCAACAATTCTGCATAGACGTTTCGGGTCACATTACCAACGATGTCCCAGGAATGCCGTGCCTCAGCGTAGTCCCGTATCTGTTGCCGCCGCTGGCTCAGGGTCTTGAATAAATCACTTCCAAAATACTTCTCGATGGCGCTCGCTAAGTCGCTTGCATCGCAGGACCGGCACAGAAAACCCGTCATGCCCTCGATCATATCTTCGCTGATGGACCCGACGTCGGTTGCGATTACTGGCAGACCGAAGCTGTAGGACAAAAAAAGAACCCCGCTCTGAAAAACGTGAGTATAGGGCAGCGCCAGCACGTCGGCTGCTTTGAAATATAGCTCAGTCTTCTCATCCGGAACATGGTGAATCTCTTGAATTACAAGCTCCCCACTGGGGTCCTCACTGATTCCCTGCTGGATGTCGCCGATGTATTTCTCGCAGCCCTTTTTCGGCTCTCCGGCTATGATGAGCCGATAGTTTGCGTTGCTGGCCGCAACCTTCCGAAAGGCGTCAGCGAGATATTCGAGACCCTTGTATGGCCGAATGGCGCCAAAGAACAATATTGTCTTCTCATCGCTCCTGATGCCCAGCCGGTGCTTCGCTTCGGCAGGAGTCAGATCTGTGTTTGGGACAGAATTATTGATGCCGAAAGGGATGACCGAGATTGCTCGTTCGCGAACACCAAAGTCCTGGTGGAGCTCACGTTTCATTTTGTCGGTGTGCACAAACAGATGATCGGCGAGCCGGTACTGCGCTCTTAATGTCAGGCGATTGAGCCACGAATCGTTCGAGTCCCTCTTGCCAGCATTCACATTGTGCACAGTAAGAGCGATCTTTCTCCCGTGCGCTTTGTAGTAAAGCATCAGCAGAGTGCGATCAAGGAATTGGAACTTGTTGTTCCACAGGATATGAAATATCCTAGGCTCGGCCGTCGCAGCGTAACCGAGGAGCCGGGCATAGTAACTCAGGATTCTGGATATCTTTGCTGCGAGACCTGTATCCCGCTTGCTTCCTTCCAGATTGAGAAAGCTCAGCCGGGGAGTTGTATGCAGTTCGGGGCTATCCACTTCATCGCTGCCAATCACATCCAGGGACACGCCCTTCGTGGCCAACGCCATGGCCAGACCAAAGGCATAGGGCCGGTCAAAGCCGCCGGTTAATAGAGCAGCTTTGATTTCTGCGGGCCGTGTCGACGCCAGATCCATAGCAGGTTTGTCGTCTTTGAGGACAGTCGGCGGAGATGAAAAGCAGGTTGTCATTCGCTCGGTTTAGGTAGCTTCCCCGCTCCTGGTTGGAGCGAGAAGGACGCCCGTCTCAGCAACAGAATTCGCACGCGCGGCCAGGGAAGGTCTGGAAAACTTCTGCCACGGGGCCATCTCCCGCACCAGTCTGCCCAGCTGATAAAGAGGTTCGCAGCCGCCATGCAGAACGATGACCGTCCCAACATATAAGACGACGAATAACAAGGAGGATGTCACAATCCGGATCAGGGCCCCGACGGCACCGGGCGCCGCGGCCAGGGATGGGAACCCTCGAACCACCCAGGCGCAGGCGCAACCCGCCAGCAGAGAGGCAAGAAGGCATTTCCAAATCACGGCCAGTATTGAGCCAACACCCAATTCTATGGGCTTGCCGGCATACCAGAATGCGGGAATGGTGAGAAGCCAGTAGGAAGCGGTCCAGGCTAGAGCCACTCCAGTAGGCCCCCATGGCAAGCCCAGGAAAAACAACAGGCAAGTCACGGTGACTTCTATGATGCCCCATCGGAAATAACGGGCGGTTGTGCCGAGCGAAAGATGGAGCATGCCATGGGTGCTGTAGATCAGCATGGCCCCGATGCCCGGTCCGAAGAAAATGAATATCTGACCCGCCATGTCCCACCGTGGTCCTAGCATCAACCGAACCAAGTCCTTACCCACCAACGTAAGGTCCGCACCCATCCCCATGCCTAGAAGCGCCAGAATGGACAGCCCTCCGAGAAAATATCGTTTGTATTGAACACGATCTCGATTCAGGCGACTCAGGGTCGAAACAGCCACAGGGTAAACAGTCAACAAGCTGAACGGAAGAACGAAGAGATCGTATGCCTTCTTATAGAATCCTAAGGAACCCGGGCCGAACCGCCATCCCACTAGGAGATTGTCGGTATTCTGGCTGAAGTAGCCGATACTCCAACGCGCAAAGACGTTTCTCGCGAAACGTACGACGGAGCCGGTTCCGTCCGTGCGCCGGGGCAGGCTGGGAACCCACCGACACAGGATCCAAGCCCCGATGGACATGGAGAGCGGCTGGGCGATTATTCCAGCCACCAGCGCCCAGTATCCCCACCCGAACCATGCCAATCCAACGGACACGGTGACCGAGACCGCACGAGCGACGATATCGTTGCCGGAGACAGCCGAAAATCGCATAGCCCGTTTGAGAAGCGCGAGGTGCAGAACCGACGTGCTGGTGATGAAGATCGTTAAGGACACGCCGACCGCAACGTGCGCCACGCGTGGATCGCCGTAGAACCTCGCCAACAACGATCCCGCCGCAGCAAACGCGACGGTAAGGATCAGGCCCATCCCCAAGTTGATCCAGAACAGATTGCTGGCCAGGAAATGGTCCATCTCGTCGCGTTGGACAACTGCGTCGGGGAACCCGATTTGCCCGCAACTCACCAGGAGCACGCTGAAGGTGGTGACCATGGTGACCACGCCGAAGTCTGAAGGCATCAGAAGGCGGGCCAGCACCACCGTGGCAACCATCTGGGTAACAAAGCCTGCGCCTTGCGCAAGCACAGTTACCCCGGCACCTCGAACGGCAAGGCGACGCAGTCCCCCACCCCCTCCCGGGGACCGAAACACGCCACTAGAATCGAACGGCTTCAAATGTTTCCTTCCTCAATATTGTCCGTGCACTTGTTGCAGATCAGCGTGATACCGGAATTGGAGCAACCTCTGCGGTGGCATGCGGATCCCGGGTTACAGGTGGCCTCGCGGGTCCGTCCGATTCAAGTGCTTTGCGAATGGGTTTGGCGCAGTAATAAATTATTAGGGCCAGTGCAATGTTTATCGATATTAAGGCAATCACGTTGAGAGGAAATGAACCAAGCTTGGAATCCAGTGGGTCAATCGAGTTGTTTACCATGAATATCTCAAGGGTCATGCCGCTGACAAACGTAAGCGCTCTGCCGAGGTAGCGACCGCCCATGATGGTGTCTCTGATAAAGCTGGAATTGGCCACTTTCGCCCAGAAATACAGCATCGGAAATGAAGCCAATTGTTGAACAAACTGGAACTCCGCGAGAGAACCCCGTTGCATCAGATACTTGTGGCCGTATATGCACGCTATGGACAGGAACAAGAAGAAAACATCCTGTATCCCGCTGAACTGGATCTTGTCACTTCGGGAACCGAGGTAAACTCCCCACAGAACCACAAGTAAATAGAAAAGAAGTCTAAATGGCGTACCCTCGATCGAGAACTTCGTAATATCAAGAAAGAAGACGTAATAGACCGCGTAAGCTGCGACAACTGGGGCTGACACCAAGACCAGGCGCTTGACTGAATATTTCCTAATGACAAAAAAGACGATGGCGTAGTAAATCAGCAGCGCTTCCAGGAACCAGAAGGGCGGGTAAAAAAACTTTCCCAGTTCGTCAAGAAAATTCTCTGCTCCAATCCGCCCATTCAGGATTCCCATGGGAAATGTGAGCAAGATCACCGTGACCCACACCGCAGGATAGATGCGTACGATCCGCCGCCCGTACCACTCTCCAAATGCTTTTGGCCGTGCGCGCATACTCAGCATCAATCCCCAGGATGAGAGCATAAAAAACAGAGCGTTGCCCATTGAACCGCCAGTTGCCAGAAAAGCTACTTTCACCGGATATAAATTATCCATGTGCGAATTAACGACCAGTGCGATCGCCAACACACGGAGAAAGTTCGTGCTATTTCTCTGCTCAGGCATAGGTGCTCCTTTTTCGGGTACTTTACTTTGCCCCGGATCGGCTTACGACAAGTCAATGAGCAGCGTCGATAGCCTGAACAACCGATCTGTCGTCATTGCCGAGGGCCGCGTATCCAGGAAACGACGCGCGCACCGGTGTAGTATTCTTGAGGGAACGTGGCAGGTGTACCACAGCCAAAATGAACAAAAAATACATCAACAGACCGGGCCTAAAAGAGGACTCTGTAATGTTGTACAGTACCGCCATCGTCAAGATGGCCAATCGAAGAACTCCCTGATCGAAGTCGCGTCTTAGCATTGCAACAGCAGGTCGAAAGGCGGAGATTATTACCGCGCTTAACAACAAAACTCCTATGACTCCGAGGTCCAGGTAAGTTTCCACATAACCGCTGTGAGCTTCGGTCGGGCGCCACGAGTACACGCTCCACATTTTTCCCAACCTCTCGCCCAGCCAAAAACTGCTGTAGCCATCTCCGACAATGGGGTTTGTCCCCATTTCTAAGGCCGTTTTCCATACATCTGTTCTTCCCGTCAACGTCTCATCGCGTCCCAGCAACTGGGTGGTGGTCGATACCAGATTTCCAAGCAGAAACATGCTCGCTGCAACGACGATGGCAGCGATGATCCAGAACGCGATGTGGCGCCGAATTGCATTTACCCGAGTCAAAGTCAAAATGCACACCCCCACTACGAAGCATGCTATTGATGTCGCACTATGTGCCTTTACGAGAACATACATCGTCATGAGAAACATGAGACTTTGAACTAAGACTCCCTTTTTCGTAACCCACACATGCTTTTGGTGCCAAATCTGCAGTAAACTCCATGCCAGGCCAAGGCCGCTAATCGCGCATAGTACACCCAAGCTGTTTTTGTTATTCGTTACTCCGGTAAACGACAAATCTCCCGTCCACCTGCTATAGGACCTGCCAAACTCCGGGAAGTACTTGAACATCACGATCGAAAGAGGGATAAGCACATAGGCACAACGTTTCATCAACGCTCTTATTGCCTCTAAGGGCATGCGCTCGGTCCATACAATCAGAACCATCAGGAGGTTGCCAATCTCCTTTACGTATCTTTTGAGGGACACAACGGAAAAGTCAGACCATACGATGCTGATGCCGCAATAGACCAGGTACAAGCATAACCAGCGATTGTGATGGAGCACCTTGGTGATGCTCACGTGTCTCTTGGCTACGATGACTAACGCGCCAAGGATTAGTACTAAGAATATGTTTCTATCCACGGGGCTGCCATCTGCATAGCTGTCGGCTGATTGCCCTGCTTGGCCGAGACTGAGCCACTCACCGACCATCCTGGACGAAATTATCAGCACCCATATAGTTGGAAGCCACAACGCAGCAGAAGTGTCAGATTTCTTACCGCGGTCTACTTTAAATAGGACCAGGATAAAAATGAAGCACAGTAGAAGTGCTAATCTGGATGGCATTAAGACTGTCCGCCTGACCTAGCTACCGATTTATATGGATACACGTGGTTCTGAGCTGACGTAAGAAGGTTTCCCGGTCAGGTGGTTTCGATCTTTGGGGCACCTTCCGCGATGGAACGAAACTTGCGGTTGTACCACGAGTTTCGGAACTCGCGCAGCTTGGCGAGTGCGGATTCGGGAACATGATCCAGTAAACTATGGTGCAGGCCGAGACGCAAAGCTAACCGACCGAGACCGGTCAGCGGTACATAATACCGGGGTATCTCGATCCGCCGGAACCCGTTATTTTCCTTAAAATCGCTGAGGCTGTCCCGCTGTTTTTTCCCATACGAGAAGTTCGAATATACAAGATAAGGAATGCCGTGTTTCGCACAGGATCGCACCGCCTCCGCGATGAGCGCATTCGTCGGAGCCTTGTCCCTATGCTGGACCATTGCAATAATATGCATCACGGTAGCTTGTGATCGCGTTTCGTTGCTTGTCAGCTTTACGAAACCGATGAGTTGCTCGCCCAAGAATGCCCCGATGAAAATGCTCGTTTCCATGAACGTTGCGCTCATCTTGTGGACAGTGTCGAGGTCTTTGCCATAGTGGGGAAACAGCCTGCCTTGGCGGACGGGGCACTCGTTGTAAATCTCCCAGATTCCCTTCGCCAAAGAGTCGTCGAAAGGGACTTCCCGCACGACGATCCCCTTTTTCTCGGCCCGCCTGGCCATGTTTCGGGTTTTGCCGTCGATCTGCTGTTTCCACCAATGCTCGCAGGTCGACACAGGCAACGCAGCCACGTTATCCCACTCCATTGGAAAGCTGTGTTGCGGAGTTGTGTGAGGCAGCCTCTGCGTGAAAGTGAACAGGTCTATCCCGGTTCTGACCTCCCGAATGTATTCGAGCGCTGCCTCTGGAGCTTCCAGGAATTCAAATCCTTCGTGAGCGAGACGCGCAATTCGCACGACGCGGCCTTGAATCTTGATGTCTTTGCCGCAAACCTTCATAAACGATTTTTCTCTCCACTACGTGCACGCCAAGACAGAGATGACGGACGGCCAATCCGTACATCCCCGGCCTGACGGAAAATTTCGCCTCCCGCCAGGTAGCGATACTCCTCGGCGTTCACGGGATGGGTTTCCAGTTCGACTACCGATTTGCGAGCTAGAGAATATATCCGTTGCAGCCGGCTTAAAGGTTCCAGCGGGGGCAGCGAGAAGAAACAATCGGTGATGCGATGCCGCCGCGCCAGGCTGCGGTCGACTAACTTTCGATAGAGGCGGTTCCACATGCTCTTCTCCCCGCTCTCGAAGGAGAAATTCCGCCGGACAATAGTGCCGGGTTTGATTAGTCGCTGCAAAAGTACGTTGGCGCAAAGGTGCATATGATAATGGCCGTCGACTTTTTCCGGGTCGGCCCCGTACAGCCTGTGAAATTCATCGAATTGAGCTGCCACCACGTATTCGAACGAATGCATGAGACCGGGATGGAAGATAACTTGAGCGAGGCGCCGCCGCATCAGGTACCGGGCCAGCCTTTGCTGGTGTTCGAGGAGTCCGGCTGGGCAGCTCGAAGCGGAGAATGGAGTGACAAAGTTGAGGTGGAGGCCCGTTTCAATCCCCCGCTCTGTGGCGAGTGTGGCGGCTCGCTCCGAATCTTCCATGAAAACCATGCCACTTACAGAGGAAACGGCTCCCTGCGCGCTACATTCCAGAATCTTGTTCGTGGTGAGTACGTCCTGCCCCCAATCATCGGCGTTCACGATAAGAAGACCGACGTGGCCTGTCTCAGCGGCCCGCGGGATCGACTGGTCGACCAGCGACGCTCCCTCAGACGACTTCGATCCCGATAAGTCGGGGATGTTTGTGCGAGGGATCAATAGTCCAGTTGTTCCTCTGCTCGTCAAATCGTAAACCCTTCCGCGTACAAAATCTGAGTGCAACTACCGAACTCGTCGACAGCAAACCAACGCAAGAATTCAGGAATTAGTAAACAACGTCATTCTCCCTGGGGAGTGAGCGCCGCTGGTTGACCAGGCACATGAACCGGAGTGCGCGCAGCTCGCTCCGCTGCTCTCTTCTTTAGCGCCCGGTAGAGGCCCCTGAGACCGTCTCCGCAGGAGACGCAGGAATGACTCAGGAGGCTGGTGTATGAGTCGAATCGTCCGAGAAAGTAGACATCCTTGCCGTTGTTCCCGCACAAGTCGCTCTTGAACTTATATGTCCCTGCATTTGTAACTGGATTGATTCCATTCAGATCGTAAGTGGCAAAACCTTGTTGCTTCAACCATTCGATCAATTTCCAGTGCAGCAGGTAGGCCCCTCTGGCTTTCAAGCCGGCATTGCTGGTTGCTCCGAACAAATACACCGCTGTCTTTCCGATTACGCTACAAACCAGGCCAGTACATACCTCGCCGCTGGAACTGCAAAGTATGACCTTCATTTTGAGTCTTTCGGGTAACCGATTCTGAACCAACCTGAATTCATTGATGTTGTTGGGTTCGGCAAACCCTTTCCGCGACACCATCTCTCTGTAGATTGTGACGAACATCTCAAATGACTTGTCGTCAGAGCCTTCAACAATCTCCAGTCGATTCTTCTCCGCAACCTTCAGGTAACGGCTCCAGTGCGGCCGAAGGCCCTGACGCAGTTCCTGAAGCGTCGGACGCAAATCAAGAAGCAGCGTTCTGTCTGGTTTTTCCTCGCTTAGCGAAAAGCCTTCCTCATGGAGAATTGATGCGAGGCCATAGGAATCATTGTCAAATATCGACGGATATAACCGCAGGACCAGTCCGCGCCGGAAGGCATATTCATTGTGCAGAGCTCGGATGGCCTGACGAAACGTCTCTGGGTCGGCCTCGCCAGTCTGAAGGCGCCAGAGCGGTCCCCATCGGACATACGCGATGCCGGCTTTAACGATCGGCAGCCTCACGATTCTCGCCTGCGCGGCAGCAACGACAATGCCATCTCTTTTCAACAGAAGCTGACTGATGTTCGTACGACCGCCTCTTACTTCGTCGTACGACCAGGTCTGGTAGATGTTCGCGTCATCAAACTGATCGAGAACTTGGCACCATGCTTGTTCATCCATGGTGTCAACCTCGGATGTGTATCCGTGTCCCAGTTCACGCATCTTCGATTTGCTTGCGAAAGCCATGTGGGAGTGGTTCAGTTTTCCTGGAGGTGAGCCTGCAACGGCATGACGCCTAAAATTCGGGAATCGCGAACTTGCAGCGACTGCCGGGCGTCCAACTGTTCAAAGATGGCGTCCATGATTCTCGCGGTTAGCACAATCTCGCGATAGGGTATGGGCGGGGGCGTGTTCTGCACAATCGAATTGTAGAAGGACTCGATCAGGCATTGCATGCCAGATTTCATGTGGAGGTCTCGGCCCATGAAGCCCTTCACATTCGTGGTCAAGTTGCCGAGAAACTGCAATGCAAAACCCACGGGGGGCGCAAATTTTTCAAGATAGCTCTTATATTTCTGACCTCGGAGTTTGATCAACGTCTCCTGGTCCTGGTCTACGACAACGCCGTTTTGCGGGCCATAAATACGAAACTGATGAAGCAAAGGACGCATCTGTGACGAGAAGGTGAAGTAGGCAGTCGTACGTTTTTCTCCACAAATGATCACTCTGAGCTCATCAATCAACTCCTCTTCTCCCATGTTCCCGAGGAAGGGGCTAACAAACCCATGTGCGATAACCCGCGGCGCATCTGTGGGCAGGAACTCCGCGATCCGGGCAACGCCATGACTGATAATGTTCTGTAAAAGCTTTCCAGGTAACCTGCGGACCCAGTGGCGCTTGTCGTTCAGGAGAGCGCGCGCGTAGGCGGGATCACTGAGGTCATAACAAAAATAACTCTCCATGTGCACAGGATCTCCGCCCAGATAACCACTGTTAATCAGAGTCCGCATGCGCCTTGCAACCGGGCTAAATTGATCATCGTGTCCTGCGGTCAGCCTAAGCCCTCGTTCCTCAGCCAATGCAACCAGGGTTTGGGCGTCTTTTGTGTTGAGGGTAAATGGCTTCTCCACGTACACATTGGCGCCGTGTTCCAAACAAGTTCTGGCAATCTGAAAGTGACTCTGTGGAGGCGTCGTAACGTGAACGACGTCAGGACGGGCTTCATGCAAAAGCTGACTCAAATCACTGAAATATCGCCTGACCGGGAACCTCTCGTATAGCTGCCTGGCCATCAAGGGTTCACGATCACATACTCCGACGATTTCGCACCCTTTGAGTTTCTTGATCTGGGAGGCATGATCATCGGCAATCTTTCCACATCCGACGAGGGCGACTTTAAGCATGTCGTCTCTCCCGGCAACTTTCGAAATAACGAACTAATCCTTCTCTCATTGGTACCTTCGGCGCCCAACCGAGTCGTGTCTTCAATTTTTGGTTGCTGTAACGAGTACTCTTCCATTCCGCGTGCCATCTGCGGCGATTGAAAGCCGGCGGCAGCTGCCCCCTGGACCAGATTGAGTACTTTTCCCACAGGCTGCAGAGCGCGTAACTGACCAAGTGGGGAACGTAGATGGATGAGAAGCGCCTGACATTGCGTTTATAAAGACTCAAAAACCGCCTGCTGGAAATAAGATCATCATCTACAACGTTGAAGATCTCTTTCTCCACTCCTGCTTTCACTCCTGCAAGCACGATCGCCTCGGCGCAATTGTCAATGTAAGTGAAGGGTATGAGATTTGACCCACCCATATGGAGGAAGATGCCGAAACTGTCGATTCCGACCCGTCCGGTAATGCTCTCTTTCCCGGGACCGTAAACCGAACCAGGCCTGACGATGACGTATGGAATCCCGAACTTTTCACCGTACTCGGTAACGATCTCATCCTGTTTTACTTTCGCAAAGCGATATGCATCGCCGGAAGAGGCGGCATGCGTCTCAAGCGGCGAAGTCTCGTCCAGCGGCTTCCAGCGAGACTTGTTCGTGTTGGAATAAACCGCAAACGAACTGATATTGACGAATCGCCGCAAACGCGTGTGATGCAGGCTGGACTCCAGAAGATTGCGGGTCGTGACCACCGAATTCATGAACGCTCCCGCGAAGGACTTGTCGCCGCTGGTGGCTAAGTGGAAGATAACAGCCACGCCCCTGGTCGCCGTGATGCAATCCTCTTCAGACAGCAGATTCCCGTTGATGACTTCAACTCGCGCCCCATCTTGGTACTGGCCCGCGACGGCTTCAAGTCGAGTTGCATCGCTCGACGGCCTAACAAATAAACGCAGATTCCGAAAGCCGTGTCTGAGCAGGCTTTCGACGAGTTTAGGACCGATGAAGCCCGTTGCCCCGGTGACCAGGATAGGATCATCTGGCCCGATTATGAAATTCTTGGAATCCATCAGACTCGCTCCATGCTTCTTTTTTTGAAAAGCCTCCGGCCCAGCCTCTGCATCTGCTCACTCTGATGGAACCGGATCAGTTCGGAGGAAACTGGCCTCTGGACGCGAGTTATCCACGCCCACCCATAGCCAACAACCAAAAAGAGACCGCCAAGGAGATAGGGGCTTCGACCACACTGATAGAATCCCCGGAATAGCTGCCAAATAGGATGGCCGCCGAGGTAATAGTCCTGCTTGCCAAGCTTAAAGTTCGCCATCAGTTTTCCTGAAGACGCTGTACCCATCAGACGATGGTGATGGCAGACTTTTTCGACGAATGTTCGGGTCTTCCAACCCATCATCCGTGCGGTCGTCACCGCAATCCAGTCAATGCCCCCGCTCTTTACTTGTACGTAGCCGCCGATCTCCTCGAAACACTCGCGCCGGAACAGCTGACAAGCGCCGGAAACATGTTCCACATTGGTGAACCGGAAGTCATAAGAAGTCGTTCCCTCCACGAACGGTGTCCCGGCTACGCCAAGCTTTGAGTCCGCACTCATCTTAGCGAGCAAGAAATCAAAGTAGTGCTCGTCGAAGGTAATATCTGCATCCAGGTTGCCGACGACGTCAAAATTGCCACCCCGAACCCTATCGTAACCCGCGTTGAAGCAACGGACCTTGGCCCCGAAGTGCCGGTCCTCGCGTTCCGGCATTCGTACAAGTTCTATCCACGGATGGTCGGCCTGATACTTTACAACGATTTCATCCGTACGATCCGTCGAACCATCGCTAACGATCACCCATTTCCGCGGGAGTACGGTTTGCGAAACCACCGATCGGATGGTTTGCTCGATAAACCTTTCCTCGTTGCGGGCCGGGGTAATCAAGACATAGGTCAGTGCTTGCGGTCTCATCTCCGGACCTGATTGTTTTCGTTCTTCAGCTATTGTCGGGTCAGCCATGGCGATAAGCGTATCAATCTCCTGCTTCAAGTTGATTCAGCACTGGCGGAGCGCGCCAACCGTGTCAAATTCACGCGCCTCTTGCGCTTCATGGATTCGTAAAGATAATCCGGGCAAATTCTCGCCTCGATCGGCAGCAATCTTGACCTGCGATACGTCCGACTCCCAGTTCACGTTTTCAAAAACTGCCGCACGGCGCTTTCGAAACCATGACACTGCCTCAGAGGAGGTCGCGAACCACGCGCCTTTGTTCTTAAGTTCATCGACCGTTCGCAGATAGAAATCACCCCACAGTCTTTCAGGCGCGATGCTTCGGTCATGCCAGTTCACTGTGACACAACCGCCGAATTGAACTGCGTTGTCGATGATATGGCGTACAACCGTGCTAGCCTCTGCGGGGGATAGATCAAGATAGTTGGGGTAAAACAAAGCTGTATCCATGACGTGTAGCGGCAATTCCAGTAGCCGGCTAACTCCCAATGGCTTGTAGGCCTGGTTCGTTCCTGCTCGATATCCAACCGTCTCGTTGTAGCCGACCGTGGAGTCATAATCCGCTCCTGCCCGTTCCAGGGTCCCTGGCGATTGTTCATCAAAATACAGCCAGTGCATTCGTACTCCGACGTCTTGCATTCCCGTTGTCCGACGAATTTGCTCCAGTTCCTTTTGTCCGCTGGAACTGTCAAGCCACGCGTCGATCCCGTGTAACCCGACTTCGCAGCCTCCAGATATCAATCTTCGAATGTGTTCTGCGATGTCAGCGGCACCGTAACGGGTCGCGCGACGACTAGGAGCCGGCCCTCCCTTTTTCCTTCCTGGACTCTCCTTGAACGGAATTACGAAAAATGTGGAGCGTAATCCGTTTTCTAGCTTGGCGTAGTCATCGAACTGGTACCAGAGGTCCTTGGCGAGGCCCAGATGAACAAATGGCAGCTTCAAGGCCGCCACCCAGTTAGTCACCAGCTCACGCCAAGGTCTACGCCCACGGAATACGTCGAATAACGAACCGAAGACGGCTCGATACAGAAACCCACCCATGGTGTGGTCAAACTTATGTTGTCGGATCGAGGGATGATCGACATCGTGAGTTAAGCATGCAATGAATCGATATCCAGCTGGAACAGGCGGGATCTCAACAAGAACGGCCCCACTCGCGATAATTAAGTCTCGCAACAAATCAATGTGCAGCTCAAGTGCCGGTATGCTGGCATTAGCCACCGGTTGCCCTTTTGTGAGCAAAGCACGGACTTCTCCGAAAAGGTCGTAGCCTACTCTCGCGACTACCCCGCCACGGCGTCGGTGTTGATATATCGCAGCATACTGGGATTCCTCATCAACCAGGGCGCCAGTTCCCTTTTCCTGAAACGAAAGGCTATCTCCATAAATCGGGAGTCGAGCTCCTTTGTACGACAGAACGGTGTTGCTTCTTCTTGAAGCAATCCGGGTCTTTTTTTCGATATCGAACGGAAGCTCTTGGCCGCTATAGATCAGAACTAACTTCGCAGTGCTTTTGTCGACCTTGCCATCTCCAGCGCAGAGCAAGACAGCATACCGCCGATCGCTCCGATAGAATTCCCAGGGAGTTTTGAACAACTCAAAGAACTCAGACACGACGGCATGGTCCGACGGATTCGCAATAACGCCAATCATCGATGGTGGCATCGCGTCAAATGACCTTTACAAGTAAGGTATTCACCGCAGTTACTCGGAAGCAGCGGATTTGAGGTGCAGCAACAGGTTAGCCAACGCCTTGAACATCGTGGCTTGCCCCCAGTGAAGCATCGGCGTTTTTGCTTTCACAAGCGGATACTGCCGATAGTAGAAGTATCCCTTCGGATCCTGCATGTTTTGGATCGCCCAGGCGGCTACTTTTTCCGCAAGCTTGAGACATGAGGGGTCGTGCTTTGAAAAAGTTGCCAATGTGTCAATCGACTGCGCCACACATTGGATATCAACTGGATACGTCCGCGTGTTGTAATACTTCGGACGACCGGTTTCTTCGAAGAAATGGCTTTTATAGAACGCCAGCCCCTTTTCGAGGTTTGGATGAAACTCGTGATCACCACTACCTTCGATGTAAAAGTCCAAACTGTCCAGGTTATAGCCGGTATGGAAATTGTCTATCCAGTGGCTATCCTCTCTCTCTGCGTACAACCAGGATCCGTCAGGTAGTTGCCGCGAGCAACTGTACTCCATTGCCGAGCGGGCGACGCGTAAGTATTCCTCATTTCCGTTGTGCCTCGCGGTCCTGGCAAGAAGACTGGCACCGAGCATATTCGCATTGTGGATTGAACTTTGGCGGTGGGCCAAATAGCTCACACAATCGCCACGATCAGTTTTTTCACGTGGAAGCGCCAGGATCCACCTGCATGCACTCTCCGCAATTCCTCGAAACCACTCCTCCCCGGTAAGCTCGAAAGCGTCGATGTAAGCATGGCCGATGAGACTCGTCCATACGATGATCGGATCATCCTTGGTATACGAGCCGCCGCGGGAAACAAAATCAAAATGATTGCTCCAACTGTGATGTTGAAAACGAGGCACCTTATGTTCGTCGAGCCACTTGAGGCAGAGAGTCGCCTTCTCGAGGTACTGTGGCTGATGATTGGCTCGGTGGAGAGTCAAATATCCCGCTGCCATGTAACCCCGGCCTTTGGTCGAATCTTGAGGGTGAACACCCAACAGTGGTCGGAGGTTGAATGGAGATTGCCGGATGGCTTGCTGCAGGATTCGCTCGGCAAGTTGATTCCCGAACGCGAGAGGACGTGCCCACGAGGATAGTCCATCGAATGGCTCGTAACCCCGGTAGTTACAGTCCTCAACCCACTTTTGAACGCGCGCCAGGGCTCGCTCGATATCGTTGGCTCTAATCGTCCTAGAACTCCCGTTTGTAACCACCTCGTTCTTTTCGACCAAGGCACCCGTACCTGCGTTCATGAAGCGTGTCCTCCGTTCAACAGTTCGCTCACCAGATTCACAAGGGTCTGTCTCTCCTGAGCCCAGGTATGGGCCAGGTAAACTTGTTGCCCTCGCTTCGCGACCTCCGTTGCCTCCTCGACATGCGAAGCCACATATTCAAGTTTCTCGGCAAGATCCTTCGAGCTGCCTGGTTCGAAGTAAATGAGGGACTCTTGGTTGAAATAATCTTGGATGCCGGAGGTTCGCGGAGCAATCACCGGTTTGCCTAGAGCCAGATACTCGAAAATTCGAGTTGGCGTATTGATCTCAGTAAACGCATTTCGAGGGTTCGGAATGATGCCCACATCACAGTCTTCGATTTCTCGGGCCAACTCCTCATGGCTCTTCCGCCCGAGATAACGGACATTTTCACTTAGACCCTGGTTGCGAACCTGCTCCATGATGCGTTCAAGAAAAGCAGTCTTGCGACCATAAAAACGGAATTCCGCTCCGGGGACAGACTCTCGTACTCGTGCAAGTGCGGCGATAGCTACATCCAAACCATTCCGTTCAACGATCGACCCGTGACACATAATCACGAAACGCTTGGTTGGACTGTGGTTTCGGGACGGGTGCACGCCTCCCACTTGAAAGGGAAAGACTTCCTCGTTGGGAGAATTCATCACAATCCCAATCTTTTCTGGTGAACAGCTCCGATTAGCGAAGATCCGCTTGCACGCGACATTCACTGTGACGACCAGATTCGCCCGCGCCAGGCTCCATTTTTCGAGTCGCTTGATGGAGCGGACGCCCAGACTATCTGGGTCGAGGTCGAAAATCGTCGTCATGAGTTCGGGCATCGGATCATGTTGATCAAGAATTACCTTCGCTCCCAGCATTTTCGGTATCAACGAACTCAGGATAAGAACGTCGGGCATGTTGTGCACGTAGACCAAGTCATACCGACGCCTCAATGAGCGCAGCGCCAGGATGGCCGAAGATATCAGAATGAAGGCAGAATATTGATAAGCATATCTAAACGCTCCACCGCGGCGGTTTCTGACGGGAAGGCGCCAGATGTTGATTCCGTTCAAAACCTCCCGCTTTGGAGCGTTCTCCTCCCCCTCACAAAAAAGGTCCACGATCATGCCTTCCTTTTGAAGTGCATGTGCGGCGCGGCGGGGTCGTGGATCGAACGGGTGCAGGGAAAATGTAACCATCGCGACTCGCTTTCCTTGCAGACGCGATTGGGGCGAAATCCCCACAGGCGTGAAAGAAGAAGACGGATAACGAGTTCCATCGGCCCCTGGATGAACCTCGTTCTTGACAGGCGCCAAGGCAAACCAGCGTCCGCTCTCGTGTCTCTTCTTCGGGCTATACCAAAGAGTATCCATATCGTTCAGTATGCTTCCCGGGTCTTACCGGCTTACAGTTGCCTTCCAACGATTTGCTAAAAACAGTTTCATTTTGACGTGTTAGCGCGACGATGCCTCCACTTAGTTGGAAGCGGACGGAAAAACAGATGCCTGCCTTGAGTACTGGGAGAACGGATAACGAATCCGAGATCTCGCAGTCAGTCAAGAGAGTAGCAGAACGGCCTGAGAAAACGAGCTACCACGTCACGATCAGACGTGGCTTCCGCAGTTTCCCGCAGTCGCGGGAACGCCGTCAACATCTTTACTGCGAAGGTCTCGCTCGATCTTCATTCGGTTGGAGGCCTCGATCGCTTCGAGAATCGCCGAACGGTCAAACTTGCCCAGGATCTTGATGTTCGGCATGACACAATGACCACCGATAACACCGGGAAAATATTTGATCGGCGGAAAGAATTTGATTTCCTCAAAGAACGCGATGACTTCATTGTAGTCCGCCCCGGCCTGATCGCAATATCTCTCGATTTGCTGAGCCCAAGCGATCATCAGACCGAAGTAGGTCGTTTCTGTGAGCTTCGCCAACTCGCTCGCTTCTGGGGACGACAGGATCTTTGTTTTCAATCCGACCGACTGGAAGTGCTTGGCGGCCTCTTCGCCGACTGCAGGGTCCATCGCTCCCACAAACTTCGTGTACAGACGGAGTTCCTCGAGCATGCGAGCGTGTTTGCCCCGCACCGGGCTGTTCACCACGGCTGCTCGTGCTCGGTCGCCGATGGCTCGTGTCGTGCCGACGCCCACGGTGCTGTTGATGATCGTTAGCGCCGGCTGAAAGAGGTCGATGTAGCGAACCGTTTCACCAACAAAATCTTTGATCTCGAACGGATAACAAATGTGCAGGACATCAGGTCGCCCGATAGGCTCGGCCGGGGGCGAGACGTCCACGCCAATTGCATCGTAGTGCTCAGAAAGAAGCTCGAAAAGCGGTTTCCCCACCTCGCCAAGTCCAACGACAACCACCCTTTTGCTTTCTCTCACCTGTCTCTCCTCTTCGAAAGGTATTAATACGCAACAGTATTCCGCCGTTCGGCTTCAAGCACGCGGCGGATTAGCCGAAGAACTTGCTGAGTAAACAACGCGGTCACCTACGCCTATAATTTTCTACTGCGCTTTCCGTCCTCGCAAGCGAGGACGCTCCGATCGGAATAGGTTCAGTTTGGACCGGTAGCACGGGAGGCCGACCGACACTGAAGTAGTGAAATCCGTGACTGGCCGCTTCGGACGCGTCCAGCATGTTTCTGCAATCCACAATGAGCTGGCGCTCGACTACTGTGCTCAGACGATCCCAGTCTATCTGGCGAAATTCATCCCATTCCGTAACAAGCAGTACCGCCTCAGCGCCCTGGGCCGCTGCGTAAGGCTCGGCGCAATAATTAACTTCGGGAAGCACTGTTTTCGCCTTTTCCATAGCCTCGGGGTCATAGGCGCTGACAATCGCTCCTTCGTCAAGCAGGGCTTTCACAAGCGCAAGGGACGGCGCAAAACGAACATCATCCGTATTCGGTTTGAAGGCAAGCCCCCACACTGCCAGTTTCTTGCCTCGCATCACCCATAGTTCTGTGCGAATCTTTTCAACGAAGTGCTCAACCCGACGTTGATTGATCTTCTCTACTTCTTTTAACAACGAGAAATCGCAACCGGACTTCTCAGCGATCCTGATGAATGCTTGTACATCCTTTGGAAAGCAGAATCCGCCAAAACCTATTCCGGGATTGAGAAATGATGAACCAATTCGCGGATCCAATCCCATCCCTTGTGCCACCTTGGTCACGTCGGCCCCAACTACTTCGCACAGATTAGCCACCATGTTGATAAAAGAAATCTTCATCGCAAGAAAGGAGTTGGAGGCATGCTTAATGAGCTCGGCTGAATTGGTATCAGTTGCCAGAAAGATAGGGTCATTGCGCTTCGGACAAATGGAATGAATAGGACAAGTGAACTTTTGTTTGAGAATCGGTTCATAGATCTCTCGCAAAAGGTCGGCTGCACGTGGCGAGTCGGCCCCGATGACGATCCGATCAGGGTGCAGGAAATCCTCGACCGAGGTTCCTTCCCGGAGGAATTCCGGGTTTGACGCCACGTCATATTTCAATCTGTTTGTGCCATGCACCGACAGGTGCTTTAGCAGCTGTGCTCCTGTCTGCACAGGGACTGTGCTTTTTTCAACCACTAGCCGATAGCCTGGGGCCCGCTTTGCAATCGCTCGAGCGACTCCTTCGATGGCAGAAAGGTCGGCGTCACCATTGGCCAATGGCGGCGTTCCCACACAAATGAAGATTGCGTCCCCCCAAGCAATTGCATCTTCAGTCGAACCGAAACGCAACCGGCCGGCCCTTCGAACACTTTTGATAACGTTCTCCAGATGCGGCTCAAACAGCGGCATCCCGCCGTTCTGCAATTTAGCGAGTTTGTCGGGATCGCTTTCACTGCAGAAGACCTCGTGCCCGATCTGCGCAAAGCCAGCCGCAGTTGTCAGACCCACATAACCTGCGCCAATAACTGAGAGTTTCATCTTTAGTTGAGCCCTATCTCGAAATTATTCCACGGTGTCGACGTGAGACATCGTTTAGGCCGTCCGGTCAGCCGCAGCCAGAGAAGCTCCCGCAGCCTCAGCGCGCTCAGGGGTGAACTTGGAATTAAAGCGAAGGACTTCCTCAACCACCCGAGCCTGCTGCTCTCCGGTCAACTGCGGGAACATCGGCAAAGAGACAATTTCCGCAGCTGCTCTTTCCGCCACCGGAAGGTCTCCCAAACGGTAGTTCAGTGCGGTGTATGCCTTCTGCAGGTGCAACGGGATCGGGTAGTGAATTCCACTACCAATTCCGACTTTCTTCAGATGATTCATCAATCCATCCCGGTCTTCAGCACGGATCACATATAGGTGGTACACGGCGCGTGACCACGAGGGCTCAAATGGAAGAACCACAACCTCGTCTGCCGCAGCGAACAGACGATTGTATTCGGCGGCGCGTTCGCGGCGTTGAGCATTCCATTTTGCTAGATGGTTGAGCTTCACGTGCAGGAGTCCGGCCTGCATCGCATCCAGGCGTCCGTTGTAGCCTTCCACATCGTGATAGTACTTTTTTGCTTGTCCATGGTCTCGCAACATTTTGATTTTGTCGGCGAGGACAGAATCGTTCGTGGTCACGGCACCAGCTTCGCCGCAAGCCCCCAGATTCTTTCCCGGATAGAAGCTGAAGGCGGCTGCACGACCGATCGAGCCTGCCTTCATCCAGCGATTGTGCTTGCGGGAAAAATACTCAGCTCCGTGGGCTTGGCAAGCGTCTTCAATCACCGTCAGCCCATACTTCTCAGCTAGCCTGAGGATGGCATCCATGTCAACGGTTTGTCCGTAAAGGTGCACGGGCACGACCGCCGTCACGGGCCGACCACTACGAGGACTAATGAGCTTACCGGACTTGTCTTTCTTGCATTGCTCCAGAAACTCTTGCAGCCGTTCCGGAGACATGTTGTACGTGCGCTCGTCGATGTCGACAAATTCCGGAAAAGCTCCGGCCTGCGAAATTGCTTCCGTGGTTGCGATAAAGGTGTGAGGCACGGTCACGACCACATCGCCGGGCTGTATGCCGCTGGCCATGATGGCGAAGCGCAGGGCATCGGTACCGCTGCTGATGGCGATCGAGTGGCTAGTACCGCAGAACGCGGCGAACGCCTTCTCGAATTCTTCGACCATGGGACCACCGATGAATCCCCCGGTGTGCAGCGCTTTATGGAAAACGCCGGTGAGTTCGTGCTCGAGTTCGACGTGCGGAGTAACCAGATCAAGAAAAGGAATGCTGTTCGGCATGCTGTTTGAAACACTCATTTTGAAGCCTCCATGGTCTGTTCGATATAACGCAAAACTCTGGCGGGATTTCCGGCTACGATGCTGTTCGCGGGGACATCCTTGGTCACGACGCTGCCGGCGCCCACGATGGCGTTTTCGCCCACCGTGGTGTTGCAGAGGATCGTCGCACCGGAACCGACGGATGCTCCCTTCTTGATCACTGTCCGCTCGACCTTCCAATCGGCCTCGGTTTGCAGACTTCCGTCCGCGGCCGTGGACCTTGGGTAGCTATCGTTGATGAACATCACGCCGTGGCCAATGAAGACCTCGTCCTCGATCGTGACACCTTCACAGATGAAGGTATGGCTTGATATTTTGCAGCGTTTGCCAACGCTTGCGTTCTTCTGGATTTCGACGAACGCACCAATTTTCGATTCATCGCCGACTTCACATCCGTACAGGTTGATAAACTTGGAAAGCTTCACGCCTCGACCAAGCTTTACGTCCGGCGCGATGCATACGTAAGGATTCATAGATGGAGAAAGGCCCTTTCTCATAGCTGATTGCAATTCGACAAACCGATTGGGGAAGGTATGCTTCTGATGGGCCCGTTCAATCTGCGTCTGTGCTGGCCCCCGACTCATAAAACCATGTAGCGGATCTATCAGAGCTTCCGGTTGGAAGCACGGGTGAGTTCAGTTCGCCCAGGTGGAATTCCCGGTGCGCGGCCACCAACGCCGCTTTCATGTCTTTTTCGGCGACCACAAAAGAGATGTTGCACGCCGATGCACCGTGGGCAATGGCGATGACTTCGATATTCTCGCGGCACAGAGCGCCGAATGTCCGACCGACAATTCCCGACATGCCTCGTTCTTTTTGGCCGACCACAGTGACAATCGCGACCGTCGAGTCGACCGTGATGTGCTCGACCTTTTCATGTGCTAGATCATGGGCAAATTCGTGACGTAAGGCCTCGATCGTACGCTTAGCCTGGGAGGACGAAACTACCAAGCAGACGTCATTTTGCGAGGATGATTGTGAAATCATTAGCACATCCGTTCGGACCGCCGCTGTCGTGGCAAATGTGCGACCCAAGACATCCTGCACTCCCAAAAGGCCCGGACCTCCGACGATAATCAAAGCGGCATCCCTGATCGCCGTGAGAGCAGTTATTCCTCTGCCGTTTGCGGGACCGGTTGGAGTGATTTGGGTTCCCGACTTGTCGGGCGCAAATGTGTTCCGGATGCTCACAGGAATACCGCTTTTCATCATTGGGTGAAGCGCTTTTGGATGAATGACCTTGGCGCCAAAGTATGCCAGTTCCGCCGCCTCACGATAGGAAATCTTGGGGATTGAGCAGGCTTCCGGTACCAAATGTGGATCTGCGGTCAACAAGCCGTCCACGTCCGTCCAGATGATCACATCGTCTGCGTCCAGAGCAGCACCTAAGATAGTTGCGGAATAATCGGAGCCGCCACGACCGAGGGTTGTAAGCACACCTTCTTCAGTCGCTCCGATAAAGCCAGTCACTACCGCCACAACGCCTTGTCGCAAAAGAGGGCGCAAGCGGGCTTCGCTCCGGGCGCGGGTCAAATCCATCCAAGGCTCGGCGCCACCGTGGTACGAATCGGTCACAACTAGTTCGGTGGCCTCGATGCAATCGCTGACTACTCCGCTCTCCGCCAATGCAGATGCGATTAGAGGGGCAGACAGCCGCTCCCCAAGACTTGATATGGAATCCCGGACCCGGGGCGTTAACTCATGAAGAAGCGTCGTTCCTTGGCACAGGCGTTCGCCTTCCTGAAACAACTCTTGCATTTGCAGCCGGATGCGATTCCGTCCGTCATCCGAATGAATCAGAGCATCGACCGCCGTATCGTGTTGTTTGCGCAGCCCAGCAAAAATCTGCGCGACCGTTTCGCGATTGCCCGCCTCGGACTGAACCGCTGCCTCGATCAATTGATTAGTCACACCTCTCATCGCCGAAACGACGACGACAATGTCCCTCTCGTATAATGCAGCTCGGATGATGTCGATTACCTTCGTGATGCAGGACGCGTCACCAACGGAGGTCCCGCCAAATTTCATGATTCGCAGCGGCTTGTTCAGATTGCTCCGAACCTGTCCGTGAGCGCCGCGCTCCACCGGGAAGTGATCAGAATGAATCGCGGAATTCCTTGCGGAGTCCGAATGCGGAGTACGATGGCTGCGCAATGAGCGTGCGACAGTAGTTATCTCGGTATTTATTTTGCTTCGCAATCCAGCTCCACAGCGCGATGCTCCGGTCGGGTTGTTCTCGGCAAGGACGGGGATCGAACTGCCGAAAGGTTGTCTTTCAAATACCAAGATCTTTGGATTCGACTTTTGCGGATGCAGTCACTGACCAGTGCAGGTTCTTCCCAAGGTACATCGTGATAGCCAGAATGCAAAAACTCGCTCCCGGGATCTCTGATCCATTCCTGCGGAAAAAGTGCGATCGTGTCCTTCTCCGTCACCTTCGGAGCTTCGTGGACGCGGTTGAGTGAGAGAGCTGCATATAGCGCCGCAGGAAGGTCGCGTCCGGGGCCGAGTGCCAAGTGTCCGACTTGAGTGCTTCGAGGGTTGATCTCGATGAGGTGAGCATTCCCGGTGTGCGCTTCCAGTATGAAATCGAAGCCGTGCAACCCGGAAAGTTTTAGTCGTCGGGTGATCTTTTCGGTTGCCGCTGACATGTCGGGCTGCTCGATCAAGCGCAGTACAGAAGCATGCCCGGTCGGTCCTGCCTTTTTAAGCACTTCAAAGTGGAGGCTAGCCAGGACATCACCGTTCCAACAAGCGATTGTGCTGGTGGCTTCCCGTCCAACCACAAACGCTTGCGCATTTACGACCGAGCGGCGACGAAGCAAAGAGGGCCATATTAGTGTTTTGTCTCGGTCTACTAAAGCCCGTTTTGCTGCTCGCGCCCAAAGTGGAGGGGCCTGCAGCTTTCGAAACGCGCGTTCGGCTTCGTCCTGCGTGTAAACCACTCTTACACCGTCCCCACCCGAAGTGCCGTTCGCCTTCAGGACCGTCGGAAAACCAACCTTGGAAACCCACTCTATGAGATCATCTTCGCTCTTGATAACCTGGGTTGTCGGAACGCGAATGCCCTCTTCTTTGGCAAGTGCCATGAAGGCCGTTCTGGCATAGACAATTGGAAAGCTCTCAGGCACACCCAGTGAATGCTCAATCAGTGAACAAACCGAGTTTCCCGTATCCCCCGAGCGACGCGCTCGATCGTGGAGCTGGTGAAGGTGCCGGGTTGCAAGATCATCACCAGAAACAATGAAATGCGGTTTGCTTGCGGCGATCGCACCTGCGAACGACTTCAGTGGCGTCATACCATAATAGGTGTGGATTCGGCCCACCGCGCCGGTCTTCGCGAGTGGATGGTTCGATGGACAAACCGCTTCGACATCACATCCAGCCTTCGCCAAAGCCATGGCCAGCCGAACCGTCGGATACCAACGCTGTGTGGTGGCAACCAAGACCGTTACTGGCACGGTTATTGACGCCTCCGTTCTCTTAAGATTCCTGCCTGGCTCATGCTTTTGCGTTTTGCGATCGTGGTAAGGTCAAACCACCAAGAATGCGCGGAATCAGAGGTACACTAATGCTCCCCGCTTGTTGAGGGATTCGGTGGCCGCTTCCAGCATCTTTACCACTCGGAGACCCGCCACTCCGTCATTTGAAGGGGTTTGATTTTTCTTAATGCAGTCAACAAAATAGGCCAATTCTTGGCTCAGGGCTTCTATGCGGTTCACTTGAGGGGACCACATATCACCCGAACGGTAATTCACCAACAAATTGTAAAGACCTTGAGGCGTTTTGATATCCACTCCCTTATCGTAGATCCTGATCTTCTCGTCGGCCTCGAGATCATTCCACACCAACATCTTTTTTTCTCCACCGATGAGCGTCGTACGAACTTTTACCGGGGACAGCCAATTCACGTTTATGTGAGCAATGATCTTGTCGGGAAAATACATGGTAATGAAGGCAATGTCTTCATGCCCGTTCAAGTGCGCTTGTCCGGTGGCGACTACCGCTTCCGGACTCGCTTTAATCAGATGATCGATGATGGAAATATCGTGGGGGGCAAGATCCCAGATGACATTTATATCGTGCTGGAAAAGCCCAAGATTGACGCGGGTAGAGTCGTAGTAGTACAGCTTGCCAAGTACGCCCTCATCCAGAAGCTGAGCGATTTTTTTGACCGCCCCTGTGAACAGAAAGGTGTGATCAACCATTATTTTCAGGTTCTTCTGCGCAGCCAAGTTGATAAGTTCTTCGGCGTGGGCGGTGCAACTGGTGAACGGCTTTTCTACAAACACATGCTTTCCGTTCTGCAGGGCCGCCTTCGTGAGTTCATAGTGGGTCCACACCGGGGTCACGATCGCGATCGCATCGACCTCCGTGGACGACATCAGCTCCGCAGTTTCCGCGACGACTTTGATGTGCGGATAGGTTTTGAGAATGCGTTTGCGCGCTGCCGGGCTTTTGTCACAAACCGCTACCACCGTGGAGCCATCTAACTGGTCGAGGTTCCTGACCACGTTTGGGCCCCAATATCCGTATCCAACTACGCCAAACTTGACCACAGTATCACCGCCCCCTTTATGCATAGATTCATTCGCGGCCAACTCAGAAAGCTGACTGGCAGGATGTATCGCAGTTGTCATAACATGCAGCGGGGGAGGCTTGTTTCAGTGCGCACCGTCACCAAATACCACTGCGACTGGTGTGCGGAGGAGAATCTTGAGGTCCATCCAAGGCGACCAGGTTTGCGCATATCTCAAATCCAGGCGCACCATGTCGTCGAATTTGACGCGACTGCGACCATTGATCTGCCACAATCCCGTAATTCCGGGCTTGGCTTCCAACACCCGACGCCGATGCCAGATATCGTATGCCTCTACTTCATATGCGAGGGCAGGACGTGGCCCCACGAGGGACATGTCGCCTTTCAACACATTAATGAACTGGGGTAACTCGTCAAGGCTGGTTCTTCGCAGGAAAGCACCGACCCGAGTGATCCTCGGGTCTCTCGTTAATTTGTAGACGCTCTTACCGTTGCCGTTTCCTGGATGACTCTGCGCGCGACCGGCTATCAATTGCTGGACATATTCTTTGTGGAGAGTGGCATCATTGTTGACGTACATCGATCTGAACTTAAGGAAAACAAACTGTTCAAAACTCTGGCCGACTCGCTTCTGCTGGAAGAATACTGGACCCTTCGATGTGAGCTTGATCGCAAGAGCAATCACCAGGAAAAGAGGGGAAAAAAGCAGTAGCGCAATGGCACTGCCGACAATGTCCATGACTCGCTTGATCACGCAGAAGAACTTCCTCGCAGCGTCTCGACGGGTGAGGTCAGGATACAGAGTCGGATTACTCGGTTTTTGGGGAATCTCGTGATTCGACTCCTCTGGGAATAAGTGAAACTCGATGCTGATCAGACCGAATTGTTGCGAGCTCAAATTGCTGCGCAGCGTCTCGCTGACCCTGGCCATTATGGTCCTCAGGATCGAGTTCCGCTCTTCGGCACCAAATTCGGTGAACATGACTCCCACGACCGAGTTCTTCTTGTACCAGCCAGTTACGTCGGTTTCTCGAGTCGACAGAGAAAGTGCCGGGAGAATCTTATCCAGGGCCTTCTCGTTCTTATCGGATCGCAGGCCATTTCCCATATCCAGAAGCATCAACAAGAAAGGTTTTCGCGAGCGCTCTGTCCTCTTTCGCTCTAGCGAAATCATCCTGTGAAACGCTACCTCGTTGAGAACACCGCGTTCCTCAACCGGCAGAACATCTGCCGAAAGTGCATCGAGACTTGCTACGCCGCCTGACCGCCGTACATTCACGACTCCCTCTCCTCGTCCTGCCACCTCTTGGGCGCAGGAACAGATAACCTACCGTGAAACTGTTCTGTGTTTTGTGCTGTCTTGGGGGAGTACAGAACTGGGAACTGAAACTGACTAACAACAGGGGACTAGGGTTCGAACCGGGAATCGATTACTTTTCGGCAACACTGGCTTGCCGTGCTGCTCCCGGCCCGTAGCGCTGATAATAGTTGCTGTGATCCGTATTCGCCGAGGAGTTCACCACCGCGCCCAGCAACTTCGACTGCTCGAGTGCCTGGAGACCGCGCTGCAACATTCGCTTCTTGGTGATTCCTTCTCTCGTTACCAAGAGAATTCCGTCCGCTAATCGCGCCCACACACTGGTATCAGCCAGAGGCAGTATCGGTGGAGAATCGATGATGATCCAATCAAACCAACCCGAGAGCTGATTCAGCAATTCAGAAAGTCTGCCGGACTGCATCAGCTCGAGGGGATTCTCCGGTGGCCGGCCAGCCGGCAGGAACCACAAGTTCGGGCCTTCGAGGCGGTAGAGGTGTTCCATTGGGCGGGTATCGCCCTTTAACCATTCGCTAAGGCCAGGAATCCGCTTCAGACCGAACTGCTTACTCAACGACGGACGCCGCAAGTCGCCTTCCAAAAGCAAAATCTTCGGCTGTTGTCTCCTGGCTAAAATGGTCGCCAGATTTGCCGCCACCGTGGTCTTCCCTTCCTCAGGTATCGTGCTCGTGATCAACAGTCTCTTGAGGGGCCGAGTATGCTGGAGCTGCCTCAAGCGAACCCCGAGAAAACGGAATTTTTCTGTGCCGAAACTTTCGGGAGCCGTAAGACATACCAACTTGCTGTCCTGCGGCAGGGATACTGGCAACGACTGAAATTGACTTAAGTCACTGTGAGCGAATTCCGTCTCAACAAAGGCCGGGGGAGCCTCAGTCAGATCCTGGGGTGCAAGCTCATTCGCAGGGAAATCCTTCGGCGCAAGCGCACTGGCTTCCCGCTCGACCACCTGCAAAAGTTCTGTTGCAAGAGCCGGCGGAGCTAACGGTGTGCCCGAGCGCTCCGACTCGGACCTTTGTAACGCTTCAAATATACGGCTCATGTTTACTGGCTCCAGTTGCTGCAGCTGCCCGCGGTTCTCCCTGGCTCGATTGCAGTTTTTGCAGATAGTCATGCAGGAGGAGCAGAGTCTTCGCTGCTCGCCGCGCGTCGCCTTCCTCATTACCGTTAGCACTGTCTACATTGGGTTGATGCACTACGCCGAGGCGGAAATCCACAGCGATATCCTCGATGATGTCGGGAGTCACGCTGCGCGATTGCCGGGCGTATGCGGTGATCAGCGCGTTCTCACACACGGTGTTGATCAGACGCGGAATTCCCCGCGAGTGCCGATGTACTCTTACAATCGCCTCGGCCGGAAAAAGCAGGGCAGAATTAGAATTTGCTCCAGCTAGCTGCAAACGGCGGTGGATGTAACCTGTCGTCTCGTCCAAATTCAACGGCAACAGTTGTGAGCGCAGAGCGATTCTCTGCTTCAATTGTCGCAGCTCGATGGAGTCGAGCTTCTCATCCAGTTCGGGTTGACCCACCAGTAGGATCTGAAGCAGCTTTTCGTTTGTCGTTTCGAGGTTCGTCAGCAGACGGATCTCTTCGAGCACTTCTGACGCGACGTGGTGTGCTTCGTCGACAACCAGCACAGTGGTCAGCTTCTTCTGATGTCGCGAAATCACATAGTTACTCAGTGTCAGAAGAAGCTCGCTCTTGTTTTTACCCGCCACATTCAGCCCGAAGTCACCGGCAATATATTGCAGGAACTCGACGGGCGAGAGCCGGCTGTTGAATACATACGCGTAGGCAACATCGCTCTGATTCAGCAACTGCAGCAGGCAGCGGACGAGGAGCGTTTTGCCCGTACCGACTTCTCCGGTCATCACCACGAATCCCTTGTGGCGTCGAACGCCGTAGTACAGCGCCGCCAACGCCTCGTTGTGTCTCCGGGTGGGAAAGAGGAAGAAGGGATCCGGAGTAATCTCGAAGGGATTACGCGTCAGATTGTAGAAGGCCTTGTACATTGACTACCAACATTACCCTCGGAAGTAACTCATCG
>DATHPO010000259.1:0-9354 GCA_035483835.1 Terriglobales bacterium
GAGCGAACCAGTTCCCGGGCGGGTATACCCCCGCTGTGGACCAGCGCCTTCACGGCGCACCCGGTTTGCCGTTATTCGCCCGAAACCAGTGGCAAGCGTCAGTGGAGTCCCGACTTCGCAACCGGCTTCTGACCACTTCGGTGGATTCGCTGCCGCAAGGTTGCCCCCACGCGGCCATTTACGTTTATAGTGCGAAGCGGGTTGGAGGCAAAACCGATGCAAGGCTGGTTGATCCTGGTACTGATCGTGATTTATCACTCAACTTTGTTCTCCACGTCCGCAATCGCACAACCGACGCAGGTGCCTCCTGCCAGCCAGCAAATCGCGGCTGCGGTCTTGCCTTTGCCTGAGGTTATGCGGGAACACGCCACAGTACTCGGATACGCTCCTGACCTATCACTTGTAACCCTTCGGGAGGGCACGAATGGGATGGTGTGCACCGCTTCTCGTCCCGGCGATGCCGAGTTCGATGTGCGCTGCTATCACGAGTCGTTCATGCCTGTCGTTCGTCGCATGCGCGATTTGCACTCCCGTGGCGTAAAGGACGACGAGATCTATCGGACCATCGATGCGGAAGTGAAAGCAAAGAAGCTGGCGATTCCCGACCATCCTGTTGCCGGATACCGTATGCTCGGCCCAATTTCCGCATACCGGGCGGAGACCAACACGGTTGGGCCGGAGATCGAGTCCTGGCAGTCGGTTCACTTTCCTTACAAAACTGCAGGGGAAATCGGCTTGCCTGAAGAGGGACAGGTCAGGCCCACCATGCCCTATGTCATGGCTTCGGGTACATTTTGGTCGCACGTGATGATCGAGCACGAGAATGCGTTAGCTCAGAAGTGAGAGACCCCAGGCTGGCTACGACAACTTTCGTGGTCCAGATAGGCAGCACGGAGCAGCGCCATTCGGTCCCCTTCTCTAGTTCGAAGCGTGCGACGCGATAGAAACATAGCGTTGAGCCTCTTCTCTTGGTGCATAGCCCGGGTCTGCGTTCCTCCAAATCTGGAGAAGTTCACCATAGCTATTCGCGGCTGCCGCTTTGTCTCCCATCGCGCTCTCGGCTCGTGCCAGCCCGAGCAAGGATTCGGCCCTTCTCGGAGCGCGCTGCAGAGAGGCTGCAAAAGCCTCCCGTGCCTGCAGAGCCTCATTCGCCTTCAATAGGAGTTCTCCGAGAAGTTCCTCGGAAGGCTTCTCAGGACTTGGCGGGCCGAACGCATAGGGCGAGTCCTTCCCGGCTACAATCGCTTGCTGCATGCTTGCAATCGCCTGATCGCCATGGCCCTCGGCCGACAGAATGACCGACTCAATCTGTACCTTTTGAATCCCCGGGACACGGCGAGCGGGATCGTCGGCGGGGAGCGCTGCATGGTCAAAGAGGGTCGGGAGCTGGGTAAGCAGCCGATCGAGCGAGGCGAGAGATTCTCGCGCTGCCGCCACATCGCCAAGCTCAGCTGCGGCAAAACCAGTACCGAATGCGCAATTGAATTCTGGCATCTGTGCGCCGCCCAAGTCCACGTTCCAGCGAACAACCTCGCTATTCCAACGGCCCGTATCAACGATGTAGCGGCTACGCATCACGGCAAAAGAGCCGACATGTGAGTCGTCAGGATCTACCGTACCCCGCGCCCGCGCGGCCATGCCAGATTCCGCTGCCTCCGTGCGGCAGCCAGCGACCACTTTTTCTGCTTCGCCAATGCGGCCTTGTTCCAGATAGCCGTATTCGAGCCAGTAGGTGTAGTGGCCACAGAGTTTGGGCGGCCTTCCTGCTGCGGCTGCCTGGCGGTTCACGACGCTGATTGCGGCGATGTTGGCCTGCACCACGTCGTCCCACATACCAAGCGCCATGAAGATGTGCGAGCACATATGTTGCGCGTGGCCAGCATCCGGCGCAATCTTGGACAACGCGCGCGCCGCCTCCAGGGCGCCCGCGGCATGTTGCGGATCGTCCATCCCATGAATCCAGTAATGGGCAGCGCCGGGATGCTCCGGGTTCCTCATGAAAACGCTCTTCGCGATTTCCGCGGCCTTCAAATACGTCGGTACATCGCGCACACCCTCGCTTGTTCCCAGCATGGCCAGGGCATAAAAAAGTTGGGCCTCGTCGTCCTTTGGATAAGCCTCGGCCACCTGCTCCATCGCCGCGGTGTACTGCGCGTCCCGTTCGCGCTTGTCGGCCTTGCCGCTGTAGAGGATTTCCACCGCGCTCATATAAGCCCGTTCGCGTGGATCGGCAATACGGCGGGCGCGTTCTTCCGCACTGCCGCCGAACTTGGCGAGCGCAGCCTGACCCGCTTTTACATCCACCTGGTTCCAGACCCCATGATTGAAGGTCATCGTCTCTCCCCAATAAGCCATGGCAAATCCGGGGTCGGTCGTTTCGGCGGCAACAAACGACTTGGCTGCGTCGGGATACTCAAAAAGGTGTAGTAACAACAAACCGCGCATGAAGTCGCTCTGCGCGGCTGCCGAATGGGTTGAGGTCGGAAATGTGGCGTTACCCAAACCTGGGATCGTCTGCGCCTGCAGCAACCCTGCAGACACGGGCAATAACAGAACAAAAAGGAATGTCTTCTTCATAGGAACGCTCACTATTGAAATCGCGGCCGCTTGCGACGCCTTGCGGTCGTTGAAAAATGGAGAGATCAGATGCTCAGTGCGTAATGCCTGGGTGAGCTCCGCGCGCGTGATCATAGCATGTGCAGCACGTTGCACTCGGATGCCAATAATTCTGCGTGTGTTGCCACGAAAAAGTGAAACGTTGAAACCGCACAAATATATGCCGATAAAAAGATTGGATAGTACGCGAGAAAACTGAAGTTTCTTTGCTAGAGAAAGTTCTTGAGTCGCAAGGCCGTGCGCTCTCTGCGGCTGTTCGCGCGTTTCCTGACCATCTTAGGTTCGGAGTTCCGACGACTGCAGCGCGTGCGCTCTGTGCATTCGGCCTTCGTCATCGCCGCGCTGCAATTTTGCTTGGAACGATCCCCGAGGTGCAGACGAGTGCCAGAGATGGGCAAGCGAGGCTATTCGAAATCGTGTCGCAGTTGCTTGCCGGCGACGAGCAAGGATGGCGCGAACATCTCGGTGCATTGATGTATGACAACACCGCTGCCGACCTGAGGTGAGCTGTCGCCTGAAATCAGTGTCTAAAGCCGTCTTCGACCAGTGCAGGTTGTGCTTGAAGCAGAGGCGACTTCATGAAAGCCATTTAATACCGAGCGCACTGTATGCTCCGGAACGAAGGGAGTCCAATACGCTACGCGATCACATTCCGGTCAAAATCCAGAACACATCAAAGCTCACCTCCTGTGCTTTCACTTGCTAGGTGGTGCATTTGGCCCTAATGATCCGGGTGTGGCTGCGTCACCACTATTCATTTTTCGTTCGCCGATGCGTTCTATGCCAAAGGTTTCAACCAGCCCTTTCTGGGACCCCGTATATACCGCAACAACGTCCAGACTGAAATCGCTCTCGACGACGAGGAAGCCGTCCAGGAAGCCCGGGGGCGCCTTCGCCAGATCCCGAATTTCGGAGCAGCCGACTGCGAGTGCTTGATCCCCGCCAAGTTGGATGGAGTGAAATGGCGAGACGTCGCCCGGCTGTCCGTTGGGTTTGGTTGTGGCAACCTTCATTTTGGCGACAACTTCTATTTCGCTAGGGTTGTGAAGATTGACGACCGTAAAGTACATCCCGTACGCAGCCATGCCCTTGCCATGCTCCGCCTCTTCTTCGTCTGTCTGGCCGCACAAGAATTTAGCGGAATACTGCAGCGCACTCGCGGCCAACGGTTCATCGATCACCCGCAGTGACAATTCGACGTCGGGGTTAGCGAGGCCAGATAGGAACGCTACTCCCCCGGAATAGGTGTTCGGAGAAACACCATTAATTGAGATACCTGTGGAGTTTGGGGGATTCGGCGAGATCTGCGTCATTACCGCCGTGTACTTCTGCCCAACGGTCAGTGTTACACCGGTAAAATCAAAGTCCAGGAAACCAAACAATCCGATTGGCGCAGTCGCTGTCCTAGTTGCCACCGTCGCGCCCGAGGTGCCAGACCCGTTCAGAAGAGTCAGCTGAAATTTCATAAGCGGAGGGCAGTTGCAAACGGAAACCGACATACCAATCGACTTTATAGCGCTTCTATCGGCCGTGAAACTCTGCCCGGTCGGAGTAAAGATCTGTATATTGAAGGCAGCATTAGGCGGGGTGCCAATGATGATGTCAGCTCTGCAAGGCCGACCCGCGGCCAAAAACACAACAAGGAGTAGTGGGAGCCATTTCATATGCTACCTCCTCACGTGAAAACTCCAGTTGACGGCCGGTTCGCCTTCTGGCGACGGCCGTTGCGATTTTAACATTTCTATTTCTATGCGGCCTCAGAGCCGCGATATCAAAAATGCAACCACTTCGATATGCCGATGCCGCCGCCACTGCTCACGGCACGGGCTGCTGAGCCACGAGCAGCGAAGAGCCCGCCGGCCTACTGGTAGAGCTCTGCTGTCGCCAGAATCCCCAAGGTATTGGCGCCCCCAGTAACGAGTACGGTGCCGCCGTTAAGCAAGGTGGCAGTGTGGCGAAAGCGCGGAGATTGCAAACTGCCTGTGGGGGCGAACAGCCCGGTGACGGGACTATAAAGCTCCGCGGCCACAAGAGGGGCTCCATTCTCGTCGGTTCCTCCTTCCACGAGCACGGTTCCGTCGTTAAGCAAGATCGCCCGATGTCCCGCACGCGGAGTGCCCATACTTCCAGTTGCGGAAAAGGTGCCGGCGTTCGGATCGTAGAGCTCGGCGGACGCGACGGAGCTATTGGTTGCATCGGTGCCTCCCGTTAACAGCACCTTACCGTTGCCGAGCAGAGTGGCGGTATGCGTGTAACGTTGATCGTTCATGTTGCCTGTCGTCAGTGTGAACGTGCCGCTACCGGGATCATACAATTCCGCGGTCGCAAGAGCGGTGTCGTTGGCGTCGACACCTCCCGCGACCAATACTTTTCCGCTGCTCAGCAGGGTAGCGGTGTGTGCCGCACGCGGAGTGCTCATGCTCCCGGTTGGCGAAAAACTCCCAGTCGAAGGATCGAACAGCTCTGCCGTGGCTTGGATCCCGTTCGTGTTACCTCCCCCTGCCAAGAGCACTTTTCCGTTGCCAAGAGGTGTAGCCGTGAAAGAATCGCGGGCACTTCCCATATTGCCGAGCGCGGTGAAGGTTTTGGTGGATGGATCGTACAGCTCCGCGGAGGCCAGGGCATTACCGCTTATGTCATCTCCTCCAGCCACGAGGACCTTGCCCGCGCCTAGCAGCGTGGATGTGTGAAAATAGCGCGCCGTTCCCAAGGCTCCCGATACCGCAAAGGTCCCGCCCGAGGGAGCGTAAAGCTCCGAGTTTGCGACGGGAGTTCCGGTGGTGTCCTGGCCGCCGACGATTAGCACTGTTCCATCATTCAGCAGCGTGGCCGTATGAGAAATGCGCGCTGAGTTCATGCTGCCGGTCATCGTGAAACCGTGCGACGTGACCTCCACCGTGAACATCTGGGGCGTAGCGTTTTGACCAGCCGAGTCCTGCACCATTACGCTGATGGGGAACCCGCCGATAGCAGTCGGTTTGCCCGAGAGCACGCCGCCGGAACTAAGTGAAAGCCCTGCCGGAAGCGGCCCGGTTTCGTTCCAGGTAAGCGGGAGCTGTCCGCCCGTAGCTGTAAAGGTAAAGCTGTACGCTGAATTTACAACCGCGGATGGCGAGTTCACATCGTTAATTTGTGGAGGCGGAGGCGGCGCGATCATGATGGCGTAATCCACATTGGTCTGTGCCGCCGGCACTGAAGAATCGGAAACCGCAACGACGACGCTGTACGCTCCGGCCGTCGTAGGCGCACCGTCAATTAATCCTGTGGCTGACAGCGTAACGCCCGGCGGCAAAGCCGAGCCCGACGCGGCGACCCAGCTCCAGCCATAGGGCTCCGTGCCGCCCGTCACGCTGAGTTGGAAACCGTGTTCCGCGATATGACACGACGGGCGAAGCGGCATAAAGATACAGACGCAATTCGGACTGCCGGGCTTACACGGCGGGCCTAATCGCCCATCATATGTTGTTCCAACCGTGCCGCTCGGGGGAGCCGAAGAAGTAATCGTGAGCAACGGACCGCCGATGTCGATCGCGTCAGTCGCAATCTGTTGAGAGGGAGGCGAGGCTGAGTCCTTTACTGTCACCTGGACGTTGAAGTTTCCTGCGGAGGTCGGCGTGCCCGAGACTAAGCCCGAAGGAGCCAGGCTCAGGCCGGGCGGCAAAGCGGAGCCCGAGGCGGCTGTCCAGCTCCAAGAATAAGGCGCCACCCCTCCCGAAGCGGCTAGAGAGAACCCGCTCCCGCCCGCGCCATACGCAGTCCGGACGTTTCCTTTCGGCGGAGCCGCAGAAGTGATGAGCAAGGGCTGAACTCTGCCTCCGCTATTCCCGCCACACGCACTGAGGCCGCACAGAGCGCAGATCGAGGCTGTGAGCAACAGAGAGCCTTTCATGGTCCCTCCCGAAGAACGCAGAGGTTGTACAGGAGTCCCGTGGCCGGGTTATCGAGGTCAAACGAAACCGGGATAACGAATGGGAATTGCGACCATTCTGCGCTCGACCCTTTTCAATTACAAGCGTGTCGGCCGCGTCACCGTTCGGAAGGTAGTGAGCCCAAAGCTGCGAATCGTTTCAAAATAATTCGCACCGCCTAAATGCCATTGACTGCGGGCCGCCTTTCACAGAAACCGACCCTATAGGGCCAAGAATGCAAATCTCACGCGAGCGTCCAAGCGCCATTGCGCGGATAAATTTGGTGACCAAGTGTCTGCTTCCGCTAGTAAAGGCATGCCTCTAAGACGAACGCCTTTCAGGGTCACGCAAATAGTCATTTTGATTTCCGCAGAATACGGCATGCCAACGTGTGCCCTTCCTGAAATTGAGCTCTCCCTCCGAGTTCTGGGAAACATCATGCGGACTGGAGGTCAAACTGAGAACGGTTCCAAAGAAACCGAGCTGGGACTGGAAGAAAGATAGAGACCTCCGCAGGCCGGCTCCTTCACGCAGTGAAGGTAATTCCTAAACCCATCAATTCGTGATCTCCAAATCTGCGCGAATGTCGGCCCGGCATCCAATCCGTGTCGGGTCTGGATCCGTCAAATCAATGGCCGACGTGCTGTCCGCCCCGTCGGAAAGTGCCCCCAATCCTGCAGGCAAATCTTCTTCGATTCGATAGCTTTCGGGCGGGAGCCATTCAAATGCATACACCCCACGTTCGTCCGTCTTCGTCGAGCGCACACGGCCCGCACTATCGACCACGCGCACAAAAACGTCGCCGAGCGGGCGCATTTTGGTCAACCACAATGAGGGGTTCCCCTTGCGAGACAGCAAACCGACTGTGCCGAAGAGGCTATCAACCGGCTGCCCATCCCGAATAGCTCGCAGTTCGCGCAGAACGCCGCCCACTGCCACCTCCGCGCTGGTGAACGTGCAAGTGTTCGTCGAGAGCGAATCACCAAGACCCGAGGCATATACCAGGTAGCTGACGCCCACCACGAAGGGATAGCTGCAATCTCCATCTTGCGGGCCGCGTTCATCCACGCCCGTACGCACGACAATCTCTTGCCCCGGCTGCCCTTCACCACGGAGACTCTCCGCGATCGAGAAATACACCACATGATTCATGGGCGGCTTCTTTCTAAGGCGCTGCAACAATGTTCGAACTTGAGGATCCTTCACCCCAGAATAATCCTCCCCAGAATCGTCCGCCATCGGCGCTTCCGTCTGGATATCCCGAGTCACCTTGCCTAAGAAGATGACCTGTCCCGAATTCCAGCCACGCCCACATCCTCCACGGGGCATGCTGCAAGTGCAGCCAGCAATCACATTTTGTCCAAACCCCAGCGTGAGCATCGCACCGATCATCAACCGCACCAACATAATCACCTCCGATCCCTGCAGCCGACACACAGCCCAGCTTACGCGCTGCAAGAAAGAATTTCTTCACAAAGCTCTATCGATTTGGCCGCTCGAATAACACCTGATGCGTCGCGTTACCGTCATTTGAACTAGCACTCCGGTAAAGCTAGCGGTTAATTCAGGCACTAGCCGATTGGGTGGCTATAACAACGGTTCCAACGTTCAAGCAGCTTTGGACAAGGCTCAACTTTCCTAGGCGTTGCCAACCTCGGCGACAATACCGTCATCAGAATTGGCAGAAGCTACTTGTCACGATTGATAACTCGCAAAGAGGCCAAGCTGTGCCACCCGAACCATAGAGAATGCGGAAATCCAAATGGAGGCGCACGGAAAATGAAGAATTCAGTCGGGCTGGTTGTGTTGATCTTGGTGATGGGCTTCGCGCTGCCGGCGAAAGCGCAAGATGTTACGCCCAAGTTTGAAGGATACGCGGGTTACGACTACATGCGCGACAATGCAGTCAACGACATCACCCAGATGCCGCCTTCGGAATCGGTCAATGGAAACGGAGGAAGCGGCCAGCTGGAATTCAACGCGACTCGCTGGCTCGGCGTCGTGGGAGATCTCGGTGGCTATGCCGTTGCCCGCAGTGGATTCGCCACTACGCATCAGATTTCGTACCTGTTTGGACCTCGTGTGAATTTCCGGCGCGGCAGGGTTACGCCGTTTGCCCAGGTTCTTCTGGGGGCCATCTGGGCGTCCGATGCGATTGTGCTGGGATCGAAGACAGCTTTTGGGACAACGGCTGGGGGCGGAATTGATGTGACGGTGTCGCGCCATTTTGCAGTCCGTCCGATACAGGCCGAGTATTTTTTGACGAAGTTTCCCGACGGCGCCAATGACCGGCAGGACAATTTCCGGTATAGCGCCGGAATCGTATTCCGTTTCGGCGGGCAATAATCTAAGTTCATGCAGTTCGCAAGGCTCGATCGCGGGACCGGATCGAGTTCGGCGAAGACGGAGTGCGAGTATCGCGCCGATCGGCACGACGTGCAGCAGGTGGCAGACGCAATCTCCCTGAAGATTCTGGCGAAGTGATGGAGGTCAACTTGTCGTCCCACATAGACCGTTAATGAATCCGTTTATTACCACTAATTGTTTGGCCGACCTTCGATAAGTCCGGTTCTAGGAGTTCCGGCCCGATAACTCCTGAGTCGCGTTATCGGACATTGAAAATTGGCAAGTCGGCATATATCCGTAACGGCGTTAATCACGAGCCCCTAAATCCAAAAGATGGGCCGAGCACGCCGCGGCTCGCCGGATTTCGAACATGCTATGAAGGAATCTTCATGTGACGCGCGAGGGTATACTGGCCACTGCTCGTACCGATGTTCCGTGTCGTGTGGTGAAGAGGCTGAGAGAATGTTTGACTTGTACAACAATG
>DATHPO010000260.1:0-13471 GCA_035483835.1 Terriglobales bacterium
CAGTGTGCGCCGAGTTACTCAAGCGCGACATTCTGGTTGACTGGCGGCCGGGCAGCGGCGTGAGGATGTCGCCACACTTCTACAATAAAGATGAAGAGATAGATTTCGCGATGGCGGCAGCCGACGAGATCCTTCGCGCCATGCAGTGACCCAACGGACCACCTGGGCCAGCTCGGAATATCGAAGGAGAAGCGGCTCTCTACACGGTACTTCAGACTACGCGTTATCTAATATTTCCCTTCGAATTTCGGGTCGAGGACTTTGCGGGCGCTTTCCACACCAACGACGGGCAACGACGGGTCGTTCAATAGCCCGAGCTGTTTCAAGACAGATGCTTGGTCCCAATAGATGTGCTCGTGGGCGAGTTTGCCGTCGCGGAAACGAACAATCGCGACCAGAGGCACTTCGACGCGGCGATTGGTGGGCGGAATTCCGGGCAGCATCCAGGGCATTTCCTGCGTGTGCGTGAAGGAGAAGATCATTTCATCAACGAGCTGATCTTCGCCGACAGTGCGGGAGACGGGAGTAAGCGAGGTGTCGGGCGGCATCACGGGTATGAACTCGTGCGCATAGAAGTGGCGCAGGGCGGCCTTGCCGTAACCGCCGGTCATGACGGGGATGTGGTTGACGTAAGCGTCCTCGGTCATAGTGGCTAACGTGGCTTCGGTGTCGCGCGTGACGAATTCGTCTGCGGTGTGTGCTTCCCAGAGTTTGCTGAGGTCGTGTCGCGGCATGGCAGGATTATACTTCGCTTCTCGCCTGCATCAATTATTGCGTCGGCTTGGTCGGCACGTGAATCCGAAAAGCAAGTTCGCGTCGGAGGTGTTATTCCCCGGCGTGCCGACGGATGAACTCGTCATTCGTTCGCCGGACGATCAGGCCGCGTTTCTAGCTGCTGGCCAAGCGTTATGACGCTATGAGTCAATTCCTTTGCTTAGATGTGCGATACGCGAATTACTTCTTTGAATTGAGCATTGCTGCGCAGGCATCTTTGACGGAGTTGCCAGCTCCCTTGTCGAGTCACTGAAAATATCGTCGCCGTCGCGATTAAATACGGCAACCTTGTTCCGATGCGCTAACAGTCCCTTGCCGCCTTCGTGGTCAAGAGTCAGTACGAAGTCGGCCTTTGAAAGATTGTTCGTAACGGTCAACTCGGGGCAGCGCTGATTTAAAGTCTTGATGATTTCGGCCGTCTGTGGACGGGCTCCGCCAGACATCCAACTACTACTGCCCCAACTATTCTTATTCCCTCCCGCCGAAGAGCCGCCCCGCGTTTCCCACGATCGGCTGTCCGTCACGAACACCCGCGTCTTGCCATCGTTTACTGTCGAGGGGTTTGTTGCCGGCACCGGACTGGCGATGGGAGGGGGCTGTGGCGTTCCAGCAGCGACGGGAGCAGTAACGGAACTGTTCACAGCGGCCATACTCGCTTCTTGCTTCGGCGTCGCCGCAGTGATAGGTGCAGCGGACGTGGGTGGCGTAGCCTGGGGAATCAAACGACAAGCTTGCGTTCCGAAAATCGTTTCGCCCTGGTATGTGAAGCCGCCAGAGTCTGCGGGATTGCGGCACATCCACTTCGACGGATCGGGACTTTGAGCTGACGCTACGCTTGAAAGCATCAATAAGGACAAAACCGCTGTGACTGTTTTCATCTCTTCCACGGTCGCTTGATTTTGTTGGTATCTCTGCCGTTATGGCAGTCCGCCCGCGCAGAGTCTTACGTCTTGGGGAACAGCCTCTGCTTTGAAGCTCCTCTGGTTACTATCCTTGCTACAAGGATCGTTTGCGTCAATGGTTCTTACTCAAACAGTTATTTGCGGAAACAGGGTTTCTGCTCTTCCGGTGGGCAGGGCGTTCTCGTAGTTATCAAGCGGGCGGTGCTGCCCCACGTGCTGTAACCAATCGGAGGCGCTACCCGGTGACCAGCGTCTCCTTCTCGTGTATGTGCCGCCATTTCGATCTTTGGAATCGCCTGACGCAGCGCCATTTATGTGACAAAGGGCACTTGGAATTGAAAGTGCATTTGTACTGGCTTGAAAACGAATCCTACGACGTTCGATGTCGGGAGACGAAAATGTACGCCGACGGACAAGAGGTCATGAAAGGTGACGTCGTACGGCGAGGTAGCGAGGTGGGCCAAGTCCTAGAAGTCATACCAAACGGGGTTGGCGCGCAAGAGAACGCCTTAGTGCAGTGGAATACTGTAATCGAGATCTCGCCCGGTATCCGCGGACTTAAACCTCCGGTTCAAGAGCCCACGCAGACGCTTACATTTGTGCGGCGAAAACCTTGAGTTGCCGGCTGACCTTCTGCCCAACACCGCCAACCGCTGTGGATGTTGCGATTGTCGCATTCGGTAGCAATTCGTGGCGCTCCGTGTAACTCGTTGATTGTTCGTCAGCACAATCTTTGCAAGCAAGGGGTCACCGGTTCGATCCCGGTCACGTCCACGTCCACCATGCTTCGCTCTTTACCTTATTGAGTTAGCTGCCATGGAAATTCAACGCGATCGCAAACCGTCGCGCTTCGTCCGAAATGTTTCGGCGCTCACTTCGTCCCAAAGCCTCGTGCTGTGAGTCTCGCGTAGCGCGAGGCTGCCGACGACGAATGCTACAGCCGCCACACCAACCGGGTAGTAGAGCCCGGCGTAAATCTTGCCGGTGGCCGCGCAAATAGACAGTCCGATCAGTGGCAGCAGCCCCCCGAAAACACCATTGCCCAAGTGGTAAGGCAACGAAACCGACGTATAGCGAATCTTCGCAGGGAAGGCTTCCACCAGATACGCCGCGATCGGCCCGTACGTCATGCCGACGTAAACGAGCTGAATGAAGATCAGAAGCACCAGTTTCGTTTTGTTCGGATTCGTGGCTTCTTCGGCCGGAACCAGAGCGCCGATCGCGTCCATGGTCATCGGCGTTAAGCTGATGGCGCCGGTCACATTGTTGCGTGTGGACCTCACTGTCACGACGTGATTTCCGGCGGCACCCTCCATCGCGTGATAGATCGGGATGAAGGTAAACACGGCCAGCAGGAACCCCGCCATCATTATTTTCTTTCGCCCGATCTTGTCCGAGAGCGAACCGAACAGGTTCACGAACGGCATTCCGATCGCAATCGAAATCGCCATCACGATAGTTGCCGTGCGGGGATTCACCTTCAGGATGCTTTGCATATAGAAGAGGGCGTAGAACTGTCCCGTGTAGACCACTACCCCCTGGCCGGCCGTTGCGCCGAACAACGAGACCAGCACCTGCTTAAGGTTGGGCCAGTTCGTAAAGGCGTCTTTGAGTGGTTGCGTCGAGGTCTTTCCGGCCGACTTGATGCGCACGAAAATGGGCGACTCGTGCAACTTCAGGCGCATAAAGAGAGAAACTCCTACCAGAACGATAGAAAACAGGAATGGAATGCGCCAGCCCCAGTTTGCAAAGTCTTCTTTATTCATACTGAATTGCGTGCCCAGGATTACCAACAACGAAACGAGCAGTCCCAGAATCGCAGTGACCTGGATGAAGCTGGTGTAGAAGCCGCGCTTGTTGTCGGGTGAGTGTTCGCTCACGTAAATCGCAGCGCCCCCGTACTCTCCGCCAATCGCTAACCCCTGCAGGACGCGGATCACGATCAATGCGATCGGGGCGAACCACCCGACCGTCTTAAAAGTCGGCATCAAGCCAATCAACACCGTGGCGCCGCCCATGATTGCCAACGTCACCAGGAACGCGTATTTCCTCCCGGTCAGGTCGCCGACGCGCCCGAAGAAAATCCCGCCGAATGGCCGGACAACGAAACCGACCGCAAAGGTCGCCAGGTAAGCTATCAACGCGAAAGTGTCGTTGCCAGGGGGATAGAATTTCACGGCGAGAACCGCCGTCAGACTTCCGAACACGTAAAAGTCGTACCATTCGATCAGGGTGCCGAGAGACGATGCCGCGATCACTAGTGGCAAACTGTTCGCGTGCGGCTCGCCTATCGCATCGTCGACTGCCCCTCGGCGCGTAGCCATTCTTGCTCTCTCTCCAGGCCAGTTTCGGCCACCGGTCTCGGCATCATCTCTCATTTCTGGGCTAGAAGCTAAATCCATAGCCTAGCCTGTGCCGTCAGAGGTTCTAGATCAACAAAAGCTGAGCAGCTTCACGACGGCTGGCCCGCTCAGACGCCTTGCCCCGGCACGAGGCTCGCCAACGGTGGGCCCTCAGGAGATTGGGAGCGCGGTTTCGGCGTGGGCTGCGTCGAAACGGGGTAACATCGGGCCGGGCAGAATTGCATCGGAGCGGGAGCGGGGAGCGATCGCGATGGGAACATTCTGGCAGGACATGCGCTACGGCGCGCGAACACTGGCAAAGTCGCCGGCATTCACTTTGATCGTGGTGCTGACGATTGCGCTGGGAATCGGTGCGAATACGGCGATTTTTACCGTGGTGAACGCTCTGCTGCTGAGGCCGCTGCCTTTCCGGGATGCGTCGCGAGTGGTCCTGGTGCGGGAAAAGAGCCCCTATCCGACATTTTCGACTTCGTACGAAAACTTCAAGGACTGGCGGGAGCAGAGCCAATCGTTTGAATCCATGCAAGGGTCGTGCCTGACGGCGATGACCCTGACGGGCATGGGTGAGCCGGAGCTGGTCACCACGCGGTATACGACGGCGGGTTTCTTTCCGCTGCTTGGCGTGGCGCCCGTTGCGGGACGAAGTTTCTTGCCGGAAGAAGACCGCGCGGACGGCGCGCCGGTGGTGATGATCAGCTACGCGCTGTGGCAGCGACGATTCGGCGGATCGAAAGAGTGGATCGGGAAGACGATCGAGCTAGGCTCGAAGCCTTACACGCTGATTGGGATTGTGCCGCCCAACTTTCAATTTTTGCAGCCGGCGGACGCCTTCGTGCCGTTCGAGCCGTGGGCCAAGACGCTGCCGGACGATCGCAACTGGCACCCGGGAATATTCGCCGTGGCACGGTTAAAAAGCGGAGTGACCATCCAGCAGGCCGACGCGGAGATGAAAGGCATTGCCGGGCGGCTGGAGAAACAGTATCCGGAATACAACACGGGAATCAGCGCGGACGTGGTGCGGTTGCAGGAGCAAGTGGTGGAGAACGTGCGGCCTGCGCTGCTGGTGCTGCTGTGCGCGGTGGGATTCATCCTGCTGATCGCCTGCGTGAATGTAGCGAACTTGCTGCTGGCGCGCGCGACGTCGCGGGCCAGAGAGATCGCGATCCGGACGGCACTGGGAGCGGGGCGCTTGCGTGTGATTCGCCAGCTTCTGACGGAAAGCATTTTGATCGCGATGCTCGGCGGGGCCATTGGACTGTGGCTGGCGAGCGCGTCGCTGGGACCTTTGTTGCGTCTTTCGGCGGGCGCGGTGCCGAACGTCGAAGGAATTCACATCGATCGCTGGGTGCTCGCGTTCACATTTGTGGCGGCGGTGCTCACGGGAGTCCTCTTCGGGCTGATTCCGGCGTTGCGAACAGCGAGATTGGATTTGCGGGAGACGCTGAATGAAGGAGGCCGCAGCGGAACCGGCAGCGCGGCGAATCACCGGCTGGTGGCGGCACTGGTGATTGCGGAATTTTCGATCGCGATGGTGCTGCTGGTGGGTGCGGGACTGCTGCTCCGAAGCTTCAATCGAATGCAATCCGCGGCGGCCGGATTCACGACCGATCATCTGTTGGCTGCGGACGTGCCTCTTTCGCAGAATGCTTACGCGAAACCGCAACAGCGATTCGAGTTCTTCGATCACCTTCTGGATGGCGCGAGAGTGCTGCCGGGAGTGCGCAACGTCGGTGCAGCGACGTTTCTGCCGATGAGCGGAAACGGCTCAATCATCCATTTCAATATCTACGGACGGCCGCCGAAGAGCCCGCACGAATATACGGCCGCGGGCTACCGCGCGATGAGCGCCGGATACCTGGAGACGCTAGGCGTTCCGCTCCTGGCCGGACGAACGATCAAACAGACCGATGACGAAAAGGCGCCGGCTGTCGTGGTGGTGAACGCCTCGTTCGCGAAGGAATATTTCAATAGCGCGTCGCCGCTGGGAAAGCGGATGCAGCTCGGCGCGGTGCCGGACGCGCAGGTTCCGTGGATGGAAATTGTCGGCGTTGTGGGCGACGTGCGGCGCGGACTTGCAACCGAGCCGCAGGCGGAGATGTATCTGCCATTCAAGCAAGCCGATGCGGTGCTGCCGGTATTCACGCTCTCGGTGGTGTTGCGCACGGGTGTTGAGCCGGCGGCAGAGGTTTCGGGGCTGCGTGATGTTATCGCGAAGATCGACAAGAATCAGCCGCTCGTCCGAGTGCGCACAATGGAAGACAACATGACAGCGTCGGTGACGCAGGAGCGCTTTCGGACATGGCTGCTCGGACTTTTTGCGCTGCTCGCGCTTTTGCTTTCGACGATCGGAATCTACGGCGTGATGGCTTATTCGGTGACGCAGCGCGTGCAGGAAATTGGAATTCGGATGGCGCTGGGTGCGCAGCCCAGAGAGGTTTTCCGTTTGGTGTCGGGACAAGGCCTGAAACTGGCGCTGGTAGGCGTGGGCGTTGGTCTCCTTGCTTCACTTGCGCTTACGCGTGTGCTGAAGAGTTTTCTCTATGAAGTTAGCGCGCTTGATCCGATCACTTATGTATTCGTGGCGGCTTTGCTTGCCGCGGTTGGATTGCTGGCGTCGTACTTTCCGGCGCGGCGGGCGACGGCGGTCGATCCGCTGGTTGCTCTACGGCACGAATGATCGGTGGAGGAAGGCGACCATTTCGGTTTCATTGTTATTCCGCTTGGTGTCGACATGGCGGGAGAGAAAAACAAATGAGACACATCGTTCGCGCTATGGCGGCAGGAGTTCTGAACGAATTTCAGGGCTAACAAGCAGTCTAGTCTAAGTCTCACCGCAACAGGTGCGCTTCCATGGTTGACGAATCTTGAGGCGCGCACTTCTCGCAGTGCAGGTCGAACCGCTCGCGGCGGAACAGATGCCACAGACCAAAGTCAACGCCCAGCGCAAGAAAGGGACTTGTGATTTGTATGCTCTCCGGAACCTACACTCAGACTCAGATCGCCGAGAGGTTCGGGATCGATCAAATACCTGAAACTGAAGTGAGCACCCACGCGAGGCTGGTGTGGTTGAACAGCGAGAAGTCATTGCACAGAGCGTGGGCGGGCTATTCGGCTGGTTCTGGGAATCCCCAGAGGTTACCGCTTGTGAGGGAGAGCGGTTCGCATGCCTGTTATAGCCCGCAATTGAGCCACTCGCAATTCGGAAGCCAATATTTCGGTCTACTCAGGGTCTCCTGCCGATTTGCCAGATAGGAGCACTTTGCCATGCGCGCCCAAGTTTTTCGTCCGCACGGTCGTGGTCCGTTCGCACCATAAATCGCGTCTGTTCATCACGAAGGGAGTGCTCAAGGTCTAGAGATGCGCGCGCCGTAATTGCCAAAACTTTGTCTTATCGGATGCCGGATGCTACAAATCAACCGATCAGCGCACACGCCACCGTATCCGAAAATACTAACAGGCAATCCTGGTTGTCACCATCCGGAGACTATAACTGGATGGGATACGCACGTATGTAATAGATTCTTATAAACCTAGGCCAAACACCGATTTGGCGGCTGGCTTGCATTGTCAGTTCATTCAACTATTTCCATGTCCAGACGGAGTTTTCAAACTATGAGTAGAGCACTGAGCCTCTCCTTGCTGTTTCTTCTCCTTGCGTTTGCTTCAACCGTCCAGGCGCAGGAGATCCCGAAGTATCAGGTGTTCGTCGGTCCTTCCTATGCATACGAGGACCTCACGAACATCAAGAACATAAGTGGCATTGGGTGGCACGCTTCGCTCGACGGGACAGCCAACAATTGGATCAGCGCCGTGTTCGATTTCTCCGGCTATTACAGCTCTCCGAAGGTCAAAATTCCCGGCCTGTCCACTCCCGTCCCAATTGATTCGAGCACCTATTTGTATCTGTTTGGCCCGCGGTTCACTTACCGGAGATGGGAACGACTGACACCGTTCGCGGAAGGTCTGGTGGGAGTCGCTGATATCAGGTTCACGGCGTCCTCGGTCGGCCTCACGAACGCAGTCTCTTCAACGGCGTTCGCGGCCGCCTTCGGCGGAGGCGCGGACTATACCGTCAAAAGCTGGCTCGCTATTCGCCTCATAGAAGCCGACTACGTCGTCACGCGATCCCGCGAAATAGTTGTGGACTCAAACACTGGCCAGGTCGGCTTCAGCGGCCAGCGTAGAACGCAAAACAACGCGCGGGCCTCGGTAGGAATTGTTCTCAGATTTGGAAACCGCTAGCAGTCGAGTTGCTCGAGGCTGAACTACTGACTCTCACGGAGATCGCAATGCGGATCCGCCGACCCACGACGCTGAAGGGCTTGGTCCTGTTGAGTTTGCTCGCTGGTCTCGCTCCTATTGCCAATGCGCAGAACGTACCGCCCCGCATCACCTCAGCCATTGACGAATCCAGGCTTGCGACGCTCGCAGGAGGCACCCGGCCAGAGGCAAATACGAAAAACGACCGTGGACCGGTCCCTGAAAGCTTTCGGCTGGAGCACATGTTCCTGCAATTGCGGCGCTCTCCGGAGCAGGAGCATGCACTTGACCAATACATCGAGCAACTCCACGACAGCAAATCACCGAACTTCCACCGTTGGCTTACGGCGCAGGAATTTGGAGAAAGATACGGACTAGCGCAACAAGACCTCGCCGCGATTACGGTCTGGCTCCAATCCCGCGGCTTCGCCGTGAACGTGGTCTATCCCAACAGCGTGTTGATTGACTTCTCTGGCACGGCGGCGCAGGTGCGGAATGCTTTTCACACTGAGATTCATTATGTCGACATGAAGGGCGTGCGCCACATCGCCAACATGCGCGACCCGCAGATTCCCGCCGCACTTGCGCCGGCCGTTGTCGGCGTTGTCTCTCTCAACGATTTCAGGCCGCGCCCGGCCCTTACCGTTTCTGGGCCATGCGATCCCAGTAACCCGCAGCCTACCCAACCCTCCAACTGCTTTTCGGTCGTGCCTGCAGACCTGGCCACGATCTACAACTTCAGTCCTCTTTTCACCAGAGGTATATCCGGCCAGGGTCAGACCATCGTGGTACTCGAAGATTCCGACGTCTTTAGCACCGCGGACTGGAACACGTTTCGTTCGACGCTAGGCCTGGCTGGCTTTGCTTCTGGTTCCTTCACGCAGACGAATCCTGCTCCCCCGAGCGGCCTGAGTAACTGTAGCGACCCCGGCCCCACCGTTGATGACGGGGAAGCGATCGTAGATGCCGAATGGGCCAGCGCCGCCGCTCCAAGCGCGGCCATCCAATTAGCCTCATGCGCGAGCGCCTCGCTGCCGGGTACGGCGTTCCCGACTTTCGGCGCCCTGATTGCCCTTCAGAATCTCATCAACTCCAGCGCTCAACCGCCCGCCATCATGAGCATGAGTTTCGAGTCTTGCGAAACCGAGAACACCCTCCCGTCGAACGTCGCGTATAGCTCCGCTTATCAACAAGCCGTTACCGAGGGCGTCTCCGTCTTTGTCGCGGCGGGCGATGGAGGCGCAGCCCTTTGCGACCAGGTCGCTGGATCGTTGGAAGCAACACTTGGTATCAGCGTCAACGGTTTCGCGTCCACGCAGTTCAATGTGGCTGTGGGCGGCACCGATTTCGGTGACACCTTTGCCGGCACCAATAGCACTTACTGGAATTCATCCAATACATCCGCCTTTGGCTCTGCCAAATCCTATATTCCGGAAATTCCCTGGAACGACTCTTGCGCCAGCGTGCTGATCGCCACCTTTGTGAGCGGCTCCGGTACAACTTTTGGCCCAAACAGCGTATGCAACAACTTCCTCGGTACGTCCTTCCTCAATACCGCTGGAGGCAGCGGCGGACCCAGCGGGTGCGCCACCGGAACGCCAGCCGCGGCCACTCCACATGTTGTTAGCGGAACCTGTGCGGGGTACGCCAAACCCTCCTGGCAATCTGTTCTTGGTAACCCAAACGACGGCGTGCGCGATCTTCCGGACGTCTCGCTTTTCGCAGCAGACGCGGTTTGGGGCCACTTCTACGTGGCTTGCTTTTCTGACACGGTAAACGGCGGAAATTCCTGTGCGGGAACTCCCGATACTTGGACCGGCGTCGGCGGGACATCGGTTGCGGCGCCGATCGTGGCCGGCATTCAAGCGCTGGCAAATCAGAAAACCAGCAGCCGTTCGGGTAACCCGAATCCGACTTATTACTCGCTCGCCGCTGCGGAATATGGGGCTAGCGGGAACACGAGCTGTAATTCGTCCCTCGGTAAGAACGTCGCCGGCACCTGCATCTTCTACGATGTGACACAAGGCGATATGGACCTGCCGTGCCAATCCGTTTTTGGCGCGTTGTCAGATTGTTTCCAGCCGTCTGGCGCATTTGGCGTGCTTTCCACTTCTCACTCCGCGTATCAGCCAGCTTTTGCCACTAACACGGGCTGGGACTTCGCAACTGGAATCGGAACAATCAACGCGACCAACCTGGTGAACAACTGGCCCGCTGCACCGATCGTCGGACAGTTCAGCGTCGCGCCAAATCCTGCGAGTATCAGCATTGCCACTGCGGGCAATGCCGGATCGTCAGCCATTACCGTGACCGGCAGCGGGGGTTTCGCGGGCTCGGTCAACTTGACGTGCAGCGTTTCTCCTCTCCCTGCGAATGATCCGCCAATTTGCTTCTTAAGCCCGTCCTCGCTCTCGCTCGATCCAACCGCAACGAGCGCGACTGCAAATCTCAGAATTTCCACCATCGCGGGTGCGCGCAGTGAGTTGCGTCCCGAGACTAGCCCTAATACACCGAGTTGGTTCGCAGCAAGCGGAGGACTCGCACTCTGCTGCATTTTCCTGCTGACAATGCCCAATAAGAGAACGCGCTGGGCAACATCTCTGGGATTAGTCCTGCTCATTGTGCTGGGAGTCGCTTTCAGCAGTTGCGGTGGTGGCGGCGGTAGCAGCCAAATAAACTTCGGAACGCCAACTGGGAGCTACACCGTGACCGTGGGTGCTTCGAGCGGTGGTACAACACAAACCACAAGTATTTTGCTGACCGTCAACTAGCGGTTGCGATATCGAATTTGCACGTCAGAAGAAAAATTCTGTTCTTGCTGACAGCTGCAGAGGCCAGTCAGGGAAGGCCGTTCTCCTAGTGCAAGAATGAATGATATGGAATGGGACGGTCGCGTGGACAATGTACAACCTTGCTCGTTGACACCACCGAGCATCTCACCCGGCGGCGCCATATTGTCATATTCAGAGGCGGTGTACTGGATTAGAATGCGGAAATTGAAGGTGGACGTAATCAGGTACATGCCGGGGAAGAGGTCCAAACCAACCCCTAGAGCTACAGGCTAAACATAATGCCATGGATTAGAGGGACACATGCCCGAGTATCCAGCACTAGGCGACAGCGCCGATTCACCCAACGGGAATCGGTGGCTCATGTTGAAAGAGAGTTCCAAATATGCCTACATCGTTGGGTTCCTCCAAGGAATGTTTCAAGGGCACTGCTTTACGACTTGGGGGCTTCCGCATAGCCAAGCGAACGATCCAGCCTACTTGAACGCCACAAAGTCTTACAACGACCAGTGGAACCGATTTGTCGCCAAAGTGACGTATCGCCAGTTCTTCGACGGACTGGACAAACTTTATGCCGATCACAGAAATCGTAAGATCGAAATTCAGAACGGGATGTGGATTGTGATGAACGAAATATCGGGACAACCCGGCGGAACGATGGAGTCGATGATCGAGGCGTGGCGGCGAAAGGCCACTAGGGAAGCGGCACCTGAACCAGACCCGACACCTGAACGAGATCCCATACCTGGATTTTGATCAGAACCGAAGCGAAGCGGGGGTTCTACGTCCCGCTAAAGGTTCCCGAGGCTGTAATTTTCTTGTCGGTCGTGACCTTTCCACTCGTGGAGAAGCCCCTGCCTGAAGGCAGCGGAGTATGTCACTTGCGCGACTCTTGATCGACTCGCGTCACAAAGAAGTCAACAGCCAGGCTTCCCAAGAACGCGAGTCCGGAAAAAATCGCGGCCGGGAGAACTGCTCCTTTGTGACCTGCAAGGAAAGTTTCCAAAGTGGCGTTCAGAAGCCAGATTTGGACGACCAACAGGGTGATAATGACTGCCATTGCACCATTGATCGCCACGAGTCCGCGTCGCTGCTTGGAAGGTTCGAGATTGGCCATATCAGCTTCCCTTTACGCCTACGGCAAGGAGTCTTGCACCATCCCTTTCGAGAGTGATCTGCGGGAGTGAACGCGGTGGAGGACCTTGCAAGACCGAGCCATCTTTTATCGAGAAGAATCCTTGGTGGCAGGGACATTCGAGCCGGTCTTCTTTCGCCGAATAGTAGACGGCACACGACAAGTGTGTGCACTTCTGGCTGTAGGCCAGGTATTCCTCCTCACTCGTGCGGATCAAAATGCAATGATTCTGTGGAGTCGGATAGGTGAAGAGTTTCACGCCGTGAACCGGGATTTCGCCTGTCTTGGCCACTTCAACGGTGGGAGACGCCTGAGTCTTGGCAAAACGCGATTTCGCCAGAATCCAGAGGTTGCCTACGAACATCCCCAGACTCGCGAGCGTGAGAAACTTCGTGAACTGGCGACGTGTCACGTAGCGCTCATCGCTGGTGAATACGGAGAATTCGTCTTTCCAGAGAGGCTCCTTACTGGGGCTGCGCAAAAACGGCATATGACTCCTCCCAAATGTAATCCAGGACATCGAGCGAAACTGAATCCGTCTCCGCAGGAACCATCATGTGCACGCGCGTGACGATCTTCTGGTTTCCGAACTGAAACACGTTGGTTGGCTTTTCCCTTCGATGGGCAATTTCTTCGGGGCGAACGTAGCAAAGCGCCTGGCTTGGGCAGACCGTGGCGCACATGGGCTTTTTGCCAATGGACGTGCGGTCGTAGCACATGTCGCATTTCATCATCTGCTCGTATTCAGGAAAAATCTTGGGAATGCCGAAGGGGCAGGCTAGGACGCAGTTCGAACAGCCGATGCAACGTGACTTCAACGATGAGTGGACAATTCCGTCATCGCCTTTCTTGATCGCATCGGTGGGGCATGCCATTGCGCACGTCGGCTCTTCGCAATGCCAACAGACATAGGCCGCGCTTGCCGTCGTTCCACCGCGGTCAATGAAATCGAAATTGATCAGGGATGTGCCGCGATGGGTCTCGCATTCCTCGCAGGCTTTGACACACGACTGGCAGCCGATGCAGCGAGAAGGATCGACGTAGAATTCGTAACCCTGCATCAGGCTTTGCCCTTTTTTGGTTCGGATGGTTGCTCCGGCGACCAGAGCGACCACTCGGGCGGTCCATCCGCCCCGCGGAGCTGGCACGCGGATACTTTGTACTCGGGAATCTTGCTGCGTGGGTCGAGCGTGCGATGCGTCAGCCGGTTCGCGCTTCGCCCCGCGGGCCAATGGTAGGGGATGAACA
>DATHPO010000261.1:0-24619 GCA_035483835.1 Terriglobales bacterium
AGAGCAATTGTTCCCAAATGTTCCCAAGTTGGAGAGTTGCGGAAGTATTGCGGAAACGGAAAGTCAGTTAGTTCAGTAAGTTAGTGGTCGGGGCGTCCGGATTTGAACCGGAGGCCTCCTGCGCCCAAGGCAGGCGCGCTACCAGGCTGCGCTACGCCCCGACAATGACTGCTTTATTCATTCTAAAGCACTTCCCAACTTTACTCCTAATCCGAGTCGTCATTTTCGGTCTCACTGTGCCAAAACTGTGCCAAATACTTTACTGAATCGTGGCTGTGCCAGAATCCAGCGGCATCTCATTGGCTTGGCGGTTCATCTTCTCCAAGGCCTCTCGCTTCATCTGTAATTTCATCTGCGAATACTTCTTGAAGACCTTGGCGTCGCCCTGCCGGAGGAGTTGTGTAACCCACTCGTCGGCGACACCGCCTGCACTGAGTCGAGTTGCATAGGTGGAGCGCAGGTCATAGATCCTAAAGTAGGGAACTCCTGCACGTTTTAGCGTCTTCCGCCATGCGGTCTTAAGATTCTTGTGGTGACCAGACGGATTTTTGTCGCTTGGGAACAAGTAGGGTCCGGTTCCCGAGACCAGTATCTGGCTTTTGATGGCTTCGATCGCCAGAGGGGTCAGAGGAATTTCGGCAATACCGTTCGGTGTTTTGGAGTCGGGTACCCAGATAGTGGCATTTACAAGATCCACTTGGTCTTTTCTCATAGGCGTTAGTTCCTTGTAAACCCTGAGTCCGGTTTCGGTGATGATCTGAACGATATTCCGAAGATGTCCCGGAGCATGTGATTCAATTCGGCGTTGTTCTGACCAAGTAACGTAGTGAGGGCGAAAAAGGCCCCTCACTGCCACCGGGAATTCAACGCCCCAACAGGGATTGGCTTGAAGGAGTTTTTTTCGCACCGCCACGTGCAACATGCGCCGAAGGACTCGGAGCTCCTGATGAACTGTGGTTGGCTTCAGTACTCCCATTTGTCTGTAGCCGAGCGCGGTTCGGACTCGAACCGTTTTTCGAAGGCGATCACTGAGGTAGATCTCGATGTCGTCCGCAGTGATGTCCACCAATTTCCGTGAGGCAAAGGCGTTCTTGAGATGTTTTGCGACACGAAGATTGACTTGGTGTGTCTTCTCCGCTCGTACAGGCGGCTTCGAGTAGTTTTCCAGGAAGAAATCCGCCCATTGCTCCAGACTCAACTTTTCCCCTTTCCGTATTACATCCAGTGCATTGCTATCTCTGGCTTGAAGCCGTTCCCTCAACAGCCGTCCACTTTCGCCGACTACCGCCGACTTTTATCGATTTCCGGTGGAGTTTCTGCCGACTGTTGTCTACTTTTGCCGACTTCCGTCTACCTGTGCCGACCGAGAGCCTTTCATGCTTTACATCGATACAGGACAGTGCTATATGTACAGCAGCATAAAAAGGCGTGTCAATGCAAAAAGACTACCGCCGCTGCCTGGACGAACTAGCCGGCGCTGTGCCCAAGAGAAGGCCGCGCTCATTCGATCTCTCCTTCCCGGGATAGAAGCAGCGCTGAACTCAGGGCAGAGTCTCAAAGAAATTTGGGAAGCACTGGGAAATGAAGGCCTACAGATGAGCTACCACGGTTTTCACAAGGCAGTCTGGCGCGCCGAAAGAAAGAGAAAACCAACCGCCGCCAGCGGCTGTGGGAAACAGGACAAACCTTCTGAGGCGCAAGGGCTGCGGGAAACAAAAGTGGACACAGTTGAAGGGCGGGACCCATTTGCGAATCTAAGACGACTAGAACCAGAAAATAGGCCCGGTTTTCATTGGCGCGGTACACGGAGTGTGAAAACGTCGGCGCAGGGAATGGAGGACTCGAATGACAAAAACAAACAGTGAGAAAGTGGCGGAACGTCAATATCCACCTCTGATGTCAGCGGTCATTCAGTGTTGTTAAATGTTGGTTTCAAGACTTTGGGGGAAAGAAATCGGGGACGGTTGCGGGATCGACGCCTGGAATCTTTCTCTTTGGAAGCGGTGGGGCGGGAGTGCGGTTGTAACGTTCATTCCATTTGCCCATGAGCTTCGGTCGAAAATCCCGGGCGCGGGATCATCCAGTGCCGCTCTGAAATCGTCGTCGTTGAAGTACTTCCGGAGAATTTCAATATCCTCGTCCGAGGCGTAAGTCATGGCGTAGGTAAGAAAGCGCTTCGGAAATTCAAGGGCTTCTTCTGGAGTTCCAAACGAGAAGATGCGCTTTGCGACGGCCAGAAGTTCGTCGGAGTAAATCATCGATCCTTAGCCTGCGGGGCCAAGCCTTGATTCCCGACTAGCACGGAGAACTCTCTGATTTACGCCTGTCGCCGCGCTTCCGAGTGCATTTTGCATTAGGGCGGGCAGGTTGGGCAGAGGCCCATTCGAATTACCCTACACCCCCTGCCGAATTGTGGGGGGCGTTGAACAAGAAGTGAGGGTGGTGTATGTATTTGCATGTACGGGCCGCGACTGTATTTTCAGTCGCGGCAACCCTATCCCAAAGACAGTAGGGAATCGTGCCCAAGCGGCGAAGCGTTCATTTCGGCGTCTACAATGTCCGGCTCTTGAGCGCCCTCGACAAACTCCTGCGGGATAAACCGCGATACCTCGGAGAACTGTCGTCTTCGATCAACGATGCGCTTCTGGCGGTTGACCTAAATACTGTCGAGCTTGTCACTCTTCAGTCCAGACAGAAACGAACCGGGAGAGAAACGCAAGTCGTCATTCTGAATCGACTTCGAAAGCGCATTCATGGAATCGCTAAGAAGCGGAATTGTTCGATGAATCAGCTCGTGAATAGCGCCCTTCTGGCTTACTACTCGAAGACTGGAGAAGGCAAACTCAAGAAAACACCCAAGGCACGGGGGGCGTCCTTGCGTTCGTACGACACCATGTCGGAGCCCGAGCGTCGGGAGCTTCATCAGATGCTTGTGGAGCTTTCGGCAATGCAATCCGTTTCCTTCGAGGCGGAAGAGCCCAATGGAACATATTACGAATACGACCGGAACCTGAAAACGACGGTGAAAGTCACCTCTGACGGAGAGCGAACCCCCGTCGAGAAGTTGGAAACAAGTTTTGAGCCCACGCGCAGGAAAGGTCCGCGCAAACTTGCACACGAGGAAATCACATCCTGAGCCAGCAAAAGCCAGCATTGTTCATAATCGCGGGACCGGTGGGCGCCGGTAAGACAACTTTCTACGAAGCCTATTTGAAAGAGCCATTCCCGACACTCGTTCCCGCGCTGAGACACCAGCAACAACCATTTCTTGAGGAGCGTCGTTCTTTTGCCGTCGAAGACATTCGTATTGACACGCAGCTACTCGACCAGGCCAAAGCTGCAGGGTATTCGACGAAGGTTCTTTTTATCTCTACGGAAGACGCGAATTTGAATGTGGGCCGGGTGTTGGTGCGCATGAGTCGAGGTGGGCAAGCCGTGCCCGTGTCCAGCGTAATTGACTCCTATCGGGAGTCAACGAAGAATCTCTCCGAAGTCCCCAAACATGCCGATGAATTGCTCGTGTACGACAACACAGCTCATCGTCGCGGCTTCCGCGTAGTGGCGCATTTCATCGGCGGCAAACTTGGTCAAGCCGCACAGACGATACCGGACTGGGCAGCTAAAGTGTTCGGCAAGGAATTGTACTCCGCAAAACAGCACGAGAAGTCCCGGCGCGGACGCTAACTTGACAGTGCGATCATTGAGCCGATTTCTGGAGAGCGCTCAGTTAGCAGTGGATAAAATGCTCGGAGTATGTATATACTTTCCGAGAGGTTTATCCATCATGGCGAATGCTTCAAAGGCCGTGGATTCAGCACGCAAGGTCTTCAGCAAGCGAGGAGGCATGCTCCGAACGGTGGACGCGCTACGGCTGGGCATCCATCCTCGTACGCTTTACAAACTGCGTGACCGAGGGGAGCTTGAACGTGTTGGACGGGGACTCTACCGCCTCTCCACTGCACCACATCTGACCAATCCAGACTGGGTCACAGTGGCGATTCGTGCCCCCAATGCAGTAGTGTGCCTGATATCCGCGCTTGCTCATCATGGTATGACAACACAGGTTCCCCACACCATTGATCTTGCCATACCCAGCCATGGGCAGATTCCGAAGGTGGATGCTCTCCCCATCCGAGTGTTCTGGTATTCCGAGCCGGCTTTCAGCGCAGGAGTTGAGCTAGTTCGAATCGACGAGGTTTCCATCCGAATCTATTCAGCTGCGAAGACCGTGGCCGACTGTTTCAAGTATCGCAACAAGATTGGTCTGGATATCGCTGTTGAAGCCCTGCGGCGATTTCGGGAACTGAAGAAAAAGGCAGACTTTCGGGAACTAGTGCGCTACGCGCGCATTTGCCGGGTGGAGAGGATTATGCGCCCCTATCTTGAGGCTACGCTGTGACTAAACGAGATATCGGGGCTTCCGTGCGTCAGCGCTTGCTAAATCAAGCACACGAACAGGGGAGGCCTTTTCAGGAACTTCTCCAATACTTTGTCATGGAACGATTCCTGTACCGATTGTCAAAATCACAGTTCCGTGACGCGTTCATTTTGAAGGGTGCTCTATTGCTGACTGCCTGGAGGGCGCCAAAGTCGAGACCGACGATGGACATTGATCTAATGGGTCGGACCGACAACAGTCTCGAACACATACGCTTCGTTGTTGAGGAGATATGCGGTCTTGCGGTGGAACAGGATGGGGTAGAGTTCAGGGAAGAGACCATTGAAATCCAGAGAATCAAAGAGGACGCAGAGTACGAAGGGGCGCGGGTTCGCCTAACTGCTACGGTGGCGAAGGCTAGGCTGGTTGTACAAATCGACATCGGATTTGGTGACTCAATCGTCCCTCGCCCGGATGAGATTGAATATCCGGTTCTGCTTGCATTTCCTGCCCCGAAATTGCTTGCGTATCCCAGAGAGACAGTTGTTGCGGAAAAACTGGAAGCGATCACTGTTCTGGGAGTTCTGAATAGCCGAATGAAGGACTATTTCGATCTCATGTTGCTGTCACAGCTATACGAGTTCGATGGTACCGTCCTGTATCGAGCAGTGAGAGCTACATTCAAACGACGTTCCACGGAAGTCGAGCATCTGCCCATTGGCCTTTCGGACGACTTCGCGTTGGTACCGGGAAAGGCTGCGCAGTGGAAAGCATTTCTTCGCAGGAGCAGATTCGAAACAGACTATGCAAATCTAGATGGCGTCATAAGATTAGTGCGGGGTTTTGCTGGACCCGTATTGACAGCAGCTGTAACCGAAGACGGATTTCAGTCTCACTGGAGGCCTGGTGGGTCGTGGGTAACCTAAGACCCTGACTTTGATGGTGGGCCTGGGTGGACTTGAACCACCGACCTTGCCCTTATCAGGGGCTTTTATGGTGCTATATGTATAGCAATTACAGAGTTTGGGTAGAGCATTCGGCTCGCAACCGAATGCTGGCCAATTTCGGAGGTGAATTGGGGGACGCGCCTGCCAAGCAGGTGTGCTATCTACAACGGCCTAGGGAACCGTCGCCCACAGTCGTGTCTTTTACTCGGCGAGCAAAACTTATGTGTTCAGGTTCATCGCGAGCAAGCATTCAATTGAAAGCTGATCGGTCAGCGCGGAGAATCCGACACTCCATAAATGTTTCGGTATCGATGTCCGGAGTGTAATCCCAAACCGCGTGCCGCCCCTGCTTATGTAAGCAACATCCAGAAGAGAAAAACGGAGAAAAAATCTTTGAAAACAGGATAAGTCTCGAAGATACACTTTCTCGGGAGAAGTGGAGTGCGGCGGCTACCCCAGTAGAATAGGGAGGAGAACTCCCAGGCTAAGGGCAAAGAGCCAAAGGGCAGGCGCAGGTGTCCCCACAGGGCGGAGACGGCGCAACTCCCGCGGTGAGGTTCGGGGATCAAGAAGAAGCGAACGCGTGTAGCGGTGATCAAACAGAAAAAAGATCAATGCGGTCCCGGCACCATAAATCAAGTGACCCAGAAGGGATGGAAGCAGAGCGGAAGCGGCGCCCGCGCTCCAATCGCAAACCCCCGTCAGTAACAACGGCATAAGGGTCATCGGTCCCAGATACCACCAGATCAAACCAAACAACCACCCCCATGCGATGCTGGAGCCTGAACTTGTAGTCTCATTGCGAAACAGCATTCCGTAGGTCATACCGATTAACGCGCTCACGGACAAATGAATAACTAAGCCACGAAAACCTACGAAGCTGGTGTCCACGCCCGCGACTTTTGGCAGGACGCCAGTGGCAATCATGACCGGCAAGGAAGCGAGGCCGCCGATGAGACCGGCGACCGCGCCCCATCCCAGCGAGCGGAGGACATGAAGGCCGGGACTTTCGATTTCTCGATTGAGTGGATCAGACTGGATGAACAAACGAACCCAAATCTTGTCAATGGTAGCGTAGGCGACACCAAGAATCAGACCATACAGGATGTGTCCGACCAGAGAGCCAAACACGGCAGTGCCTTGCTCCGTGGACCAATCGAGCGGCAATCCCGCAGCAAACCGCAAGAGTGTCAGAGGCCCAAAAAACCACCAGAAGATCCCAAAACCGAGTCCCCATCCCATGCATGAACCGTACCCCCGAACGTCTCGCTGGAAGAGTAGTCCGAAAGTCACACCGATCAAGAGAGCGACGGCAAAATGGAAGGAAATGGTCATACGGCGGGAGCTGAGTTCCCCAAATCCCACTAGAAGAGGATAGTAGTTTCCTGAAGATACCCATCTACCGAAGATAAGACCTCCGAGTGTGCCTGCGAAACCTCCAGCTACGATGGCGCGACCCCAAGCAAATTTCTTGCCTGGTCTGGAATAGCGAAGTCCTCCCCGGATCCCCAATCCGACCCCGACGGGCATTCCAAGGCAAAGCACGTAGGCAACGAGTTGGGAGAAGTGTCCTTGGGCGTCTTGGAGCATCATGCCTGAACGTCCGGTAGTTTCTACGAAGTGAAAAAAGCCTCCGGCGGTCAGTATCCACAGCAAGAAGGAGGAACCCAAACCCCAGATCAGTCCTGCACCAGGACTCGTGGCGCGCCGGGCGAAAAATATTCCGAAGGCAAGTCCGAAAGTGGCGCCGAGGAGTCCACCGCCGAGGAGCGACGTCGAAAGCGCGGCGCTCTGTAGCAAACCCCCCGAGGTGCCAAGGGCCAAACCGAGAAGAGCTTCTATCCGAACCGAGCGAAACAGGGCGGATGCGAACCGCGGATCTATCCTTGAATGTGCTTCTGCCATGGATCAGTCCCTCACTTCACATCAATCGTCTGAACGATGTCACGTGGGAAAAAGAGCTCGATTGTCCAGTCCATGAGCACCCGAATTTTGCGCTCCAAACCGGGCAATTTTCCAAGGTAGATTCCCCGCCAAAGAAGCCAAGCGAACAGACCAGAAAAGCGTAAGGATTTGCTTCGAGCGAAAGGAACACTCAATTCAGCACAGGCCGTTTGGTGTCCCACGACGCAGAGAGCACCGAGTGAATCGAAGTGGAATTTGCGAGTCGGCCGCCCCTCCAGTTGAGCCAGGATGTTGCTCGCGAGAATTTCCGCCTCACGCAGGGCAAACTGGGCGGTCGGGGGGCAAGGGTGTCCCGTCGCTGCGTCGGTGACTGCGGCGCAATCACCGAGTGCCCACAACCCGGGGTGCCCCGGCACGGCAAGAGTATCGTCGACGAGCAAAGCACCACGCTTATCTTTTTCGAGACGCAGTGACTTCAATAAAGGACTCGGCGTGGTGCCCGCGGTCCAAACAAGAGTCTCGGTGTGAATCTCGCCCTCGCCGAGGAGGACCACGCCAGGATGCGCGTCTACGATGCGCGTGTTCAAGCGAAAGCTGACCCCACGCAGTTGCATCTTCTCTTGCGCATACCGGGCTAAAGACTCGCTCAGTTCCGGCAAGACACGATCCCGGGAATGAACAAGCACAATATTTAACTCATTGGGGTGAATCCTAGGATAATCCGCCAAAATGCCGTGCGCAAAATCGTTCAGAGCGCCGGCAAGTTCTACGCCCGCGAAACCACCGCCAGCAATGACAAAGGTAAGAAGCGAAGAGCGAAGAGCGGGATCAGACTCCAGATCGGCACGCTCGAACATTTCGATGACGTGATTGCGGATGCGGATGGCATCGAGAAGACTCTTGAAATTGAACGCGAACTTCTCGACGTTCGTCATGCCGAGGTAGTTCGAAATTGAGCCAAGAGCAAAGACTAACTGGTCGTAGGGAACTTCTCGCCGCCCCGATGCTCTATCGTCACCCGCATCGTGCCGCAGAATTACCAAACGCTTTTCTAGATCCACTCCCTCTACAACACCTCGAATGAACTCGGTACGGCGTAGGGTGCTCCGCAATGGGGTGCTGATGTGACTGGGTTCCAAACTGCTTCCGGCTACCTCTGCGAGCATCGGAGTAAATAGGAGCGCATTGGTTTCATTGACTAGGGTGAGGCTGGTGGAACGGTCGCCGCGTAATCCTTCTTCGAGACATTCCGCGGTACGCATGCCAGCAAATCCGCCGCCCAAGATAACAATACGTTTGCTCACTGAAACTTCGGGCACTTTGGGGGCTGGCTCTGGACCGAAGAAATATTCGGCGCCGTCTTGTAAGGCCTGATTGGTAATTCCAAGAAAAGCACCGAAGATCACCCAGCTTACCAAAGCGGGGAAGTTTTGGCGCATTTGCTCCGCGCTCCACGCGGGCATCTGGCCGGACAGCAATGGGATAACGATTACACTGACAAGGCCCCATAGCGGAACGCCGAGCGATGCTCCCGCCAATAGGTTGTCGACATACGCTCGGTGTGTTGGCCGAAGCCCTGCAGAATAGGTAGCCCCAATGCCGACGCCCAGAATCAAGTTCCACAGAGCGTAGTGAGGCGTCGCTGTCAAAATGGTACTAGCGGCCGCTCCACTCAAAATACCGGTAGAGCACCGGCGGAAAATCGGGTTCATTGAGCATATTCCTTCAGAATGGACTGGAGAGGGTGCCGCACAAGGCAGAAAATCCCCACGTCCGTCTGATTCGGAGGGCGTCAAAAAGTTTCAAGGGCTCCTATGAGAAGATGTCTCGGCATATGAGGAACAGAAACCGGAAGGCATGATCTCACAACTACTTCCGCTAGAGTGTAGGCTTGGGAATTAACATTCACGTCGCGATGCAGCACAGGAGATAAGAAATGGACGACTTGTATGCCATCAATGTGGCCAAGAGCGAATTTCGGGATTGCTTCAACCTCTCGGATGTGTCGCGGTTGCTGGCGATTGCTGATCCGGACCTGGTTAATTTCTCGGATGGTCAGCCCTGTGAATTTGGCGCGAACGGATTGGATGCCTTGAAGACTCGCCTGGCGAATCTGTTCGAACGCTTTACAGCGGAGCTGGCAGTGATTGTCATCGAGATTCGTCTTCAAGGAAATGTTGCCTACGACTACGGGTGGCATGACATAACGCTGAGGCCGAAAGATGGCAGCCAACCCATTCGTCGCAGGGATCGCTATGTGGATATCTGGAGGAAAGACAAAGAGGGCAAGTGGAAGCTATGGATGTACATGGATAACCAGGACGTCGCCGATCCATTCCGGCCGGAGCAGATTCCGGCAGTCGGGGTACGAGTTCACGGAAGTTTCTGAAGCCTTTCGTGTAGGCGCTTGCTGAACCCTTCGGGCATCTGAAATACTCTTCCGTCGCCGACCAGTCCTACGACATTTCGGGTGCCATCAAGTACCGCAGTGCAATGTCCGCAGACTTTGAAATGCGCTTCCATTCGTTCGCGCACCGCGGGAGAGATATCCTCGTCAAGATAGTTAGAAATTTCCCGCCAGACTTCGACGCAGCTGATTTCAATAGTGGCCATTGCGCCCCTCTCTATTCACCATGGTCTGACTCTCCGATACGCTTGTCCCTTAACCCAGCAACCGTCGAATCCAGGGGCAAGGCAGTCTCTCAGGAGCAGGCGCGCTCGATGATGCCGAGTTTTCACGGTTGCTTCCGAAATGCCTAGAATAATCGTCGTCTCTTTGATGCTCAAGTGCTGAACGTCCCTGAGGACTAGCACCTCGCGGTAAATGCGGCCGAGCGAATTGATTGCATCTTGCAGTGCTTGCCGTATCTCATTTTGTTCGAGCAATTCGGAAGGTATCGGTTGCCAGTCGGCAAAGTCTCTCGGCCAAAAATCTCCCTCTTTGCTTTGCTGCTGGTCGTCAATGGACTCGTAGAGGTGCGCGTGCGCCTTCCTCAATTTCATCTTTGCTTCGTTATAGGTAATTTGTATAAGCCAGGTGCTGAACTTTGATTCCGCACGGAAGCCGGCCAGGTTAGAGAGTGCCTTGAGGACGGCTTCCTGCGCGACTTCCTCCGCGTCAGCAGAGTTTTTCACTACCGACATCGCGGTTGCGTAAATCATGCGCTCATACGGACGTATCAACTCGTAGAAAGCCTCCCGGTCTCCGCCGCAGACGCTCTTTATGAGTTCTGTCTCGTTGCCCCGCCATTGCGGCTGTGTCATGCTCATTTTTGTCAACTGATCCGGGTCCCTTTTGTCCGTTAGAAATCTAGCCTAGCCGCTTGTCAATCTACTCTGATCAGTGTGATTCCGATCTCATCAAAAGGTTTCGGAAGAAAGCTCCCAAGTCTGGCTCGTGTTAACTGTGAGCAGTCCGAACAACGTGCACATCCCCCTTGCTATCTTGTCAAAACGAACGACCACTATGCGGCTTTGTCAATCGCCTGCCCTCGCATAGTCCGTATTGTTATTTGACCAACTGCCGCCAAGACCTGGCGCAAGAGCATCCCGCAACTGAAGCCTAGCCCGCAGGAGCCGGGTCTTGGAGTTGGCTACTGTGAGCCCGAGCACCTGCGCAGTTTCGTCGATGTTCAGATGTACTATGTCTCTCAACGTGAAGACTTCGCGGTACTTTTGTGCCAAAGATTCCAGCGCTTGCTGCAAGGCATTTTGGAGTTCACTACCTTCAAGAGCTTGCGAGGGAATTTCGAGCCAGTCCTTGAAATCTTTCGGTACATACTCGTCAGCATTACCTGTTTGCTGCTCGTTCAGCGACTGGTCCAAGTATCCGCGGGCCTTTCGAAGCCGGTTCCGAGCTTCATCGATCGTGATTTGGATCAGCCATGTGGTGAATTTGAAGTCCCCGCGAAATCCATGGATGTTGCAGAGGCCTTTCAGGACCGCCTCTTGAGCGACTTCTTCAGCGTCCACCGAGTTCTTCAGAATCGCTTTGGCTACGGAGAGCACCGTGGGCAGGTGTGGCAGTACGAGACGCCAGTAAGCCTCTCTGTCTCCCCTACACACCTGATTAACTACTGCCATCTCGTTGTTCTCCACGCTCCACCTCGTTCTTGCTGCGCGCACTACCTCCCGAGCTTTGCCTGCACTTCCTTGTCGGACAATTCGTTTTTGATCGTTTCCAAGTCCTTGTCGGCTTTCTGAAAGCGGGCGCGGACTTGGTCGATAGCCCTGAAGACAGCAATGTCGTAGGTTCCGACAGTGGCTTCGAACTTATGTTTTGCAAGGAAACCGTTAATAAGGAGAAGTTCTTTCCCGAGACAATCTGACGACGAGGCACACATCTCAGGATTGACCTGGGTGAAGAGGTCGTTGCGCGCGATCGGAACGACATGCCCGCGCTCCTGCCCATACAATAAGCACAGATAGGCGGTCATGAATGCGAGAAGCAGGAACGCGCGGAAAATGGAAAAGCGGATGGTTTTCATATGGCCTTCTTTAGTTCTTTCGCCCTCGACATTTGTTCAAACGGCAGCTTTATGAAAGTTGGATCGTTGACTAGGGTGACTCCGTAGGCTTGCAACGCGGCATTCGCTGTCCAAATACCGTCGGTGCTCAACTCTCACGGGCAATAGGAGTCATTTGCCCTGCAAAAGTTGCATGAGTAACCAAGAAATCGTAATACCTGGGCAACGTCGAAAGTCCCGCGTTGTCGCAGGCAGGGATCGTGATTCGGCGACTAGGGTCAAGCCGTGATTTATGAAGGACTCGACGAGGATGTTCGACACTCACCAGATGAGGTTGCGAATACTGCATTTCGACAAGGCTAGAGAAGTAAAGGTGTGAATAGATTGCGCTTAAGAAGCTTTCAACCGTGCTCGTTTTGGTCCGTTCGCAACTTCGCCATGACGCGATCTATGATTGGGTCGGAGACACTTTCCGGCAACTCAAATGAACTACTTTCTGTTACGATCTTTATAGTTTTACGGGTAGAGTCGTACAGCACGTGGCAAGCACGGCATTGGGCCAGGTGCAGTTCAAGCTCTTTACGGACCTCTGGCGACACCTCATTCTCAAGGTAGTCTCCGATCTCAGCTAAGAATTCCTCGCAAGTGATCATTGTGCTATCCCCTTGGCGCTAGTGGTGAAATACGGCGAGAGCCACTCTCGCAGCATTAGCCGGCCCCTGAGGAGCCGCGTCTTTACTGCCGGAACGCTTAGCCCCAACTGCCGGGCAACTTCATCCGCCGAAAGCTGTTGGATATCCCTGAGTATTACCACGACGCGGTAGTTAGCGGGAAGCGTCAAGATCCCCTTTTCAACGAGCTGCCTCATTTCCGATTTCGAACAGCACTGCTCTGGGTTGTCCTGCCAGGCCCTAACCTGACGAGGGCGAGATTCCCGCTCTTCGTCGTACTCATCTTCATCTAGGCTCTCAAAAAGTTTTCCGCGTCGCAATCGTTTAAGCGCCGTATTTCTTGCGATACTCACAAACCAGGTCGAAAACTTCGAGCGGCCCTGGAATCCGCCAATGTGCTTGAACGCACTCAAGAGAGTATCCTGCATGGCATCTTGCGCTTCGGCTGGGTTGCCCAGGATTGCTGTCAGAGTGCGATAAATTAACTGGGTATGGCGGCGAACCAATGCTTCGAAAGCCTCCAGCTCCCCACTCTGCGCTTGGGCAACCAATCCAGCGTCCGCGTCCTGGAGTGTTTCGACGAGACGCACAGCGCCCCCAGCCTGGATAGGAGTCTGGGTGGTGCCAGGAAGATTCACTTTATTTTCTTCAAAGATAGAAGGTGGCTCAAAATCGGGCTCAATTCCGATCCCCATTTGGAGGGTATTCGCGAAATTATTGAGAGCTGTGACCACCTCGCATTCCAAAATCTGTTTCTCGGAGAACCCAAGTACTTGAAGTTTGACGACGTCCTCCCGGGAAAACTCTGAAACACCTGTCCCCAATTTGACAGCGAAGTCTAGCAGTGCTTTGTCAGGCTCCGTAAGACCGGACTCATGATGGTTCACCGCAATCTGGTCACCATCCTCCGAGGGCATACCCAAGCCTCGCAACATGTTGCAATGCACTGCAACGCAATAAGAGTTGAGATTTGCTGCCGATACAGCAAGCAGTATGCATTCTTTTTGCACTCGTGTCAGGGCATCTTCAGGTAGCAGAATTCTGTCCACAGCCTCCAGCTCGGCTTCCAGCAAGTCGGGCCGCAACGTCTGAGCGCGGAAAAAGTTCGGTATGAATCCGTGACTCTTCCGAACAACGGAAAAAGGTGCAAATGTCTGGGGACTTAAATATGGAGCGGGTACGTAGGGCCCTTTTCTGCGTGCCGCCTCATGAATGTGGGGCAAGAGGCCAGGGAGCGCTCGATCATGGGGCGGATAGGTCTTCGTCGAAGCGAGATTCCGCGATCCGAAATCTGGCTCTGGTCCCAAACCCACGGAAAGCGTGCAGCGGTAGATGGCCAAAGCCGTCACGACGACGGCTTCGAGTATCGACTCGTCGTCGAATCCGCATGCCCGCAGCGCTTCGATGTCTTCCGAGCGCACCGAAGGAGCATAGCGGCTTAGTTTGAGACAAAATTGGAGCAACGCAAAGTCTGACGCCGAGAGGTCCGCATGCCGGGAGTCGTTCAAGAGGTCATGGACTTCGCTATCCGAGACGCCAAGCGAAGAAAGGACCTTACTGTCCAACGCAACGCAATACGCGTCGTGACGGTCAGCTGCAACGCTTAGAAGGATTCGTTCCCTTTGTACTCGGGGAATCGCTCCTTCATGTAACCTGATGGCACGCTCAAGTTTTGCCTGGGCCTCGACGACACGAGGTAACAAAGTCTGCGCGCGAACAAGATTAGGCACGAATCCAAGGGCCTCTTGAAACATGACAAAGGGCCCGAATTGGTCTTCCAGTCGCACTTCGCTAAGAAAGCTCATTGCCCACCATCGGCCGGCGCGGATGAACGAATGGCGAGTGTACGTCTCTGGCTTCGCACTGTGGAACCTTACGCTGGTCCGTTTCGACAAAGCAGATCTTCCGCGCCTTTTCCCTTCTCCGTGCCGTCTCATCTCGCGAAGCCGGGTTGGGAGCCTGCGCAGAAGCGAGTAATTCGGATTTCCTAAAGTTCATGAGCGACAGCCTCCTCACCTTCCACTTTGGCGCTGCCTTAGTCAATTCTGGGTTCTCCATTACCGGCCCGTTGGTTCAGCGGCGGGACTGACCGTCAGCCACGTAATCACAACTGCGCCGGGCGTATATTAGACGGTCGCCTGACTCGTTCCTTCCGGCAAGCCAAGCTCAAATGAGGAGGTGAGCTGGATCGTATTGCGCAATGTTCGGTATAGAGGGCAGCGCATGGCGTAAATGCCGTGCACTCTCTCTACTGTCTCCTTGACATCGTGTGAGGCCACCAGGCGCATCACTACATGGATTCGGCGGATCACCAGCACATCCTCCTCCGTTTCGACCTCTCCAGTCACATCCGCGGTTAGCTTTCCGTTGCTGGCATCGATTTGGCGCGCCTCCAGCGCACCTCCGAAGGTACCCATCATTCAACCAGCGGTTGCGGAAATGACGTAGTCGATGGTCGAGGAGTGCGATTCTTTCAACTGTGCTGGGTCAATTTTGTAGTGCTTAGCAATGGCTCCGTGAACGCTGAAAATCACTGGCTGTGACTCGCCGGGCAGATACGCGATGCGGAGAGGTCCGTACTTTCGCTCGATGCGCGATCTCGAAACATAAACGACATCACTCATGGCTTTCTCCTTTCAAAGCTTACGAATTGGTCCCATTTCATCATTCGATCGACTACTTGTGCTGAATGGCCTCCGGAGATCGTTTGAGGTCAAGAGGAAGAACCTGTAACTCCCATCTCACCGGCACAGACGCTGGAGGGTAGCAAACCATTTTGTCACAAGCCTGATACTTCAGTTCCCCGGTAATCGAAATCGTCCTTTGCGCGGAGACCAAGGAGCGGACCGCATCGCGAGTCTTGGACGGAGTTACAGTAACATCCTGCGTGATGCGAAAGTTTCCTTCGAAGACCGAGACTTGTTCCTGGATGGCTTCCAAGTAGAGTACCTGCGAGTTTGGGTAAATGACAGGCTGGAATTCGACTCCGGGAACCTCCTGCACGTTGAGCTGAATGGGCTTATACCCGTGCACTCCGGGAGAATAGACGTGTACATCCGGAGGAAGCTCGATTTCGGCTATGAGGCTGACCCGGCCGCCGGGTATTACGCTCCGATCGGATTGTGCGAGGGTGATCCGAAGGTGAGGAGCCTCGATATTCTGGCTCACTTCGGCGCTCAACTCCGGAAAGAGCTTTGCAATAACATTGTTCGCAGTCAATCGGTCAGTGTATTTTGCTGTGAAATATTTTTCGCGAATAACCCCACTGGAATCGACGAAGAAGAATCCAGGGTAGGCCATCCCTTTGGTCATTCCTTTCGCCTCCGTGTTGAGCACTTGGAAGCTGCGAATGGTCTTGGAATCTGGGTCACCCAAGAGGGGAAACTGGATTCCATGCCGGTCAGAGAAGTCCTTGAGGATAGCCGGACTGTCGTAGCTAATCGCGGCCAGTTTAAGTCCTTGCGCCTCAAATCTCTGTTTTGCGTTTTGCAGCTGCACGAGCTGCGCTTTGCAGAAGGGTCACCAGTCGGCAGAACGGAAGAAGAGGAGAATAGTGCCCTTTGATCCCTTGAGTGTCTCATTGGATTGTTCGTGACCGAACTGATCGGGGAGGGCGAAGGCCGGCGCCTGCTTGCCAACTCCCAGGCCAACTGACGGAGTAGTGCCGTGGTCAGTGCCTGGCCTTTCTTGCCCGCTTGGTATTACGAAGAGTCCGACGAGGAAAAGGATGCAAATCACAAGTTTCATATCTGCTCCAGATTCGATTTCGTTCCTTTGGCGTTGCAAGCGAACTAACCGTCGCTAAATCAAAATGGTTGCGCGAAGCTAATTAGAAAGCCGGACGGAGCCCGCTCCCAAGACCCTGCCTGCATCCGGTTCTTGTATGATTCCCACGATCCTCAGGTCCCGTCGATTCCCGGCATCGAGATCGAGCGTCACATTCCGCGAAAAGTTTTCGGTTCTGCCGACTTTTCCGACAGGGACAAGATCCCGCAAGACGGCCACGTGTTTCAGAGTTCTGCCAGCGTTCTCTCCACGGATCACGTGTGACTCATCGCTCTCATCAGCTACCGCCAGGAAAACGTTCGCCGATTTCGCTGCAAGGGACGAAGGCAGTGGACCGGTCTCGACACGCACGCCGAGCTTATTGGGTTCTTCAACGTGAAACACAGAAAGCATTACTTGTATCTTTTCGAGCTTCACCGCATTTTCGACCGCTCGGATCGCCTGCCGCTCGTCACTGCCGACGAGCTCGTAATGTCCGTCAACGACCATCTGTGGCGTGTAAATTCCCCCGCGGCCGAACTGCGCCGCGTAGGCGCTTTGCCGCTCGCTGTATTCGTGTGAAGAATAGGGATCCTTCCATCCGATATCGTCCCAGTAGTCCACGTGTTCACTGAGAACGATGAGTTGCGCGCCGCTGATTGGCTGGGAACGGTCGAGCTTTTCTAACAGAGCATCGGCGGGAGGACAGCTCGAACAACCCTCGGAAGTAAACAATTCCATTAGCACCGGAGTCCGCGGGGCGTCATCGCTGCTCGGCATCGAGGATGGGCTCGCAGCATGAATATATCGAACTGAAACGCCCGCTAGAATCGAAAATGCAATCAATGTACTAACTATAAGACTGAAACGCATCATCCTTCTCCGTAACCGATTGAGTTTCACCGCGGGATTCCTAGAGTCGTGGAGCTGCATCCCCTGCTGACCCAGGTCAACCGGTCGATCAGATTAACCAGCCGCTGTTTGGGTGAACGTGAAAGTCTCTTCTTCGGCTACCAGGAAAATTGGCTTCCCACCGGAAGAAATCTTCACGGCGTGTGCGAGGGCTTGTTTGCAGCCGTCCGACGCGGCGCACTCCTCCAGTGCTTGCATCGATGGAAAGTAAACCTCTGCGACACGGTAGAAAGGAGGAGTCCCTTGGGGCGAACCCAATATCTTTGTTGCGACAATCTTGCTCTTGCCACCTAGTTTCGCGACCGCCAGCGGTACATGCTCGTTCTGATAAACCTTTTCGAAGGCATCAATGTCTTTCGGCTGCGGGTATATGACCACTAGCTTTACGTTTCCCATTCGATGCTCCTATCAGGGCGAGATTTTAAGCGGCGAGCACTGCAAGGAGGGGGAGCCCCCCGAAGAGGATCGCAGTGCCTGTTCGGCTCTTGCCGCCGAGGATTCGCCAGTTAATGAGATTGTCGAGCAGGCCAAAGGTTTCACACTGGTTTCGAAATCACGGAGCTGACTCCATTTCGATTCCGGCGTGGCATTACCGCGACTTCTCAGTGGCCTGTCGCCGGCCGATAAGCTGGTTATGCCAAATGCTGGAAACTTTGCGGCGACAAGCCCATCTCACTGTCTGCAATCAAGAAGCTATTCTAAGGGAGAGATCTCAAGTGAATTTTATGCGTGTTGGACGATCTATTGTGCAAGCCCTGAGCCGTTTCGTCACTGCGCCAGGTGTTGCCGTTTCACCGGAGAAAGCACAGAAGAACAATGTGAAGTCGTTGATCGCATTGTTCCTGGCAGTTGGTTTTTGGTCCGTCCCAGCCCTGGCACAGGCAAAGAATGAAGTCGGCCTCGTCATTGGGGGGATCGTAGGACCTGGCCAAACTCTGTCCCCTGGGACGAGCTTTACCGGACCTGATGGCACGGTTCTCCCCAACCGGGATATAACATTCAATCCAAGTTTGACGTTAGGGGCCGAGTACGATCGCGTTGTTGTCCAGAAGCAGAGAGTCGCAATTGGCGGCGGCGTTGATTTTCTGGCATCTCCGTTTGATGTGAAGCTCAGTCCGCAGTCCCAGAACTCGATCGATCAATATGCCGTTATTTTTCTCACTCCCCACGTTCGAGTGAAATTCCATTCGAACGGTGTTTTTTCTCCCTGGTTGTCATTTGGTGGCGGATATGCGCGCTTCCTTGAGAAGGCACCTGCTACCGCGCCATCGTTTAAGCCGGGTACAAATACCGGAACTTTTGTGTTTGGTGGCGGGGTTGACACTCGAACGGTCATCCACGTCCTCAGAATACCCATCGGCTTCCGGATCGAAGTGCGTGACTTCTATTCGGGGCTGCCTAACTACAATCTAAAAGTCACCGGCAATCTTCAGAATAATCTGGCGTTCACCGGCGGATTATTGATCAGGTTCTGAGGCCCTAATTGGAGCCCTCAGCATGCGTTGACTTCCGATCCAGTCAGGGCTGCTCCCTAAGCGCCGATGAATTCGATCTCTCCTCGGAAACTCTTTCGCCAGACGGGAATCTCATTTCAGGGCGCCTATTCAGTGGAGACCTGAAGCAAGGGGCGCGTCTCAAACCGCGATCCGTTTGCTGCGTTATAGAGCTCTGCTCGCGCGCAGACCGACCAGGACCTCTGTGCGGACACAGAGTTTTGAGGAAGTGTGTGAACGGGTAGTGCAAGAAAGCAAAGGCTTTGCTTGGCAAAAGAGATTGCGTCTGACTTGAGCGGAAAACTACCAGGCCCCACTTCGTTGGCTGATTGCAACCTCGGCGGAAGTGTCTTCGCGGAAAGGCGCATGCCTGTAAGCGCAACGACAAATTGCGCAGAAAATGAAACGCGAAACGACCGGATCCGAGCGAATGAAGAGGTCTTGATCAGAAGAATTCAGGAGGGCGAGAAGGATTTATTCCTTGAGCTCATCCGGCCATATCAACGGACGGTCTACGCGACACTGATCTCGATGCTGGGAAGCAAAGAGGATGCCGAAGATGTGACCCAGGATGTACTGCTGAAAGCTCTGGCACGCCTTCGTCAGTTTCGGCGGGAGTCGGCGTTTGGGACGTGGCTGATTCAGATTGCTATCAATGAAGCAAGGATGCGCAAACGGAAGCTGAGGCACGGAATTATGTTTTCGTTGACAAAAGGGGCTGATGACGACGGAGCATATGTCCCAAAGGATTTTGCCGATTGGCGCGAGATTCCTTCAGAGGCGTTGGAGCGTTCAGAGATTCGTAACGCCCTGGCCAAGGCTTTGGCCTTACTCGAAGAGCACTACCGGTTGGCTTTTATTCTCCGCGATGTGAACGAACTGAGCATCACGGAAACTGCCAACATCTTGGGAATTACACGCGGAGCCGTAAAAACGCGCCTTCGACGCGCTCGTTTGATGTTGAGAGATATTCTGTCCCCGGGGCTGCAACAGGGTGGCGAGGTGGGGTTAGCATTCAAAGAGGCAAGGAATCCATGGGAATAACTTGTGAAGAAGTTTGGCGGGACATCTCGGACTATGTGGATGATGAGCTAGATCAGAAGCAGAGGGCTGCGCTCGAAGAGCATTTCGCAAAATGCCGGCACTGTGCCGCAGTCCTTGAAGGAACCTGCAACGTTATTCGTCTATATCGCGATGAACGGGTTTTGGCGCCCTCCAAGGGGTTTCACGATCGTCTGCGCGCTAGGCTGAACCAGAAACTGAACCAAGGAGCGGATGAAAGATTCCACCCCTCGCGGCGTGCGGTTCTTGCTTGGGCCTTGGCGTCGGCTGCGGCAGTGCCGTTGGGCTTCGCTTTATTCTCAGCGAAACGATTTATCCTGCCCGGGCTCGAACACCAGAGTCCGACGGGCTCTCCTGATTCGCCTGCGGTTAAGGGACTTGTAGCGATCTCTCTGGATGCAAATAACAAAATCTTTCACATTCCTAGTTGTCCCTATTTGCATGGCAAACTGAAATTTATCTCAGTCGAGGAAGCTATTCGCGAAGGCTATTCGCCCTGTCCTATCTGCATCGGGAAGCGCAGGCCAGAGAAAAAAGGGTAGACCCCCGCGGATTGGTATTTGATCCCGAAGGCTGAAACTTTTTGAATCAGATGGAGTCTCATTCTCTGAAATGCGCAGATTGCTTCACATGGTCTCCACCCTCCTGTGCGCCTTGATGGCTGCTGGCGCGGCGAGTTCGATGGCCGCGCCGGGAGCCGCAAGGTCGAATCATCTGAAGGGGAGCAGTTCTCCCTATCTTCAGCGCGCGAGCCAGGAGCTGGTCGATTGGTATCCGTGGGGAGAGAGCATTCAAAAAAGCCAAAGCTCTCGACCGGCCAATTCTTCTCGACTTGGGAGCGGGGTGGTGTCCATATTGTTCGCAGATGGATCGAGAGAGTTACAGCCAGCCGGAACTCGCAAAATTTATTAATGACCATTTTGTAGCCGTTAAGGTTGATTTCGATTCGCAGCCAGAAATTGCGGCTCGCCTGCAGCGGGCGCAAGCGTTCATGAATTTGCCGGTCGGTCTGCCGCTGACGGCATTTCTCAGTCCATCCGGAAAGCTCTATTTTGGCGGGGGATATTTCCCCGCGAAGTCCCAGGCTGGAAAACCGTCACTGCAAGAGATGATGAAGGGCGCCCTTCACATGTTTCGCGAGCAGCGTGAAGTAGTGGAGCAGGCCGGTTTCGACGTGAGGAAGCAGGAAGGAATTCAGATCCATGAATAGAGTCGCGACAGTAGCCCTGTCTCTTGCGTTTCTCGCAGGGAACGTCCTTCCACTCGGCGCCAGCGAGAACCTCCGTCTGAATCCGAGACTCGACTATTCGAGCGACAGCCTCGATGAGCCGCTCATTAGCTGGGATCACATGGACGAAGCGACCTCTGCAGGAAAGCCGAATTACATAATTATCTATGGCGAGGGTTGTTTCAATTCCAAGCGCCAGGCTCGCCGCACCGTGGACCTCTATCAAAAGTATAAGGGCCGCGTGCAGTTCGTGGTGATCGATCTGGATGTCAAGCGGACAGCCCAGCAGCAGGAGTTGGTGAAATCCTATTATCGGGGATATATCCCGCATGTGACCGTTCTCGATGCATCGGGAAAACCAGTCTACAACTCAGCTGGCGAAGTCGAGGAGTCTGCAATCTCGTCCATTCTGGATGCGTCCTTGAAAGACATGAAGTAGCCCACTCAAAGTGCGAAGTTCCACCCGCGCAGAGCTGCCGAAGTGTGATCGCTGGCACTGCAACTATCTCGAGAATTCCGCACACTAGTCCACCATTTTAGTTATGCATACCTGTTTGCCTGTTCGCGTATGCGCAGCGCGTCCGCAATTGGCATTTGTGTTCCTCTGATTTTATCTAACGCAAAGATAAATTTATTCTCTGAAACTTTTTGCACACTCGTTAGTCCTATCGCTTGGACGTTTCCTAGAAGTGTTCCGGAGATTTTCTAAAGGGTGTGGTTGTAGCTGGCTGTAAATCACAATTAGGGGGATGTGCAAGATGAAAAAATTGACAGAAGCTGTCCGCGCTGCGTTGTCCTTCGCGATTCATATTCCGGTCGGCCTGCGGGCCCAAGACGGAAATTTTAAGAGGACTAAGATCCTGGATAGAGCTAAGTTTTCATTTTCCATCGCTGGAGCAGCGCTGGTGCTGGCCCTGATTGCCAGTCCAGATTTGTTGGCAGCCCAAAACATCGTGACCGGGGGCGTTACAGGCACCGTTACCGATCCCTCGGGCGGGGTCGTTGCCCATGCCACCGTGACTCTCAAGAACCCTGCCACTGGCGACACCAACACCGCTACCACGAACGATTCGGGAATCTATCTGTTTTCATTCCTTAAGCCTGGTGAGTACACCTTGACTGTGGCACAAACAGGTTTCAGCCCACTGAATCAAAGCGTGCGAGTGCTTCTGGGCCAAACAGTTACAGCCAACCTAAAGATCGACATCGAAAAGGCCACGGCGAACATCGAGGTAACAGCCGGCGGAACACTCCTTCAAACAGAAGATGCGAATATCACGGCGAACGTTTCGAATCGTGAAATCGCAAACATTCCGAATCCTGGCGGCGACATCACCTACAACGCCATCCTTACGCCGGGCATTACGGGCAACACTTCCAGCGGCGGCGGGTTCGGTAACTTCAGCGCATTCGGGCTACCGGGCACGTCCAACCTGTTCACGGTGAACGGCAACGACTACAATGACCCGTTCCTCAACCTCAATAACTCAGGCGCAAGCAACCTTCTGCTCGGTTCCAACGAAGTAGAAGAAGTGGCCGTAGTCGTTAACGGCTATACGGGACAGTATGGCCGGCAAGCAGGGGCCCAGATCGACTACAGCACAAAGTCCGGGACAAACGCCTTCCATGGAGATGCGATTTACAACTGGACGGGTCGAGCTTTAAGCGCCAACGACTTCTTTAACAACGCTGGCGGAGTTCCGCGTCCATTCGTCTCAGTCCGTTCACCAATAACGTCGAAGACTTGCAGGCCCGCATGCTCTCAGCCACTGCGAAGGGGCGCACTGCATTACTCGATGCCATCTATCTGGGTCTCACTCAGATGCGAGGCGCGCAGTATGGGAAACGCGCTTTGCTGATTATTTCCGACGGCGGCGACAATAGTAGCCGGTTCAGCGAAAAAGATATCAAGCGACAGGTACGCGAGGCGGATACTCAGCTCTACTCGATCGGCATCTTTGAACCGCCCGAATATCGCGGCCGAACGCCGGAGGAACTCTTGGGGCCCTCGTTGCTCAGCGAAATGACCGAATTAAGTGGTGGGCGATCCTTCACCGTAGAAAATCTAAACGACTTGCCGGACATCGCGGCAAAGATCGGCACGGAGCTGCGCAATCAATATATCTTGGGATACCGCCCAAGCAATAAGGCCCACGACGCTCGCTGGCGGAAGATCAAGATCCAGCTGCGCACCCCCAAGGGGCTTCCCCCTCTCACTTCGTACTCGAACACAGGCTATTACGCGCCCAGCCGTTAGGGTTCTTAAACCCGTGGTAGCAGCCATCAGCCGGCCGTCCCGTCCTTGCGGAGTCTCAAATCCAATTCATGTTCGTGCTGAAAATCTCGAAACCTTTAGTCGCCTCGTGACTCTCATTCAGTGGACGGAACACGTTTGTCAGGGCGTTCAAGGCCGCCTCGAAATCGCAGCAAAGGGCCAGTTTGGTGAACCAGGCAGCGAGATTCGCGATCTTCGAGGAGGAAAGAGTGTCCGGATGGTGTTTCGCATCTCATTCTAATCGACAGGAGACTTTTCATATGACGAAGACGACAAAGGCCTTGCTCGCTGGTGCGGCGTTCGCGGGATTGTTCGCCGGAACCGGAGCAGCAGTTAAGGCTTCGACCCTGCTTCCTTCGCTGAAGACTTCTTTCAGCGCGCAGGATCAGGACCAGGGCCAGGACAAGAAGGACGACAAGAAGGTCAAGGAAAAGCACGCTTGTAAAGGCCAGAACTCTTGCAAGGGCAAGGGTGGTTGCAAAGCTAGCGACAATGGCTGCAAAGGCAAGAACACCTGCAAGGGCAAGGGTGGTTGCGCCACCGATGGCTCCAAGCCGCCTCAGGAGTAGTTTCAAATCAGGCGCAGTCCGATGTGGAGGGTTGGGAGAATTATCCTGGCCCTCTTTTCTTCGCCAAAGGAGTTAAAAAAAAGATGCCTGGAGATTGCTTTAATGGGTTTACAGATTACGGGATTGGAATTGGGCTCCGCGCTCCGCATTACGAGCATATTCTTTCTCGCAAACCCGTTGTCGACTGGTTTGAGATCATCTCCGAAAATTTCATGATCGACGGTGGACGGCCGCCGCACATCCTCGATCAGATTCTTGAACAGTACAAAGTTGTGCAGCATGGGGTTTCCATGTATTTCGGCTCGGAGGAAAAGTCCAACCGTGAACACCTCCGCCGGTTGAAAGAACTGGTGAAGCGCACGAAGACTCCGTGGCTTTCCGACCACCTCTGCTGGGGCAGCGTCGATGGACGCTACACGCACGACCTCCTTCCCATGCCTTATACGTTCGAAGCAGCTCGCCTTACCGCGCAAAAAGTCAGAGAGGCGCGGGACTTTCTCGAAGTTCCCATTGCTGTGGAAAATGTCAGCAGCTATGCTGAGTATCATGTTTCGGAAATGACCGAATGGGAGTTCTTAAATGAGGTAGTTGAGCAAGCTGACTGCGGCATCCTCCTTGATGTGAACAATATCTACGTCTCATCGCAAAATCACAACTTTAATCCTTTGACTTATATGAACAGTGTTCCCGCAGAGCGCGTGGCGCAAATCCATATTGCTGGTCATTCGAAATTCAAAAAATACATCCTCGATACGCACGACCATCCGGTGCTCGATCCCGTGTGGAGACTCTACGAGCATGCCATTAAACGCGCTGGCCATACTGCGACACTGCTCGAGTGGGACGACAGCATCCCGTCCTTCGAGGAAGTTCACAGAGAAGCCATGAAAGCCAATCGGTTCCTCGCGGACACGACGCTGGAGGTGGCAGTATGAAGCTCGCCCTGCT
>DATHPO010000262.1:0-2444 GCA_035483835.1 Terriglobales bacterium
ACCAGGCGGGAGCGTCCGAGATGCCGACGTAAAGAACCTTGCCCTGGCGAACCAAGTCGTCCAGACCGCGCATGACTTCTTCCACAGGCGTGATCCCGTCCCAGATGTGCACCCAGTACAGGTCGATGTAGTCGGTTTGCAATCGCTTGAGACTGGCTTCCACTGCCTGCATCATGCTCTTGCGGTGATTGCCCGCCGCATTCGGATCATTGCCTGGCGCGGCGTTGGAGTACTTCGTGGCTAGAACGACGCTCTCGCGATGTCCCTGAATGAACTCACCCAGGAATTTCTCGCTCGTGCCGTTGGTGTAGAAATTTGCAGTGTCAATGAAGTTTCCGCCTGCCTCGCGGTAGGTCTCATAGATTTTCTGCGCTTCAGCCTTAGGTGATCCCCATCCCCATTCGTCGCCGAAAGTCATGGTGCCTAGCGACGCTTCGGAGACCCGAAGTCCGCTCTTGCCGAGTAATCTGTATTTCATAATCGTGTTCCTTTCGGGATTCAGCAACTCAGGAATTGGTTCCGCTTTTTCCCAGATACAATCGGCTGTCGAAGCGCCCATCTTCAAAGACCGTTGAAACAGTAAGATGTCGCCATTTTTCGGCCTCGCTCGCTCGCGCAGCTTCCGCTTGTTGCACGCGCTTTTCCGCATCGACACCGAGGATCAGCCGCACGGGCACCTCGTCGCTGTTCGCCAGTTGCACGATGACATCGGCGATCTTCCGCGGATCGCCTTCCGCACGCCCTTCGAGTCCTCGCAATATCTTGTGCATCGAACCGACCGAGGCCTCGTAGTCCGGCAGCAGGTCCGGCATATTCTCACCCGCGCGCCGTGCCCAGTTGGTCCGAATGCCTCCCGGCTCTAGCGTGCAGATCTTTACACCGAACGGCGCGATTTCCATCGCCAGCGAGTCGCTGAAACCGCCGACAGCCCACTTCGCCGCGTGATACGGAGTATTGCCAGGAACCGCGATGCGACCACCGACCGAAGACACCTGAAAGATGCGACCGCTCTTCTGCGTGCGCATCACCGGCACGGCGGCGCGCGTGGTGTACACCACGCCATAAAAGCACGTGTCCACGACGGCCTGGAAATCCACTGTACTCATTTGCTCGAAAGGCGCAATCTGCCCGTAACCAGCATTGTTGACGAGCACGTCCAGCCGCCCGAATGTATCCACTGCCAACTGCACTGCCGCTTTTGCGGCGGCTTCGTCTCGCACTTCCAGTTTCACGGGTTTCACCCGCTCGCCGTATTGCGCCACCAGAGGTGCCAGTTCTTCCGTCCGGCGCGCCCCAGCGATCACGCTGTCGCCTGCGGCCAGCGCCGCCTCGGCGATGTCCCTCCCCAACCCGTTTCCACTTCCCGTAATCAACCAGGCCTTTGACATGAAAATCCTCCGTTCTCCTTCTTAGATAGACTCCGTGCGCTTAGACTCGGCCAGCTGGATTCGCGAACGAGTCTATTGTGATTACTCACTCATTTATGAGATGCAGCGGCTCGTTACTTGGTTATGCCAGCCCAGAACATTTGAAAGCCGCTATCGCGGTATTGTTTCGCTTTGGATCGGTTCGACACCGTAAGATCTATCGTCGCCTCAACCAAGGCTGATAACGACTTCGAGATCAGTTCCACCGGGACATCATTGCGAAAGACCCGCTGCTCAATCGCGTCACGAATCATGATTTGGAACTCGACGAACGGCGCGCTGCCGGCGTCTCTGGACACTTTGGTGAGTACCTCGGAAACAGTTAGTTGCGCCAGCACCTTGCGCTGCCTGGAGTTCGCGATACCCCAATTCACATAGCGATCCCAAACATGTCGCAGCTTGGCACGAATATTCTTCTTCCGGGGGAAATCCGACATCATGGTGTCTGCGAGTTCCAGCTTGATCTCCCGGTAAAGGGCGTTGATCAGATCATCCTTGGTCTTGAAGTACGTAAACAGGGTTCCTTCGGCGACGCCAGCCTGTTTTGATATCTCTGACGTTGGGGCAGCGGTAAGACCCCGCTCCGCAAACAGGCGGGTGGCGGCGTCGAGGATCGCATTTCGTTTGTCTTCGCTTTTAGGGCGCGCCACAGAGCCTCTCTATTACCGAGTGCATACTCAATTATGCACAAGAACTATGTCGATGGCAAGCGCAGGCGGAGCATCAAGGTACGGGACGCCATAGAGCCTGCGGCGGCGTGCAGGGAGCGGCTTACGTTTACGTTAGGCGAATGATGGGCTTAATCGTGCCGCCATTTTCGCTGTCTTGCGCAGCTTGATTGATTTGATCGAGGCTGTAAAACTTCACCAGTTTCTCGAACGGGAAGCGCCCCTGCGCGTTGAGTTCGATGAGCTGCGGGATAAAAATGTCGGGAACGCTCTCACCCTCAAGAATGCCGCGTATCCCTTTACCGCGTATCATCAGGTCGTTCACGTCAAAGCTCACCTCTGTGCCTAG
>DATHPO010000263.1:0-7549 GCA_035483835.1 Terriglobales bacterium
CGCTTGGGCCGCTGGTAGTCACCGTAATCTTCACCGGAGTGCCGGGCGATCGAGGTCGATACCTCGCTGGGTGGACTCCGTGTGCGGCGAGTGCTGGATCGGATTGCGAGTGAGCGTGGACTGCCGGACGCGATTGTTGTCGACAACGGACCGGAGTTTCGTGGACGGGTGTTGGCCGCCTGGAGCGAAGAACGCGGGGTGCGGCTGGAGTTCATTCAACCAGGCAAGCCCGCGCAGAATGCCTACATCGAAAGCTTCAACGGACGACTGCGCGATGAATGTCTGAATGCGAACTGGTTCACCAGCCTCCGCGATGCACGGCGAAAGATCGAAACTTGGCGGCAAGATTACAACGAACAACGTCCGCACAGTTCGTTGCACTACTTGCCGCCCGCAGAATTTGCACGGACCGCAGGGGAGATGAGGTCATGAGGAAGGCTAGTACAGAGCTGCTGGAGCAGGGGACTCAAACGCCGTCCCCTGCTCCAGACCTCATCCCCGCTGAAACCAAAAATCAACCGAGGACTCACATTGGGATTGGTACAGTAAATGGGGGCACGTCAACCCCAGCGATGATTGCTAGAATCGTTCTTTCGAGCAACACTTCTTCTGGACCCGGAGGAGTGGAACGAATCGATGAGTGAAATCGCGATTTATCGCCAACAATCAAGTGAGAATCGCCGTCGGTTAGGAAGCAATTGGTCGTCGCGGGTTGTAAACACGACTTCGGCGGTTCACCAAGTCCTGGATAGTCTTGATTTCCACGAACAGCAGATTTGTACGCAATTGCTACTGGAGGCCCGAGATCTCAAAAACAGTACCGTTGTCATTGCAGTCCATCGTAGTTCCGAAGGCGTTACCTTTCGTGTCCAAGACAACGCCGGAACTGGGAAAGCATCCGGAGATGCGATCGAAGGTATGCAGAACGATCTCACGCCAACCATTGCTCGTGCGCGTTAGTTCAAAAACAACTCCACAGCCTCCGGCACACGATTGATCGCCTCCGTTCTGAGCAGTACCAAAAATATGATTGTTGTCAGCCCGACGAAGTTGACCGTCGGGATCAGCACCATCGCTCTGACCGGTGAAGCTGTGGACAATTACTTCCTTGTAGTTGTTGTTCCTTTGCAGTTCGTAGACGACTCCATACCCTTTACCGCCGAAATCGGTGGTACCGAAAATGTTACTGTCCTTAAAGAAGGCCAGCCGGCTATGCGCCGGAAAATCACCGTCGCCGCCGGAGAAGCTATGAATCGTATTGAGATTCCACCCGCCTCCGCCGTTGGGTGTCAACTCGAATACCGTGCCATCTCCACCCGATCCGCCGAAAGTGTTTGTGCCCCAGAGATTTCCGCTCTGATCCAACCTCACGCCAGCGCCGGGATAGTACCCTCCACTGTCGGTGCTATCGAAATCGGTAAGCCTGGTAAGGGTCCCCCCCGAGTACTCAAACACCGTCCCAAAATGGTATAGGCCGCCCAAGTTTGTTGTGCCATACACGTTGCCAGCGTTGTCTATTGCCATGCGACCCACAGGGTAGGCGCCGTCAGTGTCGCTGCTGCAAAACTCGTAGAGAATCGTGAACTTACTTCCGTCGTTTCGCATCGAAAAAAGATTGCCGCATCCGTTTGGGCCGCCGTACTGGGTCGCGCCGTATACGGTACCCCGGCTGAGGGTAAGCTCATTGAAACTCGGTCTACCTTCAGCGCTATTGAAGCTGTGGAGGAGAACGAAGCTGTAACTGCCGTTGTTATTGATGAGCTTGAACACGCCGCCATTGTTGTACATCCCACCACCATCCACCATGCCATACAGGTTGCCCTGGCCGTCCAGAGACATTCTGCGGAAGGGGTCGCCTCCGTCAGATCCGCCCGTGAACCGGTACAGGGTCTTGAAAACAACGTTCTGCCTGCGGGGAATGTTCACCTTCTTCGCCGCAAACCCAGTGCTCAACAGAAGGACGGTAGTCAGAAGGAACATCAATGACTTGCTTCGCATAGTGCAAACTCCTGGCAAACCTGGCAAGGTAGTATAGATCAGCGTTGGTCTTGATTCGCAAGGATTCACGGGTCAAGAATGCTTTGGTCGGCCGCCAACAATCTACGACAAACCATCGCCAAGCGAAGCTAGATGATGTAACCAGGTCAGCATGACCGGACTCCGGTCACAACGAAGCATGAAAAGAGGCTCTACGCCAACCCCCTGTTTGCAGTGAGTTACGGCTCTTTTCAAGGGAGGCCATAGCGCTCAAATCCCCTCTCGACCCGAGGTGTTTCTTGCTGAAGTGTCCGACGAATTGGCCTCCATCTCTGTCCTGGAGCAACGACGTTGACCTGGCAAAGAGCTAGTCTTTCTCCGGCTCGGTCCTTGCTGCTCCCTGATTAGGTGTGCGTGCTTGATGGCAAGCTGCTACTTGCAGGTCGGCATCCGGCCGAGTCCTTTTTAGCCAGCGTTGGCGTTCCGAAGAGGCGATTGAGATTTCTGCTGTCCTTCACAGGTGAGTTCTGAACCGTTATGAAAATTCTCTACTCTACATGATCCTTCAACCGCTTACCAGAACTGAGTTCTGATGCGTTCTGATCAGTTTTGACCCGTTCTGAACATGGAACTATCACGTTTTTATCACAGCACCGGTTTTAAGCATTCGGAACTTCTTAATGGACCTTGCGCACTCGCATGGTGAAGTCGTCCACCAGGAACGGAATTCCCGAGGAATTGACTACGACTGCTACCGGGTCATCCAGATTGGTGCGGAGTGCAGGCAAGCCATCTCCGTTGTAGCCCTGCACACCGGTTCCCGCATAAGTAGTGATGATGCCGGAAGCCACCTTGCGAATGCGCACATTGAACTCGTCGGCGATGTAAACAGTTTCCTTGGAGGTAACAGCGACTCCAATCGGCGCACATAATTCGGCTGAAGTGGCAGCCCCGCCGTCTCCGCTGAAGCCACAAGTCCCATTTCCTGCAAAGGTGTTGATGACTCCCGCTTTGTCCACTACGCGCACGCGGTTATTTCCCCAGTCGGCGATGGCAATGTTCCCATGTTTATCTATCGCCACTCCGGCTGGGATGTTCAGTTCAGCCTGAATCGCAGGGCCGCCATCGCCGCTGTAGCCGCAAACACCCGTCCCGGCAATAGCGTTGACCACAGCCGCCGGAGAGATTACCCAAACCACACAACTGGTCTGGTCGACCACGTACAGATTGTTCGACGAATCGGTGGTCATCGCACCCAGGCCGCTGAAACCAGCGTTGGTTGCGAATGTGGAAATAATGCCGGAAGTATTCACCTTCCGAACCACACCATTGAAGTCATCGGCGATGTAGAGGTTGCCGCTGGAATCAAGAGCGACCCCAAGCGGATACCACAATGTAGCGGAAGTCGCCTTGCCTCCATCCCCGCTATAGCCGCTGACTCCCGTGCCCGCGACCGTGCTGATGGTTCCGCTAGTGCTGACTTTGCGAATGCGATTGCCGGCGGCATCGGCTATGTAGTAATTGCCGCTCTTGTCGAACGCAATTGCCTCCGGCTCAACGAGAGCGGCGGATGTCGCGGCACTCCCATCACGGATGGCGCCGCCGGCGATTGTCGTCATTACGCTCGAAGCCCGTCGGACGCGCTGATTTAGGGAATCCACCACCACCAATTTGCCCTTTGCATCGAATAGCAAGCCTGTGGGCCCGGCGAATAACGAGGAAAGCAGCGCATTTCCATCCCCGTCGTAGCCGGGAAAGGAACCCGCGAAGGTATTGATGATTCCCGTGCGGATGGTCACAGTACGAATGCGGGATAAGCCCGCATTCCCGATGTAGATTTTCCCGCCGCGAAAGGCTAAGCCTTTTGGGTTGCCAATCTTTGCCAGGGTTGCTGCGCCGCCATCACCACTAAAGCCGGCCAGACCATTGCCCGCAAATGTGCTGATCGTCCCGGACGTATTCACTTCGCGTACACGGTGATTTGCAGTGTCGGCAATGTACAGGTTCCCACTTGAATCGAATGTCATGCTTCGAGGAAAGTTCAAGTTGGCTGAAGTCGCAGGCCCGCCATCGCCGCCAAAACCGCAGGTGCCATTTCCTGCAAAGGTGTTGATGATGCCGGAAGTGTTCACAAACCGGACTGCGCAATTTCCGAGATCGATGATATAAAGGTCGCCCTTCGAGTCGTAGGTCAGCCCCCATGGTTGATTAAACGTGGCCTTAATGGCAGGCCCGCCATCGCCCGTATAGCCGGTCGCGCCCGTGCCGGCGATGGTTGTGATCTTTCCGGTGGTGTCAATCATCCGGATTCGATTATTCCCGCCATCGGCGACGATCAAGTCCCCAGCGGCATCGAAAGCCAGCCCTGTGGGGTAGCTTAGCTTGGCGGCATGGGCCGGACCACCATCGCCACTGAAGCCCGAAATGCCGGTGCCGGCATAGGTGCTGATCGTGCCAGTCGGAGTCACTTTGCGGATCCGTTGGCCAGTAAAGTCGCTGATGTATAAATTGCCACTCTTGTCCTGAACTTCAAAGCTCGGCGTTTCAAAACTAGCCTTCACCGCCGGGCCTCCGTCACCTACAAATCCACCCGCCGTGGTCGTCACCTTCTGTGCAGGCAGAGCGGGTGCGAGCACCAGCAGCGCAATTCCGGTTAAAATCGCACGAGCATTTACGCTCAGTTTTATCCTTCTCATTGGGTACCTCCTCACAGGCAGCCGTTCTGAGATTACGTCCGTTTAAGAGTGAACGGATGAATCTGCACTCGGCGGGACGCTATCGTGCGGAGTCGGAAGGGGGAGTTGGGCACTGTTGAAACGCGCCACCGAAGAGCGCTAACATGTTAGTTACACAAGAACAGGTTGTCAAGGCAAAGAGTAGTGGGTGTCGTTAGCACATGATATGTCCGGTTGAGATAGCAAGTGAAATGTCCGCTTTGCGGGCGGCGAGAGTAGGAGACCATGCAGGGCATGGAAAGCTACTCGAGGGCCGCGATGGAGCGGGCGATGAAAGTACAGGAAGTGATTTTGCGGGCCGTAGCCAAGAAGATCACGTGGTGGCAGGCGGCGGAAATTATCGGCATCAGCGATCGGCAGATGCGACGGGTGCGAGAGCGCTACGAAGAGTTTGGCTTCCGCGGGCTATTCGACCGGCGGCGTGGGAAACCGTCGCCGAAAAGAGTTCCGCTGGCGGTGTTGGAGCGAGTCTTGGAGTTGTATCGGGAGCGGTATTTCGATTTGAACGTGCGCCACTTTCACGAGAAGCTGACCTCGGAGCACCAGATCGAGCTCAGTTACAGCTGGGTGAAGGGAGTGCTGCAAGGAGCCGGCCTGATCGCCCGCGGAGGCAAACGCGGGGTGCATCGGCAGCGGCGCGAGCGGCGGCCTTTGCCCGGCATGCTGTTGCACATCGACGGCAGTGAGCATCGCTGGTTTCAGGACGAGCGCTGGTACGACCTGCTGGTGATTCTGGACGACGCCAGCAGCGAGATCTATTACGCGCAACTGGTAGAAGAGGAATCGACGCTGACGGTGATGGCGGGATTGAAAGAAGCGATCGAGCGCCGGGGCTTGTTCTGCGCCTTGTACAGCGACCGTGGCAGCCATTTCTGGTTGACTCCGAAGGCGGGAGAAGCGGTCGATCCCCATCGTCTAACCCAGGTGGGACGGGCCTTGCGCGAGCTTGGCATCCGCATGATTCCGGCCTACTCGCCGCAGGCGCGGGGAGGCAGCGAACGCAACTTCGGCACCTGGCAAGGGCGCTTGCCGCAGGAGTTGCGGCTGGCGGGGTGCACCACCCTTGAGGCCGCCAATGGCTTTCTGCGCGAACATTACATCGCCGAGTTCAATCGCCGTTTTCAGGTTGCACCGGCCGAGCGCGGCAGCGCCTTTGTGCCCTGTCGCCGGCGCGATTTGGAGCTGGTCTTCTCGCTGCAGTTCGAGCGTGCGGTAAACCGCGACCACACGGTTAGCTTTCAGAATCGTACCCTGCAGATTGAGCCTGTCCGCTGGCGTGGCACTCTCGCCGGCTGCAGCGTCCTCGCGCATCAACACCTCGACGGCACTCTCAGCCTGAGCTACGGACCGCACTGCCTGGGTCGTTATGACGCAACCGGGGTGCCCCTGCCGAGGAAGGCTAGTACAGAGCTGAGCAGGGGAAGGGGAAACTGCCCCCTTCCCCTGCACCCCATCCCCAAAAACGACCCCACCCAAACGGCGAGGGCACAACTTTGAAACCGGACATTTCACTTGCTACAAAATGCGGACATCTTAATTTGCTAAGAACAGGCAAAGAGTAGTGGGCAAGGAGTAGTGGGGCATTTCGGCACTTTTTCAAAGGGTTGTGTCCCAGAATTCTCACTGGTCGTGAACTTGATTCGTTGACGCAGCCCACGCACTCGTCCAGTGTAACTTTTTTCGTGTTGTCATCCGGCAGTTCCGCCCTCGTGAAAGTATACGTTGACTTGTTATTCGCGATCTGCAGTCGATCGTGGTAGACCAAATGCCACGCTGCTCTTGGTTTTCAAGTTCACTAGCCAGTTCTGAATCGTTATGAAAATTCTCTACTCTACATGATTCGTCAACCACTTACCAGCAACTCGATTTGCTTCGTTTTGATCCAATCTGCTCGGTTATGAACATAGAACTACTACAGTTTTACTACAGTGACGGTGGAGGGTTGGCCTCAATAAGTGTAATCGAGAGTGGGTGTTGAAAAAGTCACTGCGATTGGCAGGTGGAATTCAGCAAAAGCATGTTAGAAGAAAGCATCCGCCCATGCTTTGTTGGATTTCGATCGTCGGAGGCCTGCTGATCATGATGGGGCAACACGACCGTTCCGAAGCGCTGTTCTACTACTTCCGCCTGGAAGATCAGGTTCCCGAGAATCATCTACTGCGGCTCATCGAAAAGCACATCAGCTTTGCTTTCGTACGCGAACGGCTGAAAGGCAGCTACAGCGAGACCGGTCGGCCCTCGATTGATCCCGAGCTACTGCTGCGCATCCTCCTGATCGGCTATCTCTACGGCATTAGCAGTGAGCGCAAACTGGTGGAAGAACTGCGCATGCACTTGGCCTGGCGCTGGTTTACCGGTTTGGGCTTCGATCAGGAGATTCCGCATCACTCTACATTCTCCAAGAATCGGCACGGACGATTTCAGGAATCGAAGTTATTCGAGGAGCTGTTTGAACAGATCGTGCGCCAGTGTGTGGAAGTGGGATTGGTGCAGGGCAAGCACCTGTCGGTCGATGGCAGCTTCGTGGAAGCCAATGCGGCGAAGAAGAGCCGCATTCCACGCGAGCAGTTGGGAGAAGCAGCGCAGGTCCATCACACCGTGCGACAGTATCTGCAGGAACTGGAACAGCAGAACCCGGTGGAAGAACCGGTGCATGAGCAAGACCAGGTGTCGACCACCGATCCCGATTCCACCTACGCCACCAAGGGCGGCACGCCAGCTCGGCTGGGCTACTACGACAACTATCTGGTGGACAATGCAAGCTGCGTGATTGTGGGAGTGCAGGCCACGGCGGCGCGCATGAGTCAGGAAACCGTGGCCGCACAAGACATGCTCAC
>DATHPO010000264.1:0-9817 GCA_035483835.1 Terriglobales bacterium
CTGGGCGGATGCCCCTTCGCTCAGGATGCTCTCGTCGGCAATATTGCAACGGAGAAGGTGGTCGATGCGTTGACGGCGCGGGGCGCGGATCTGCCGCCGTTAAAGCCGCTCGACGTGTTGCTGCGGGCGACGACTGAAATAGGAGCGCGGTACGGAAATTCAACAGCAGCGGATTAAAATGGATTACAAAACACTCCTCGTCGCGCATGACAGTAGCATTGCCACGATCACGCTCAACCGTCCCGACAAGCGCAACGCAATCAGCTACGAAGTGATCGAGGAGCTGTTGGCGGTGCTTGACGAAGTTGCCAACTCGTCTGCGCGTGTACTGATTCTCACAGGAGCAGGGAAAGCATTTTGCTCGGGTATGGATCTGGACAATCTGAAGGCGCTCGTGGGTCGCTCGCCGGAACAGAGCTTGAAAGACTCTGAAATCATGGCCCGGCTCTTCCGCTCACTCTATGACTTTCCCATGCCGACAATAGCCGCGGTGAACGGGGCTGCTATCGCGGGAGGCTGCGGTCTCGCGACGCTATGCGACTTCACACTGGCCGTGCCCGAAGCTAAGTTCGGCTACACGGAAGTTCGAATTGGATTCGTACCGGCGATCGTTTCGACGTTTCTGCTGCGTCAGGTCGGGGAAAAACATGCGCGAGACCTGCTGCTTACCGGCAAGATCGTCGGAGCGGAAGAGGCCCATCGTATCGGACTCATCAACGAAATCGCTCCTGTGGAAAAATTGATCGAGCGAGCCCGGGAACTGGCATCGCAACTCATGGAGAACAGCCCAGCATCGTTGGTATCCACGAAACGTCTTTTGAGTGACCACGCGCGGGTTCAGCTCGATATGCAGATACAGGCCGCGGTACGAGAGAATGCCGCCATCCGTGCCACGAAGGATTTCCGCGAAGGCATCTCATCATTTCTCGAAAAGCGCAAGCCGCAATGGAGCGGCGAATGAGCCGGGGAGCGAACCATCCTCCCCTAATCAGTGAGGCCCGTATGCGAGTGCGATACGCAGAAACGGACCAGATGGGCGTGGTCTATCATGCTAATTACTTTGTGTGGTTCGAAATCGGCCGAGTGGAACTTCTGCGACAGCTCGGTTTTTCGTATCGCGACATGGAACAAAAAGATGGCTGCGGTATCGCCGTAATCGATGCACGCTGCCGGTACAAGGCTCCGGCTCGCTACGACGACGAGGTCATTGTTCGCACTCATTTGAAGTATATTCGTGAGTCTCTAGTGCAGTTCGAATATGAACTGGTGCGGGCCGACGACGGCACGCTGCTAGCGGAGGGGGACACCACGCACATCGTGGTCGACCCGGAAATGAAGAAGGTACCGCTGCCGGAAAAATATGTAATCGCGTTCCGGGCAGCGATGGGGATGAAAAGCGACATCTGAGAACTGGAACTAAATATCCAGAAAGCTGATCGACAAATTCCTTGAAGGCACTTCACATCAACGGCAACGATCTTACTTTGGAAGCGGTGCGGGAAATCGCTGTCGAGCATCGGCCCGTGCTGCTCGACCCAGATGCTCGCGCGGCCGTGAACCGGGCCCGCGCCGTAGTGGACGCGCTGGTAGCCAGCAACAAAGTTTCGTACGCGATTACGACTGGTGTGGGCAAGCTCAGCGACGTGCGCATTGCGGGCGAGCAGATTCGCGAAATGCAGGTCAACCTCGTACGCTCCCACGCTGTGGGAGTGGGCGAACCGCTGACCGCAGCCGAGGTCCGAGCCATGATGCTGTTGCGCGCCAATTCCCTTTCCAAGGGATTCTCTGGCGTGCGGGCTGTGGTCGTCGACGCACTTTGCGAGATGTTGAATCGCGGCGTCATGCCGTTTGTCCCATCGCAGGGCAGCGTGGGTGCGAGTGGGGATCTGGCGCCACTGGCCCATCTTGCACTCGCCCTGATCGGTGAAGGCGAGTGCCTCGACGACAAAGGCATTCGCATCTCAGGAGCTGAGGCTTTGCGTCGGGCCCAAATTAAGCCGGTGGTGCTCGAAGCGAAAGAAGCTGTTTCACTGATCAACGGAACGCAGGGGATGTTAGCGGTTGGCACCCTGGCCCTGCTCGCGGCAGAGACACTGGTTGATACCGCAGACGTGATCGGGGCGCTTACACTCGACGCGTTGCGAGGTACAGATGCGGCCTTCGATGAGCGCATTCACGGGGCGCGCCCCCACCCCGGTCAATTAAAGACTGCGGAAAATCTGCGGCGCATGCTCGAAGGAAGCGAGATTCGCGAATCGCATCGCGATTGCGGCCGGGTGCAGGATGCGTATTCTCTGCGCTGCATGCCCCAGGTTCACGGCGCCGTGCGCGACACGCTCGCTCATTGCCGCGAAGTGATGGAGACTGAGGTTAACTCGGCGGTCGATAATCCTCTGGTTTTCGTGAAGAATCCGAAGCAGGCAGACGGCGAAGGGGACGTGATCTCGGGCGGGAATTTCCATGGCGAACCTGTGGCATTTGCCCTGGATTTTCTCGGAATTGCTCTCAGCGCGCTGGCCGGCATCTCGGAACGAAGGTTAGAGCGGCTGGTGAATCCCGCGTTGAATGAAGGTTTGCCGCCGTTTCTGGCTGCGGGTGCGGGACTCAATTCTGGATTCATGATGCCGCAGGTCACGGCGGCGGCGCTGGTGAGTGAGAACAAAATCCTGGCGCATCCCGCGTCAGTGGATTCCATTACCACCTCGGGCAACAAAGAGGATTTCGTCTCGATGGGAATGACTGCGGCGCTGAAATTGAAACGGATTGTCGAAAACACCCGCAATGCGATGGCAATCGAGGCCATGGCTGCGGCGCAGGCGCTGGACTTCGTGGCGCCGCTTAAAACCGGCAAGCGTGGACTGGCGGCCTATGCTGCGATTCGGTCGGTGTGTGCGACGATGGACAAGGACCGGGTCATGTATCAGGATTTTGCGCGGATTGCGGATTTGATCGCGAGTGGGAAAGTGGCGGAGACGATCAGGTAGCTCAAACTCGCTACTAGACGAGGTTCGCTCGGCTGGACAGCCGGGGGCGGCTGTCGCCACCAGTTCTAGGGGCTACTGGCTGCCCTACCATCCAGTTCCAGCTTGTCTGCGATTGGCTTTAGCGCTTCGATGCAGAACGTGATGTGCTCTTCCAGATCGACACCCAAAGATGCGGCGCCGTTGACGATGTCGTCTCGATTCACTTTGCGTGCGAAAGCTTTGTCTTTCATCCGCTTTCGTACGGACTTTGTGTCTACCTCGGCCAGTGACTTTCCCGGCTTGATCAGCGCGACTGCGGTGATGAAACCCGCGAGTTCGTCGCAAGCGAACAACGCTTTTTCCAGTTGAGAGTCACGAGTGACGCCGGTGTATTCGGCGTGGGACATGATCGCGCGACGGATTTTGTCTGGGTAACCGCGCTCTTTCAGAATCTCGTTGGCTTTATATGGATGGTCATCGAGGCTGGGATACTTCTCGTAATCGAAGTCGTGGAGGAGACCGACGACACCCCAAAGCTCTTCTTCCTCCGTGGAACCAGCCGCAAATTTTCGGGCGTACGCACGCATGCAGGCCTCGACCGACAACGCATGTTTGCGCAAGCTTTCTGACTGGGTGAACTCAGTTAGTAAACACCATGCTGACTCGCGATCAATTGTCATCTTGTTCCTTTGAACCTTGATAATTACAGCGACGTGTTATGCCATCGCAGTTCTAAACGCAGGGGCTAAAGCCCAGTATTCACGCGGCCTCTGCGGCACGTCTGAAGCCGTGCCCTCCCACGAAACGTGCGATCAGCAATTGAATTAAGATTTACCTTCTCCTGCTTTCGAGAATTTATTTCGTCCTTCGGTATCATACTTCGAGTTTGCTTTCCAGATTCTGCTTGACATCCACAGGGGTTGTACCTCAGATTACGCTGCAGGTTGGGAACCGTATCTAGTTTGGTTCACTCGGTTCCAGGAGAAGCCCGCTCTGGCCCTCCCACACCTTAGATGGCCACTACTCTTGCCCCAGTAGATTCCAGGGAAGTCGTTCGTTGCGATAAATGCCTACTGGTTCAATTCCGTACCAGTAACGATCTTTGCCGCCGCTGCCACGCCTCGCTCGATGAAGACGAACCAGAAGTGGTTGCGGCTCCGCCTCCGCCCCAGATGATGCCAACCAACGGCCACGGTCGCGGACACTTGCACCTGGCGGCGTCGATCCGGTCTATGCGTCTGCACAATGGACTCAGCCAGCGGCAGCTGGCGGCGCGTATGTCCGTACCACGAACCTACGTTTCCAAGATAGAAAACGAGAAAGCGACTCCGACCCTTTCCTCGCTGGAGCGGCTGGCACGAGCGCTGGAGGTTACCGTGCCTGATCTGCTCAGCGGCGGTGAGCGCAATCGGCAGGAAGAAGTTCGCGAGCTGATGCAGGATCCGTTCATCGCGGAGATGCTGCCGTTTGTAAACCAGTTGAATGGGATGCAGATGTCGAGCATCTTGACTCAGGTACGGGATTTGACTGTGCGTCCAAGAAGGAGTGCATAACGAGGAAATTCGCATGGGCTGATCGGAGATCCTTCGCTGCGCTCAGGATTTCGGCGCGCGACTCCCGCTTCGCTCACGCCGCGCAAACGCCTCAAGTTTTTCCGGGCGACCAGCCAACTGCAGCCGGGATCGAAAGATCCCGGCCTTTTTGTCTAGCTCTCCAAACGGAAGCGGGCTTCGCCCAGGGTATACAGCCGCCGCCAAACCAGACGATTCACGGTGACGACCATGGCTGCCATCACGATCGTGGCTGCGATCAGCAGGTCGTAATTTCCAGTGTCGGTGGCCTGGCTTATCGTGGAGCCGAGGCCGATGGTTGAAAATGTCTGCCCTTTGAAATGAAAATATTCGGCGACGATGCTCGCATTCCAGGCACCACCCGACGCCGTGACCATGCCGGTCAATAGGTAAGGAAAGATTCCGGGAAGAATCAGCTTTCGCCAGCGTTCCACTCCACTGATGCGGCATACCGAGCAGACTTCCTTCAGATCGGTGGGAATCGCCATCGCACCAGCAATAACGTTGAACAGAATGTACCACTGGGTTCCGAGCAAGAGCAGCAGGATGGAGCCAATGCCGAGCCCTCCGCCCAAGCGAATCAGGATCAAGAGGATGACCGGAAAAAACGCGTTCGCCGGGACGGAAGCCGCGATCTGAGCCAGCGGTTGCGCGACACGAGCCAGGCGCGGGCTGAATCCAATCTTCACACCTACTGGAATGGTCCAGGCGGCACCAATCAAGAGGGCCGCGATCACGCGAAGAAATGTTGCGCCAAGACCTCGTCCCAACTCAGCCACCTCGGAATGATTGAGTCCGGTGAGCAGGATCGCAACTCGAACCATCGCATACCCCGTGAGACCCAAGGCCGCTATGCCCAGAATGACGAGAAGCCAAGTCTTCCAGCGCAGCCCCGCGCCGGCGTCCGGATCGGTTCTGTGCCGCCGGGAAAAATAGGACATCAGGGACTCGCGAACCGGAAAGATGGCCTTCTGTCGCAGCTGAGCCAAGCTGCGCGAATGTTGAATCAGGTCAAGAACCCAGGAATGGGGCACCTCCGCGCTTTCCACCTGCTCGACTTTGAACTTCTCCGCCCACGCGATCACCGGTCTCCATACGAATTGATCGAGCAATACAATCACCGCGATCATGGTAAAGACGCCCAACAAAATAGAGCGCGTGTCTCCGGCGCTGGCCGCGGTCTGCAGGTAGGAGCCCAGGCCGGGCAAGCGAAAATCGCGCGAGCCGAGGACGAACATCTCGCAAGCCATCAGCGCGAACCATCCACCGGCCACGGACATCATGGAATTCCAGACCAGGCCAATGGCGGCAAAGGGCAATTCAATCTCGGTAAAGCGTTGCCACCAACTGAATCCGTATATCTTGGCTGCTTCGCGCATCTCACGCGGAATGCTCTTCAGTGAGGCATAGAAACTGAAGGCCATGTTCCAGACCTGCCCCGTAAAAATCAGGAGGATTGCTCCCAGTTCAACGCCTAACTGGCGGCTCGGAAATAGTGCGACCATGGCCAGCATCACTCCGGGCAAAAAGCTCAGCACTGGAATGGATTGCAAAACATCCAACAGCGGAATCATGAAACGCTCTGCCTTCGGGTTGTATGCAGCGACGTAGCCGTACACAAGCGTGAATGCCAGGCTCAAGACATACGCAAGCGATATGCGCAACAAAGACAAACCTGCATAACCAGGAAGCGCCAGCGGACTTTGCGAAATTTCAACCGATGGCGTAAACGGTCCAAGCCAGGTTCGTCCCACGACTAAAAGGCCGTAGAACAGCGCGATGGCCGCCGCGAACATCAGTAAGTCCGGCAGGTGCGATGTTTCGATCTGTGGCAAAAGAGACCACAGCCGGAGCGGAGAGATAGTTGGGAGACCTCCGCCTTTCTTCATGGCTTCGCCGCAGATAGCTGGTGATTGGGTTCCGACATGCGCTCGGTCAGGATTAGACGTCCGTTCTGCGGATCATGATCGAAAACAACGAATTCCGCACTCGGCTTCACTCTCAGCTTCGTCTACATCTATACACGATTCAGCAGCGCCGCTCCAAGCGCCGCGGCGTCTTGTAACCTGACATTCACAATGTGATTGCAATCGTGCGAAGGATTGGCCTGGCATCAATCAGGCGATGAAGTCTTCACTTGACGGCACTGAAACGGGCTGTGGCAGCCGATCGGTAACCTCGGCGAGGTTGGCCAGGCGCTCTGCCAAGTTGGGAGTCAACGAGCCCGGCTGGCAGCGCCAAAGATAGTTGCCAGTCTTTACACTCGGAGTATTCAGCCGGGCTTCGCTGCCCAGTCCGAGTACGTCCTGGATAGGAACCACAGAGAGGCTGGCAACGGAAGCCTGCGCCGCGCGGATGAATGCCCAGTTGATTCCCTCTTCGCAATGTCCAACGTAAGCATTCGCAGCCCGACGCTCGTATTCGGTTGCACTCGAATTCCACCAGCCCAGGGTTGTGTCATTGTCATGGGTGCCGGTGTAGACCACACGATCTGGGGTGAGCCGGTGCGGCAAATACACGTGGGCGCCGACGTCGCCAAAGCCAAATTGCAACACAGCCATACCAGGAATGTGGTGACGCTCGCGCAATTCGTGTACGTCCGCCGTAATGTAGCCCAAGTCTTCGGCAAAGAACGGCAAACCACCTAACTCCTTGCTCAGCTCATTAAAGAGCTCGTCTTTAGGGCCATCGACCCAACGACCATTGATGGCGGTGGGCTCGCTGGCCGGAATCTCCCAGAACTGCGAGAATCCGCGAAAGTGATCGAGACGGATGAAGTCACAAGTTTGCGTGGCCCACCGTAACCTCTGCACCCACCACTTGTAACTTTCCGAGCGCATCGCGTTCCAGTCGTAGAGAGGATTTCCCCAACGCTGGCCGGTGGCGCTGAACGCATCCGGTGGCACGCCCGAAACCGCTTCTGGCTCCAGGTCGTCTTTCAGGCGAAACAGTTCTCGATTGGCCCAGACGTCCGCGCTGTCGTAGTCGACAAAAATGGCAATATCGCCGACTACCCGGATGGACTTTTGTGCGCAGTAGAGACGCAAGGCATGCCACTGCTCCAAGAAAAAGAACTGGATTACCCTTCCAACAGCCATCCCCGAAGCCAGTTCCGTGCGGGCGGTTTGCAGCGCGCCTGCGTCGCGGCGCGCCAGCTCGAGAGGCCACACGTTCCAGCATCGCTTGCCATAACGATTCCGCAAGGCATCGTAGAGAACAAAGTCTTCCAGCCACCATTTATTGTCAGTGCAGAATCTGTCGAAACGGGTCCTGGCGGCTCCGGGAGCAGCGTCCAGAAACTTGCGAGCCGCTTCATTCAGCACCGGAAGCTTTTGTTCGTGAACTAGGTCGTAGTCGATGGGCCCCGCCGAAGAGGGAAGGCCACTCAGGTGCGAAGGGTCGACCCAGCCGCGCTCCGCCAGGCGCTCCAAACTCACCAACAACGGATTGCCGGCAAAGGCTGAGGTCGAAGAGTAGGGAGAATTTCCGTTCGCAGGTGGGCCCAGCGGCAACACTTGCCACAACCCCTGGCGCGCAGACGCAAGAAAATCGAGAAACTCATACGCAGCGGGCCCGAAATCACCAATGCCACCGCGCGATGGCAGCGAGCTGGGGTGGAGCAGAATTCCGGTCAAGCGAGGAAATGGCATGTATGACTTACTATTCCATCTGTTATGAGGCGATCATCAGGATCGCAGCCGGATTCGGCTTCCACGACTATTTGTCAGCCCTTAGCACTTTGCATTTGGCCGGTAGGCCTTGCGCCAACTCCCGGTTGGCTAAGTGCTAAGTGCCAATTGCTAAGTGCCGATTAGCCGAGAGAATTTCCGGGAGGCGGAATCCGCCGGAAACAAAGCTTACTCGCCCTCTTCCCCCTCGGCCGGCTGCTTGGTCAAGGTTTTCATCTCTTGCTCATTAATCTTGATCTTCCCCGACTTCTCCATTTGCTGGCGCAGGTTCGCCAAGAACAGGTCGAACAATTCGGATTGCTTATTCTGCACCAGGGCATCGCGGATCTGATCTTTCTTGGCGGCGAAGTCCGCGTCCGTCGGCGCTTGCCTCTCCAGAATCGCCAAAACGACGCCAGTATTGCCGCTGTCGACTGGACCGCTGATGTCGCCCGGTTTGAGCGTGAAGGCGACAGACGCGGCTCCAGACATCGAGCCGATATCGGGAACTTGCCCATCCGGCAGCACCAAATCACTGGTCTTCATCGTAGCGCCCAACTCTTTTGCGGCCTTCTTCAAATCGTGATCGGCCTTGGCGCGGTCGGACAACTCTTGCGTCTTCTGCGTCAACAGGGTTCCGGCCCGTTCGTTCTTGAACTCGGTTTCCACGCGGCTGCGGATCTCTTCGAATGTCGGTGTAGCCGGCGGTTTGACGGCTTCCAACTCATATATCACGAAGCCCTGTGGCACTTGCACCTGATCGGGCGGTGACTTTTCGGCTGAGCTGAACACTGCCTCGGTGAACTGCGGCGAAGCACCGATGCCCGGCAGCGAATCCGTGCGGCTGATGAAGTCCGTTGCCACCACCGGCAAGCTTTTGGCTGCCGCCGCTTTGTCGAGACCGCCGCTTCGAGCTTGAGACAGCAGCGCGCTGGCCTCGGAATCTGCGGCCTGCTGAGCTTTCTGTTGCTTGAGGACAGGCTCGATCTGATCCTTAACTTCGGCCAGCGTCTTCATGTGAGCGTCCTGCTTGTCCTCCACCCGAAGAATCACGAAGGCGTAGCCTGCATTGATCACGTCACTGGTCCCACCCTTGGCCAGGGAAAATGCAGCTTTGTCCACGTCCGGGACGGGAAATCCGCCCCGCTTAATCCAACCGACCGACCCTCCATCTTTTCCGCTCGGGTCTTCGGAATACTTCTTGGCCAGATCTTCGAACTTCGCCCCAGCCTTTAATTGCTTGAGCACGTCCTGCGCTTTTTTCTGTGCGTCGTCCACGCCTTTCTGATCGACTTTGCCGTCAGAACCAGGAAGCGGAGTCTTGATCAGGATCTGGCGAACGTTAACCTGCTCCGGCGCACGAAACTCATCGCGGTGCTGATCGTAATACGCCTGCAGTTCCTGCTGGCTGACTTGAGCCTCGCCCTGCAGCTTCGCCGTATCAATCAGCACGTACTTGATTTTGCGCTTCTCTGGAATCGAGTTGTTGTAGGTCGCCTTGTTGCGATCGTAGAAAGCCTTTAACTCCGTATCGGTCGGATGCAGCCCTTTGAGAATGTCATCCTTGCGCAGGACCGCATAGTCGAACTTGACCTTCGCGTTCTCTTTGTCAAAT
>DATHPO010000265.1:0-27351 GCA_035483835.1 Terriglobales bacterium
TTGAGCAAATTCTCGAAAGACTAGCGGCGTTAGAAGAAAGAATAAACTCGATGGAGAAGTGGCGGCCCTGGGCGACTACGATGTAGCTGGACCGCATGATCAAGCTCGTCGAGGGAGCCTCGCGTCAAAAAACGCCGAACGGCGTGGGAGCCTGAGACTAATCTAGCCGCCGAGTGGATTGCAAGGCATGAGGAATCCCGATCTACTGAAAACGACTTGACCGGTAACAAATCAGAGTTAGGGTTTCGGCAATCTTGCGTAACCTTTCGCGGGGATCTCGGCTTAGGGATCCCGTTATGACGATAGTCCGCAGCTTTTCGAAAGCCATTTGGCGCGCCTAGTGCCTTTTTGACAAGCGGCGGGTCATCATTTGGCGACCTTTACATTAAAGGTCACCGTGTTGGCCCCGCCGGCGTTCTTGATGACGAACTTGTACTGCCCGTCTTTATTCGGTGTGACCTTAACCGAACACTTCGGTCCGGGCGAGTCGTCCTTAGCGACTTCCGCGCCGGAGGAGTCGTAGACGAAAAGGTGCACGTCGGTATTCTTCAGGCCGTCCGTGGTGGCCTCGAACTTTTTCCCTGCCGTGAATGACAGGACGTAAGCGACCTCTCCCTTGTCCTTGATCTCGATCTTCTTGCCATTGAACGCCGCCCCCTTACCCAGGTCGGTTGGCTTGACGTCTTGCGCGGGACACAGGGTGGCGGCCGCGAATATAACTGCCACCACTGCTGTGACTAACCGAGTAATCGATTTCATTGGTGTTTCCTCCAGAATCGGATCAGATGCGCAGCACGATAACAGTGTCCGGTGCATTCCTTGTCACGCTGTTTCCAAGTGGCACCGCTGCACAGGACACCACGCTTCTTTAAGCGCCATGAAATACGGTAAGCGACATGTTTTCCTCAACCAAACGGGTACGAGTTTTGGCGCTGCTTCACTGAAGATAGGGGCGAAGATGTTGAGAAGTCCGTAGGATTTCGTCAGGAATTCGTCAAGGAAGTTAGTTTCAGGAAAGGAATCACCGGTCGTGAGATCTAGACAGAGGCTTTAACGCAATGGGCAGGTTCGGGGCATTGAACGTTATCTTTCCTGTGACGAGGTTACCGTCCGCCAGGTCCATCTCTATCTGGAGACCAATAAATCCGGAAGGCTCGATTGGATGAAGCTCTACGTAGACTAGAGTTCCTCGCAGCCCCTTCTTGCCTGGCTAGGCGCGGAACCGGAGACTTGAAATCTACTTGTACGGTAATCAGGAACTACATGAAGCTGCTCTTTCAAGGGGGGCAGTCAGACACAGCATTCGGATAGTGCCGATGCAGAAACTTGCTTAGAAACCCCGTATTCTTGTGAACGTCACAATTTGCGGCGTGAGCGTTTTTCGGGAGTTCCTTTTGGGGGTTGAAACCTGTATCCTAGCCAAGGTTCGGTCACGATATAGCGGGGTTGTGCAGGATCTTTCTCAATTTTGTAGCGGAGTTCGTTTATCAGGACGCGAAGATTTACTGCGACGGCAGTGTGGTCCGGTCCCCAGACAGCTTGCAAAACTCGCTCATGCGAAAGCACTTTACCTCGGTGAATCACGAGAAGACGAAGTAGATCAAATTCCTTGGGAGTCAAGTAGACTCTCTTACCTCGGACATCGACGATCCTTTTTTCGAGATCCACTCTCAATTCAGGAGTGTCGATTTTCGGCAGCAGCTCTTCAGCAGCGGACCGCCTCAACGCAGAACGAATACGGGCCAGCAGTTCTCCGATAGCGAATGGTTTCACAACGACATCATCTGCACCTGCATCGAGAGCGGCAATCTTGTCAAGTTCCGCGTTGCGGCGCGCTACGACGACAATGGGTCCGTTAAATAACACTCGAATCTTGCTGTAAGCATCAAGCCCTTTCGTGCTGGACATGTTTACATCCAAGAGAATTAGATTGGGGCGTTCCCGGATGACCATTCCGATGGCCTCTTTGTCCTTCTTTGCCAGTATGACGTCGTAGCCATTGTTGAAAAGGCTAGTTCGTAGGAGGCGGCGGATTCGCGGCTCGGGGTCGACCACCAGAATAGTTGCATTTTGCATCGACTGCCGCCGTCCTGTGTGCACCACAGAGAAGCAAACAAAGACTACTTTCGCCGATTGCCTTGGGATAGCGGGGAGTCCGCGCAGGAGCGCCCTTCGCGAGTCTCCAACTTCCCTGTGATTACCTGCTGACAATGTGGTGCACACCCAAGTCGAGATTGAGGCCGCGGCAAGCTGTCCGGAGATTCCATCCGGGAGTTTTTCATCCTCCGCGCCCGGGTTAGAACTTCACGAGAATCGACAAATCGATCCGGTTCTCAATCTTCTTCAGATCCGGCGTAAACCCCGGCACAAGCGCCCCCGGCGAACCGCAAATATTGTTGTCGATGAACGCCGTCGGGCAAGTTGTTGGCGTTATACCGCCCGGCCCCGAGAAATACGGCACATTCGCCGCCCGGTGATCGAACTCCCACCGAAACGTAATGTATTGGCTCGGCATCCAGTCAAACGTCCCCGAAGCATCCCAAGCCTTGAACGGATCGCCCGGATTCTCCGTAAAGTACGGCGTTCCCGTAGCCGCCGTCGCGCCATTGATCGGCGGCAGCAGCACCAAATAACGCCCTGGATTGTTAATCTTCCCTCCGCCGAGCGTCAGCCCGAACTTGTCGTTCTTAAACCACGTGCGGTCATAAAACATGAAACCGACGAAGCTTTGCTTGGGACCCTTCGCCGAATTGCCGGCGCAGCTAACCCCGCCGCCGTGTTCGCACCCCAAATCGCCGGTCAGCGAAAACGCCATCTTGTCCACAAATTCGCCCGGACGATCGTAGTACTTGACTTCCACGCTGTCGTCCGTGTGATATCGCACGCGCCCAGGCGTATTCAGCGCGTCCTCACCCAGAGCATACTGATTCCCCAAAATGGAAAACCATCCATTCGGCCGCCACAGAATCTGCATCCCAAATCCCGGCCGATTGTTAAACCGCCCGTAAGATTGCCACCCGTTCACGAACCACGGCTCGATCTTCAGGTGTTCAGTCGGGAAAATCTGAACGCGCACTCCGTTGAAGAACCAAGGCGTGTTCGAGGACACGTACGACGGTTGGTAAGCCCAGTTGTCGAAGTTGTAATAGCTGAACAGGCCGATGTAGGACATGAAAATTCCTGCATCGACGTTAACTCCATGTAAAACGTTGAAATGATAGCCGCCGTAGGCTTCGGAGACGTAGCGGTAAGCGTCGGCGAGGTTCCACTGGCCGCGTGCCGGACTCGCGTCATTGCGCGGCGTCGTCTCTGAATACAAACCGAACTGCGTCATTACGCGCGCCCGCACATTGTCAAAGTGAAAGTCTCCACCAACGCCGAGTTGCGTCACGTGAACTTCGTTCGACCGGAAGACCTCGCTTGAGCCGCCGATGGTATCGTCTTTCGGGTGATTAAAATCGTAAACGTAGTCCACGTCCGCGCGGATCTCCGGCGTGAAGAATTTCGTGTCCATGGGCGACTCTTTTGTCCGGGCGTTCCCGTTCAGCCACGTAAAGTCCGCGAACGCGAACGGCTCGCTCGCCGGCACTTTGGCCGCGCCCGATCTTCCTTTCTCGGCGGCTTGCGCGCCGACGGAAGCAATTGCTTTGTCTGCGGGGATAACGTTCGTGCCGGACCCTGGCGTCACAAGTGCGGCAGTTTCGGCCGACGCGACTGTTGCGGCGGTCGTATTCCCAGCCCCCGCCGAGTCCGGCTGCGAACCCGCAGCCTCGACGGTGCCCCCGACTCCGGGAGCGCCCCTGGTTTCAAGCTGAGCAACGCGCTTTTCGAGCTGTTCAACACGATCCAGAAGCATGCGCTCGCGCTCGGTCATGGGAGCGGGGGCATCCGGTTTTGCAGGTTTCGCTGAAGTAGGTGTAGCTGGAGCGCTCTTGCCGTCTTTATCGTCCGCGAATAGTCTGCTGGGAACAGCAATGTGATAGAGCAATCCAGCCCCTACTAGCCAAGAAAACACCTTCTGTCCAAACGTGCGCATATTTCGCTCCTGCACTCGCCCTTAGCGACGAGCGTGCGTAAACCATAAAGATCATCCGAAGAAACAGAGCAACCGAAGGACAATCGCATCCATCAGAGTGGATGGAGATTCCTTCTACGAATTTGGAGTGAAATGGACCGAACCCATCCCCGGTAGGCTCGTTACTCCCCGGCTGAAAGTATGGGAGATGAGGTAAGAACGTCCTGAAGTATTTATAAGAAGTTTGTAAAGGTCAGTCCGTGGTCGCCGCCTGACCCAAGGGCGATTCTGCTTGATCTGAGACAACAATAGAGGGTTACAGAGTTGTACCGCCGACGTCTGTCGTAACTGCTTCTGGCGCCGTGATGCTCCGGCTACTTCCCAGCAAAACGGCTTGCGGTCAAGCTCGATTGCGTTAGTTCCTTCACGTTCAGTTCCCCTTTCTTGCTTTTATCCAATCTCTCGAATTCTGCTTCCATAAACTTTATGAATTCCTGCTTGGAGATCATCCCCTTCGTGTCGGTATTCATGAGGGGGAGCAATTGCTTGATTCCGTCCTCGCCCATTGCCAGTTTATTCTGCGGCTTCGGAACGGACGCTTTCTGTGCGGCCGCATTCCCAAGAACAGTCCCGATCACAACTAACACCGCGATGACGACGATTATCCTCAGCCTGTTTGTTCGCATCGGCATGGTTGACTCCTTGTAGTTCTTGCCTAATACGGCGGGAGCACGCGCAGCCCTTTCGTATCAAGGTGTTTTTGGCCGGGGGGACGCGCATTTAGATCCTCCGGATTTGGCCAATGTACACCCATGCGCCTTTCGCCAGTCAACGTAAAATATGCATGCACCAAATCCAAATTATTAGAGTTCGCTATTCCTGTTCGGCGTCGCACTGCGCGCCAGCTATGTACCAGCACGCCGCGCGCTGCGTGTCGATCCTATGCTCGCGCTGCGCCACGAATAATCTGCAGCCCATGATTCCGACTCGTGGACCGTATCCTCCGAAATAGCGTACATGCCTGTCAGACGGGCAACTAGGAAGTTATCAGCTCGCCCGTTGGGTTAGTACCGACAAACGCGCTTGCATTGACTGGTCTGGCCAACTTCCAGCTGGTCGCCTACTCGAAAGTTACCGTCGGACATCGTTCTCCTGTAATCATTGCGCGGCATAGTCGCGGATCATCCCTAGAATAATGTCCCACTGACAAATTCGTCTCACATGGGTTCACTGCCGAGGCTCGCCAGCCCTCCCAACGAGGCAATCAGCGAGAACGCTTGCTTTGGAAGCATGTGCTCTGCCCAGGCCGATTGGTTATCGTGACACTCTAATTCCAGGAATGATCCGCGTGCTAGATTTTGGCCTGTGAACCCCTCGTTGAGACGATTCTTAGCGTGACAGGCGACGGGTGAGCGTCCAACTCTTCTATTCGCATGCCGACTGCACGTCTAGATCAGTGGGAAAGAGCTCACGTCGCTTCCGAGGGGGGACGTCCGTCAACTCTCTCGAATTCTGTCGGAGGTCGATAGCCGAGTGCAGAATGGAGTCGCTCTTCGTTGTAGTAGCGGTCAATAAACTGCGAAAAGTTTAGCCGCAGATCCTCGAGGTCCGCATATTCTTTCGCCTCAACCTCTTCCCGCTTCAGCGTTCGAAAGAAGCTCTCGCAATTAGCATTGTCGCCCGGGTTGCCGGGCCGGCTTAGACTCGGGACGATGCCGTGTTTGCGTAGCATCCGCAAGTAACCGGAATGGATATATTGTGGACCGCGATCTGAGTGATGCACCAATCCTGGCGCAGGCTTTCTTAACTCAAGAGCACTTCTCAAGCCCGCCAGCGAAAGCCGGGAAGTGAGGTTCCTGTCAAGGGCCCAGCCGACCACCCTTCGCGAGAACCTGTCCAGCACCACTGCCAGATACACGAATTCCCGCTTCAGGCGGACCTGGGTAATATCCGCTACCCATAGCTGATTTGTGCCCGTGAGCTTCATGCGGGCCGCAATGTTGACGAACATGTCGCGGCGGTTCCATCTCCCTGCCGGGCACTGGCGCGGAGCGGCAATCAAAGCGTCCTCGCGCAAAATACGTGCCACCCTCTTGTGATTCACGAGCATGCCTCGGCGTCGCAGCTCAGCAGTGACGCGCCGGTAACCGTAATTCCCCTCGTGGTCCAGAGCTATACTTTGAATCTCCGACCGCACGTGCATCTCTTCGTCATGAGTGTCACGCGAACGCAAATGGCGATAGAACCCAGCTTTGCTCACACCAGCAAGCTGACACATCCGCTCAATACTCAAACCGCCTTGCAGTGACATCACGTCCCGGACGTAGTCGTAGATGCCATCTCGCCACCCGCGCTGATCCCGCGGGTTCGAGCCTTGACTTTCTGCAAGGCGCCTTTGAAAAAATCCACTTCCAAAGTCTTGTTCGCGAGAACATGCTTCAACTGGCTGATTCGTTTTCGAAGCCTCGATTCGCGGCCCTTCGTAGCACGCACTAATTGGCCCTCTTCGTCGGTTTCTACTCGTTCGCTTTCGTCTATCCAGCGATATAGCGTCTGCCGTGGAATGCCGATCTCCCTCGCAAGTTGCGCAACATTTTGGCAAGACCGAAAACGCTTAATCGCCACTTCGCGCAGCTCTTCCGGATGCCGCTTGACTCGTCCGACACTCATTTGTGGAGCCTCCCACTTCACAGAGTGTCACGGTGGCGAATTCGTTTCAGTCAGGGGTTCACTGCCTCAGTGCAGAAGCGGCTTGCAGCCGGTGCATAGAACGATCCCCTCCTCCGAAATTGTACTACCCCGTTTATCATTTCTCAGGTTCGCTCTATGGCAAGTTGCGACGCCAGTCGGTCAACCAAACTGGCTAATGCCCAAGCCGAACTGTCCTCGACTAAGAGGCCGATTTCGTTGTTTGTAACCATCCCTCCCCACGACAGATTCGCGGAGCCAACTACCGCTCGCTTCCTGTCCGCAACCAACACCTTTGCGTGTAATGGGCCGCTTTCTTCATCCGAGTACACGAATACCCGTGCATGAAGATGCTTCTCGCCGAGCGCCTGCAAACGACTCAGTAATGGCCTTGAGTTTCCTTCATACGCGTTCAGTACAGCAGTAACTCTGACGCCCTTTTGGAGGGACTCCTCCAGCAAATCAACGAGCGGACTGGCGGACTCAGTCAACAGGTAGGACATCAAATGCAGTTCGCCCTGTGCAGACAGGACCAACTCCTGAAGAACAGGACCGATTGCTCTCAGTCCGAGTCCCGAAAAGTATTTGCCAGTAACCAAAACTTGAGCGTCGCTCAACTGAGGAGAACCCCCCTGTCCAGCCACAAGTTCCGGTGTTCGCATGATGTTTCCGAAATGAGCAGACAACTGTAGCATGCAGGACCACAGTAACGACCAACGGCGAAATGATTGTCTGAGCAGAGTGGATCATTCGAGCACACTCTAAGCATCTCCATAGCCCGCCGGTTTTTGCGCGGTCACACACGAGTCTCGCATCTCGTTACAGAAACTCGCTCAGGCTGCTGCAATTGCCGCTCATCATGAAACGCGATACGATTTTTCTTCATTTGTGGCCTTCAAGAAAAAGAATGATGAGGACAAAACCATAGGGATGATCTACGTCAATACTGGCCGCGTCTGCGGCCTCTCGTAACCCGAGAACGAGAATGTTCACGCGCTGCCAGTCTTAACTCTTTTCAAGACGGCGACGATTCTCGGCCCACTGAGACCCGTGACGTTGAGCCGCACGTCCGTAGGGCAGTGGATATGGGTATTGAAAAGAATGCGGAACCAGGGAGCGGTTAAAGGACTGGCGCAGGCGCTTGCTTCGCAGTGCGGAATGAAGATTGGTGATTTAGCGCACATGCTTCCGTTCACCGAAAGCGCCCTGCATCTATGGAAGGCGTTAAAACTCTCTATCATTTACCTAGTCTGATTCTCTTACCATGCCAGCGCTTTAGTGGTGCTTTCCGAGATCGGGAAGTCCGCCCGCAACGAACGGCCTTGGACGAGGATTAAACTTTCGGTCAATTTTAGCAAGTCGTTCCTGTAGTTTTTTCTTCGACAGTTTCTTTTTCGCTCTCGGCGATTGGGCGCTTCTAAAAACCCACCGAACCGGATGCTTATGCGGGCCTTCCTGCACGGCGATTGGATTTCCCCCCTTGTGCCATGATGGTTTCAACCGAGCGGACGCTGGCGCTGGTAGTCAGCCAGCACTTCAGCCCTTGCTGGCCCTACTATGTCGATAACGTAGCCGTCGTACAGGCTCAGTTTTCTATACTTGTCGTTATCGCAGTGAGAATACTATGAAGCTGCACCGCATCACCTTCTATTTCCTTTTTGAATCCTGAGTGTGTGCCAGCCGTGACATTCGTGGCACCACGCAATCACCGTATAAAAGTCTCCGGTTCTGTCGCTGCATTCCGCAACAGTAAACCCTATAGCTGAAGATCGCGGATGATTGGACTCAGCATGGTCAGGCTCCTTCGGCATTGAGTAAGAACATCTACGAGGTTAGTCGACGGCTTCCTGGAAGGCTTCAAAGCAGCACGTCGAAATTCAGAGCCCTGCGGAAGCCGTGCGGGATGTAGATGACCAACGCTCAGATTCGAGTCCTCAGGAAAGCTAGTCACTTCACGCCTTCTGGCTAAGCCGAGAAACAGACTTCTTTACACTCTTTCTAACAATTCATCACGCGGACTTCTTCCACCTGTTTCTTGGTTTCCACATGCTTCACTCTGCGCAGGATAGGCCGCAATCCGCTCCCTCTGTAAAGCCCGCTTGTGCAGCTTCGCTCGGTACACCCCTACCGTACTCGCTTCCGCGTCTGCGGCCTCTCGTAACCCGAGAAATCCGCTTCGGGGCTTGACAGCCGCGAACCACGGCCAGGACGCGCCTCCAGTAAAGCATGGTGTTTTTGATGCCCTGAAAGGGCCTGAAAACACTAATTCACATTGGAGGAATGGAATGCCTAGCGTCTACGAAATCGTCACCGAGAAAATTATCAAGCAGCTTGAATCCGGCGTGGCTCCTTGGCGCAAGCCGTGGACCTGTCAAACTCCCGAGAACCTGCTCACGCAAAAAGAGTATCGTGGACTCAATGTCTTTACTCTTGCTTCGCAGGGGTTCCCATCACGATTCTGGCTTACTTACAATCAGGCAACAAAATTGGGCGGGAGAATCCGCAAGGGCGAGAAGTCTTCGCCCGTCATCTTCTGGAACATCGGCGACGAGCGGGAGACGATAGCGCAGGACGGCGCGAAAGAGACCTCCAGGCCCTTTCTGCTCCGTTATTACAGCGTGTTCAATTTGTCGCAGGCGGAGGGCATCGACATCCCCGCGTCCCTCCTGCAAGAGACACGCACCACCGATCCCATCGAAACGTGCGAACAACTCGTGGCCAACATGCCGAACCCGCCAGCGTTCGAGCAATCCGACAAAGCGTGGTACTCGCCGACCAACGACGTGGTCGGTATGCCGGCACGCGGTCTCTTTCATTCATCGGAAGAGTATTACGCCACTGTATTTCACGAACTTGCCCACAGCACCGGGCACGCCAAGCGCTTGCGCCGGGAGAACTTCGACAACCCGGTTTCCTTTGGCTCGGAGTCCTACTCGAAGGAGGAACTCATCGCGGAAATGACCGCCGCCATGCTATGCGGCATCGCGGGAATGGAGCAGCGGATTCTTGAAAACGCAGCCGCGTATCTCAAGACGTGGATAGCCCGGCTCAAGTCGGATTCGCGCCTGCTTGTTTCGGCTGCCGCACATGCACAAAAAGCTGCGGACTTTATCCAAGGCAAGGCTCCGCACGGGTTGGCCGCAGCATAGGCCACTTAAGAGTTTAATGGAAGACTTGTTGGCTGATTGTTCCGTGGAGTCGGTTGTCTGCGCAGACATGATGGTTCCACAAAGATCGTAAGGCCGCGTAATCCTGATACAGGGTCCTCACGCTCTTCGCCGCTCTAGCGCAAACCTACCGTGCCCTGAACTGAACTAATCAACTTCTGCGGGTCGCAACCCTTTCCATCTTTGAAGACGAACTCAACTTTTTCGATATCGTTTATGTCCTTGCTAGGGTCGCCTTTGATTACAATGATGTCGGCCTGCTTGCCGGCGCGCAAGGTGCCCACGTGGTTTTCCTCACCAAGGAATTTCGCGCCATTCTCGGTTGCGATATGAATCGATTCCACAGGTGTAAATCCGGCCTCGACTAGCAGTTCAACTTCACGCTGATCCCCAAAGCCGGCGACCACGCCGCCATTACCCGTGGGGTCGAGCCCCGCAAGCAATACGCCGCCAACTTTTACAAACGCATACTCGAAGTTCATTTCACGCTTCAGCCGCGCTCCCCCAGCATCGCCCCGCTCTCCTGCGTAGGCACGCGCCATGAGATAGTCGGTGCGCGAAGGCGCGGAAAGGACATCAAGAAAACGCTGTTGCAGCGGCGGACGATTGGGTACGCCGGCCTCCGCTACGGGAAGAGTCGATGTAATTGCCACATTGTGTTTGATCAAGTATTGAATCGTATCGTTGATTTCCGGTCCGCTGATGTCAGGATCAGAGGAACGTGCGCCGGGCTGTGAGAGGGCGGGACAAAGGTCCGGTTGCTTATCTTTATAAAACTCGGTGTCAGTACCCAGGCCGTGCTCGAGATTGTCTATTCCGAGATCGGCCGCCTCGCGGAAGGTAACCGAGCAAAGGTGCCCCGTGACTTTCAATCCCCGGGCGTGCGCGGCTTTGACCGCCGCCCCGAGTTCAGCTCGTGTGATCAACTGGTAGGCCTTGAAAGATGTGAAACCTTCATCCGCCCAATAATTGACGAGCCGCGTTGCGTCTTCCGGTCCCGTGAGGGTATGCAACTGAGGCAAATAGAACCCCGGCCCTTGTAGATAAGGGCCCGTCAGATGCATCTTTGGCCCGGGAATGCGGCCTGCATCGATGTAATTCTTGATTTCCAAGTCAGTGTAGGGCTCCATGCTTCCTGCAGTTCGTATGGTTGTGACGCCACTTGCAAGATAGAGCCGCGGAAAGCTGTACGCCATATCGGGGTACATCTCTGGCGCACCGGGAATGCGACCCTGTCCAGTGGCGCCGGGATAAAACATGTGTTCGTGCATGCCTACCAAGCCTGGAATGACAGTATGACCAGTTAGGTCGAGCACCTTTGCTCCTGCGGGAGCATTCGACGAAGAAGCTGGAAGGATGGAGCGGATGACGCCGTTTTCGATCAGGATAGATTGATCTTCGACAGGTGCAGCGCCGGTGCCGTCAATCACACGCACGTGTTGAAGTACCACCAAGGGCGCGTCCACGCTGATGAAGTCCTGTGTGATCTGTGGAAGAGCACGCGTCGGTTGAGCTGGGCGCCGATTTTGAGCCTCGACCGAAATGCAAACTGTGGCAAGCAACAGCAACACTCCAACCCAAAGAATTTTCGTCTTCATTTTTTCTCCTCCGCCCGACAATATCTTGCGGGACGCTGTCCCGCGTTGTATTTCCCCATTCATCTCAGAACATGTACTTCAGACCAAATTGAATTAGCCGTGGTGATACCGATGTAGATGTAATCTGCCCAAAGTTAAGAGAGCCCACCTGTGTCGGCGGCGTTGCACCTTGAATCGTAGTAGTGCTCGAGAACTGTGGCGTGTTGAAGGTGTTATAGAACTCCGCGCGGAACTCCAAGTGCGTTTGCTCGGTGAAGCCTTTCATCGCGATGTCCTTCACTATTGCCAGATCGGCGTTGTGCTGGCCGGGGCCATAGACAATGCCCCTGCCGGTGTCACCGAAGGCGAATCCGTTGCCGACAGTGGCGGGAGCGCAGAACGCGCTAGCGTTAAAAAAGTCACCCAAGCGTGATTCGACGGAGCCAGATGTCATGATGCTAGCGGAGGTAGAGCCAGCACACAGCTGAGCGCGCTGGTTGGAAAACCCGTAAATGCTGCCGGAACGTGAATCCGTGAACGTAAGGGGTAGCCCCGTCTGGATCACCACTACACCGCTCACGGACCAATCGCTCAAAGTTCTGCCGAGGAATCCTTTGCGGCCATAGGCCGACGGCAAATTCCAGACGAAATTTGAAACGAAACGGTGTCGGGTGTCAAAATCGGCTGGGCCCCAGTCTTGTGAGAAATTGCGATTGTCGTTCAGCAAACTTCCGCCGTTTGGAAACGTCCCATTGCCCGTTACGTCCGTCAGCGCCTTCCCGTAAGTGTAGGAGGCCTGCCACTGCACGCCATGCCCAAGTCTCTTGATCAGCATGGCCTGCAGGGCGTGGTACATGGAGTGTCCGGATTCAGTCCAATTGCTGAGGCCAGTGGGGGAGAAACCTAGATAGGGAACTCGTTGGGCAGCGTTCTGAATGGTGTTTGTAGTAATTCCGTTCACTGGATCCGAAGCACTTGCAAGATAGGGCTGATTGAGCGATTGAGTTACCTGGATATTTTCTCCACGGGTTCCAACGTAGCCCAGTTGGAGCATTATGGTTTTATTAACCGCATACTGCGTATTTAGCGACCATTGGTCGGCGGTGGGAGCGCGGAAGTTGGGATTGACGACTGTCATGCTCAGGGCTGTAGTGGATGTACGAGGCAGCCAGACTGGAAATGCGCTAATGGGGGGTGGCGCTGGGTTGAAGGGATCCTCGAAAGTGGCCGCCGCGTTCAGCACGCTGGAATTACTGCGGCTCTGATAAAAAGGTGGATTCGAGAACAGATGGAAAGCGTCGTTAACTGAAGTTCGCGAGTAGTACATTCCGAATCCGCCGCGGATGACAAATTTGTCGAGACGAGGAGGCTGCCAGCTAAAACCAAGCCTCGGGCCGACATTCCCCCACGCGCGCGGATTACTCGCGTACGTCGAATTTCCGTTGACGGTCACTCCCGCAGGGACAGCGAAAGGAAAGTTGCTTGCCACTACCAAGCCCTGCAATGTTGGGGTAGTGCCGGGATTCATCTGCGCCAGAGCCGGGTAGAAGTTCACAAGCCGTCCTAGCGCGTCGGAAACAGCGCCAAAGACGTCCCAACGCACCCCAACGTTCAAGGTAAGGCGCGATGTTGCTTTGAAATCGTCTTGAACATAGCTGCTCTCATCGGTGACGCGGTATGAGTGATTCGTCTCACCGCACGCACCGCTTGACGAAAACAGATTGCTGAATGGGCTGCCATTCTGCGCTGCGCTCAGGCCCAGCAGGAAATCTGGAAAGCTCTGAAAGGTCAGAGAGCCGCGTGTCGTGCCGGGGTCCGCGGTTGGATTTGAAACTCGTTCCCAACCGAAGCCGGCACGGATGTCGTGTTTGCCATGTACCCATGAAATTTGGTCCTGCGCAGCAAAGGTTTGACTGACCGTGTCCTGTTGATCGTTCCCGCTGCCACCCAACTCGAAGGACCCTTGCACCGTGATGGTAGACATTACTGGATCGTTGCACGGAGGAGTTATATTCAGGTCCGCATCGGTCACCGGCGTATTCGTGCTGATGATGCCGTAGGTGCGGTGATATCCTGCACTGGCTTCGTTCACGAGATTCGAAGTTACCGAATAGGTGTGCTTGAGGGAGGCATTATCATTGCGAAAGAGTCCGTCGATTCCGGAGCCAGGAACGTTCGACGTGGTGAAACTCTGTACCTGAGGCGACTTCGCCCAGAAGAATTTTTCAGACAGTTGCTGCTTATTCGTAATGTTGTAATCTGTATTCACCATGTACTGGTTTTCGCTGTAATACGAAGGAATGCTGAATACAGACAGCCCCGTTCCGTTTGCCTGAATGATCTGGGGCGTGGGGATAAAATACTGCCCGTTTGGTAACTTGTAGTTGAGCAGTTTCAAAGCAATTGGGTTGATGTTCGAACCATCGCAAGCGACTCCTGCTCCGCCATTCTTGCCCGTCTGCCCGCAGAATTCAGTTCCGATGGTGGCAGCGCTGCGATCATTTGTTAGCGGCGGCAGGATGACACTCTCAAGTGATGCCGAGCCTTCTCCATCAACCTGCCGAGTTCCCTGGTAAGAGCCAAAGTAAAACAGCTTGCGTTTGATGATTGATCCTCCAAGGGTCCCACCGAACTGATTTTGCTTCATTTCAGCTCGGGGCTGACCGGTTCGATTGAGGAAGAAATCATTGGCGTTGAAGATGTTGTTACGGACGAACTCGAAGAGGTCTCCGTGGATCGAGTCTCCCCCGGACTTTGTAACGACATCTACGTTCGCGCCTGAACCACGACCGAACGCGGCGTCATACAAGCTGGTCTGGACTTTGAATTCTTGAATTGAATCCGGGCTCGGAACCGAGATTCCGCCGATCGAGACCGTGTTTGAGGTTCCTTGCGTCTCCAAAGTTGGATACGTCCTGGCCATCCATTTGGTAGCTATTGTCCATGACGCGTCCGCCATTTACGTTTACATCCACGTTATTCTTGCCCAGATTCGCAGCGTTCGATACGGGGCTGGCCACGCCTGGATTAAGCCCCAGTATCTGTGTGTAATTGCGGTTGGTAAGAGGAAGGCCCTCCACCGTCTTGCCCGTTGTGGTGCCGCCGTTGGTAGAGTCTTGCGTCTGCAGCACTTCGGCATTGGCTTCGACACTTATCTCCTGGGTCGACCGCCCAATTTCTAGCGTGAGGTTCAGCGTGGTGACAGTGGCTACCTGAACGGCAACATCTCGATTGTTCTCGGTCTTGAAACCATCAGCAGCGACCACTACAGAGTAATTACCGGGAGGCAGGAGTGTCACCGCATAATCTCCGGCCGAACTTGTGATGGCCGTTCTGACCAGGCCATTCTCGCTATTCGTGACCGTAACCTTTGCATTTGGGATCACCGCTTTCGACGGGTCCCATACCGTGCCCGCTATCTGTCCGGTGGCCGCTGTTTGGCTCCGAGAACAGTCCACGCCGATGAAGAACAAAAATGAAGTAAGCACAAGTGACGCCGCACATCGATACGCGCTCATAAATCCCCCTATGCCACTGCCGCATCGCCGACAACTTGAAGCACCGGGACCCCTCGTAAGACGCTGCCGTTGTTCATGACGTCTGATTTGCGGCTTGCGAATTAGCAATCTCCGAGTTAACGTAACTTACCAAGCGCTTGCTCAGTACGCTTGGCGGCACAAATTAGTCGCATTGGGATGTGCATGTCAAGAACAAAGTTCCCGGCAAAAAAAGGCCGGGAACCGTTCAAGCCCAAAGGCGCAGCGGGATTCGACGTCTGGGCCGAATCCGTGCACTCAATTCAAGGAGAACCAGGTGCGGCCTTTGGACGGCATTGTTGTTCTCGACCTTACGAGATTTTTCCCGGGAGCAGTCGCAACGGCGACTCTCGCAAATTTTGGAGCCGAGGTAATAAAAATTGAGCAACCACACTCGGGAGATCCCGCGCGCAATATCGAGGGCGCTTCCTGGTTGTTTGCGGAAACAAATCGAAGCAAAAAAAGCGTTGCACTCAATCTCAAGGACGAGCGAGGGAAACGGGTTTTTTGCCAGCTTGTATCAACGGCCGACGTTGTGATCGAAAGTTTTCGTCCGAGCGTTATGAATCGGCTTGGTATTGGGTACAAGGACCTTTGTGGCTTGAACAAGGGTTTGATCTACGCTTCTCTCAGCGGCTATGGACAGAACGGACGACACGTTGAAATGGCTGGCCACGACATCAATTACATCGCAATGAGCGGAGTTCTCGACCTGATTTCGCCCGCTGGAGGAATACCGGTGATTCCGGAAATCCAGGTCGCGGACATCGCCGGCGGATCGTCACACGTTGTCATCGGAATACTGCTGGCGTTGCTGGCGCGTGAAAAAACTGGGCGGGGCCAGCGGGTGGACGTTTCCATGGTCGGAGCATTGGATGGACTACTTGCCTTACCCCTGGCGGCATTGCATTCATTCAAGCATCCGCTAAAGAGAGGGAAGGAACTGCTTTCCGGTGCGTATGCTTGCTACCACCCCTACCGCGCCAAAGACAATCGGTGGATCGTCGTTGGCGCGCTCGAACCGAAATTCTGGACGAACCTTTGTCGTCAAATCCAATGTGAGGACTTGATTGCTGATCAGTTTTCGCCAGAACCTCGCCAGCGCCTTGTGAAACAGCGACTTGCACGCATCTTCAAGAGACGCACTGCGGAGCAGTGGTTCGGGCTGTTGCGCAGCCTTGATTGCTGCGTTACGCCAGTTCGGACGTTGCAAGAAGCCGTAGCAGAGAGACAGTTCGGCACCGAGACGCTAGGCATCGGGCTCGCGAGAACTCCCGGAGTAGTGGAGCGAACTCCCGCCCCGCAGGTTGGCCAGCACTCCATTCAGATTCTCAAGCGAGCTGGCGTGACCAAGTCTGAACTCCGCGTTTTGCAAAACGCGGGCGTAATTACAGGATAGGCTAATTTTGCGAACGGCAGGTTGTGGTTTGATAGTAGACTGAGTGGCAGTCGGCCTGATTGTGTAACCAACACTCCGTACGCCTAGTTGCATCCTATTTTTCAGTGTCGATGAAACAATTCCATTTGGGTGGAGCACCGAGGAGGTCGTGTAGGTGTCCGGGAACAGCAAGCGAACCAGACTGGCGAACCGCCGCGAGATCATTATCAAGGCCGCCGGCCGGCTTTTCCGAGAAAAAGGATATGAAGGTACCACTGTGCGCGATCTCGCTGACGCCGTGGGGCTTCAATCTGGAAGCCTCTTCTTCCATTTCAAGAGCAAGGAGGAGATACTCGTTTCCCTTTTGGAGGAAGGTCTGCGCCGGGCCGTTACAATTCTCGACCGCCATTTGGCCGCGGCAGTTTCACCCAGGGAAAAGCTGTCCGCGATACTGCATGGCCACTTGGAGGCTATCCTCCGAGAGGAGCGGGATGCCTTTTATGTGGTGCTGCGCGATTGGCGCACCTTGTCCTCTCAGTCGCGCAGGAAAGTGATTGCTCTTCGGGACGAGTACGAAGACCGGATCGCACGCGCTCTGAATGAGCTTGGGCAAACGGGACTCATTCCGAAGAACACGCGGCTCTTTCGGCTGTTCCTTTTGGGGGCGTTGAACTGGACAGTCCAGTGGTACCGTCCTGATGGCGGGCTTACCATCGAGCAGCTGGCCGATAACTTTCTCGATCTGATGGTGCCGGAGCGAGCGAAGGCAAATGAGACCCATCGGACACGAAAGATTCCCGCGCGAGTCCTGGGATCGCATCCAACCTCTGCGCGAAAACGCTAGGCACGCGGAGCCTGTGCGGGGCGAAGTTATGTGGATCGGCAAAGCCGGGCTGGAATGGGAAGCAGGGTTAGTGCCCGTGATTTCGTAATTGCTATATCAATCCGATAGATTGTTTCCCCTTTTCTAAGCCATACCCACAGCGCGAGACTGGTGGGGGGGATGGCCGGGGCCGGGAAGAGTCACCCCCCAGCCCGGCCTCGCATAATTCAGTTACCCAAACCCACTGAATCGATGCGACAATCCACCCAACTGTCCCGCCTTGTAGGTGTCCCCATTTTGGAGTTCGGATGCGTCTGCCCTTTTGCATCCTCAATGTGCTCGGCGATGTGCTCGACAATGGAGAGTTGTATTTCGTGGAGGCAGCACAAACCCTCGACGCCGCAAAAGCGGGTGTCCAATCGCTCGGGGAGGCGTGTCCGGGTGAGTATGTTATTTATGGCGAGGGAACGGTGAGCGCGTTGCTATTACTTCGGGCGGCCAAAGCCACTGAATGCTGCTTCTTCTTCGACAGTGCTACTAACGCGCCATTTCTGCAACGTATTCAAAATAAGTTTGCGGTCGGACTCTTTGGCCTACCCAACAGACGACGCAGCTTGCTTACGTACTTTGCATCCTTGCCTGAACTATCCCAAGCGTCATCGTCCGAGGATTTCCGGGCGATCAGATTGGGCACTTTGGGCGGGACCTGGCCATCATAGAAGAGCTGGTACATCGGCACTTCGAATGCGCGCGCCAGCTCCTCCAATGTTGGAACGGCGGGAACGGTGTGTCCGTTCTCGACGCGGGAGATGTAGCACCGAAGCAGACCAGTGCGATGTTCGATGTCGCCTTGGGAAAGACTGGTGAGGGGGATGGCCGGGGCCGGGAGGAGTCAGCCCTCAGACCGGCCTCGCATGATTCAGTTATGTAACTTGCCCGTGGTCAAAGTGAATCGCGGCGACGGCCAAGTAGAAGTAACCCTCTGGCCTCGTTGTGGCATACGTCCATGTGACCTGCACCGCCGCGTCTGCATCCAACGCCGTATAGCCGCACACAATGTACACTCGAATCCTCGCCGTGGGCCTCGCGCTGTTTCCTAGCGCGCTTGTCGCACAGTCAACGCCCGCCCCAACTCCCACAAACGAAATCCCCATCGAACGCTGTGACCGCCTTCCCGTCGTGAAAGTCCGCAGTGGCTCGGTCGAGATGCGCTTTCTTGTGGATACCGGCGCAACCACGATGCTCAATCTCAAATCTTTCACCACTGGGCGGCTCAAGGAGATTCAGGTCACCTCCTGGTCGGGCACTGCCGCTACCAGCGCCCGCGAAGTCTCGATCCCTGAACTCACTCTCGGCACTCATCATCTGCGCGACCTCAAACTGCCTGCCATAGACCTTAGCCCCATCGGGAATGCCTGTGGTGGCCCCATCGACGGCATCCTTGGCGTGGACCTGCTCGACAAAATGGCGGCGACCATCGATCTCAAGCGCCAAGTCGCATCGCTTGGCGCGGATTCCGTCGATCCCAAGGCGATGTACGCGGAAATGGAAACCTCGATGCATTCCTGCGTAACGGCCTTCAATGAAGGCAAAGCAGCGGAGTTCAAGGAATGTCTTGAGCCGGAAACCGTCAGGTACACGCCCGATGGAGAGTTCGTTGGCCGCGAGAAGGTCCTTGAGTATTTACATGACCGCTATTTCAAATACGCTCCCGACCTCTGCTACAGAATGAAAATGCACGAGGTCCAGGCATTCGGTGACGCCCTCTGGTATTCCTACGACTACTCCATCGACACGCCCAAAGAGCATCTGGCGGGGCACGGTTTCGCCATGTGCCGCAAGAGCGGGACGCACTGGCGGATGCTCAATATGCACAACTCTCTACACTCGTGAAAATCGAACGCGGTGCGATTCATAGAACGCCCCTTACGGCAGGCCAATTTTCTCGGCGGCATCTTTCGAGCTGATGACGGGGAACACTTCAAAGTCAACGATGTCACTCCAGTTCGCAGTCCACTGGTCTAAAAGCGCGCGATCTTCCGTTTCCATCAACTGGTAACAGCGATCCAGCTTATCGCTTACCCAACTCGACAGGTACAGGAGTCCCGCTGGCGCTAGCCGTCCGCTGTCTCGAAATCGATGATAGACTGGCACCGCTCCGTTCGTGAAGTTCTCGACCACCATCTACAACATCTTGTTGCCCTATCTAAGAAAGTCAGCTCGGGGCGGCGTAAAGAAATCAATGACCTCACCCGGCTCCATAACCTCAAAGCTGTGGATGACCTTGCCGGGAATCGAATAGCTGTCTCCCGCTTGAAGTATTACTTCGTCCCACTGTTAGGGGGCAGATCAGTTACAGGGTTCTGTACGGATGAGGCCGACGCTTGATAGAGTTGCCCCTCGCCGTCCATCCGTCCCGGTTTCTAGCGCAAAACTACGGAGGCTCTCCCGGCGGCGAATATGCATTCCGGCAGAATTCGGTGTTGCGGATCGAGTTGGGTCTGGGGCGCGATCGCCACCCAAGCCACAGGCATCGGTTGACCACCTGACATCTTTGAGAGTAGATTTTCAAGAAAAGAGGGAAAGTTCGACTCAGAACGGCTAATCGTCATCACTAGGTTCATCGGCATTCCTGACAAGTTGAAGCCCTTAATATAGCCTTCAGCTTTGTTAGCGCTTGCGACCCAGAGGAGCTTTACGCCAGACTGAGTGCAGCTCTTAATCAAGTCGCTTCCGAGAACCGTTTCTCCGGCCGTGTCCACGATGCTGCCGTTAGGGAGAACGTCAGAAAATAAGTGGACAATCTCATATCCACTGCAAATCGTCTCACGCAGTTCGCCTATGCAATTGAATAGACCCTCCGCAGTATTAGAGTAAAACTTTCGGTAGGAATTCGTGTCTGTTTGCGCCAAGACAGAGAATTTGGGGTCCAGACTGGCTACCAAAACCTTTGTCCCCATGACCTCATCGCGCTTGGGTATCTTTAGTAAGTTCAAGGTTGTTAACGCGAGCTTGTTACGTGCGACAGGGCATCGCGACCTCAGAGAATCTCAATGGGCTCCTGCCGAAAATCCATTGCTGACTTAATGTTAGCGACGATTCTCGACTTATCCTCGGCGCTGATCGATTGCTCCTGGTATGGCGCATCCCATTTACGTATGGAATTGACATAAATCGCAATTCCTTTTCCCGGCGCAAGAACCTCTGAATCGACAGACACAGATCGCGATCCCTCACGGTACCTCATTCCAGTCCGGCCCAGTACCTCTACTGAGAAGCCGTTGTCGCTCTCAATTACGTTTATCCTTGGAATTGTAAACATAAGTCAAAAATTAATTATAATATATCCGATATTAGGATTAGTCAACAGTGTTGGAAGTTCTGTCTGAAAAAAGATGCTGTTGGTACTATAAGTCTCTCCAATGAAAACTTGGACGTCGCCGACAGCGTTTGCAGCGAATTGTTGTGAGGCAGCGTTCCAGACTGGGCGAGCTGCCGACCAATCTAAACCTTGTGTAGCTTCTGCTGCCGCTTGGCCGCCTGGCGTCATGTCGAGTGTAGCTCCCCCATACTCGGCGACATACGACGTTGCCTGAGCTTGCGCCCCCGAACCCGTCCAAAAAACCGACGTCGTTTCTGAAACCGTCGATACCGTTTCGGCGGTCCCCAACAACGCATCCAAACCGAGGCCGCCCGTCACTAGGGAGGCCGCGCCCAACTCGACATACCCCGCGGCCTCGACGAAATTGTTTGCACCGTTTAGGATCGCCATTGACTGGGGATCGTTCTGCATTTGGCTCAAGTAGCAGCCACCACACTCTTGCTCCAAAAGGGTGCCGCTGATTGGGGCGCTCTCGGTTGGGATAGAGGGGTTATCGGAGATTGACGCCGTGACCTCTGTCATGTAATTCGGATCATCACCATCAACTTGGAAGCTAAGGTTGCCGCTCATGTCGGTGAGTAGTGTGTTCAGAGGGAGGGCGTTGAGGCTGTTGTCGGGGTCGGCGTCAAGCCCCTCGGGATCCGTCATGGATAGCGGGTTGTTTCGGACGTACGCATAGCGGTTGAGGGTCTGGGGGTTCCCAAGGTGGGCGGAGGCGAGCCCCGACGGATCAGGAGATGTCCAACGGCCTTCGTTGCTGTATTCACGAGCCGGAAAGTCAAACAGGCCGGTTACCGTGTCCTGGCGCTGCGAGGTGAAGGCGGGGTCAGTCGGACCGGAAGTAGCGTAGACGTCTCCGAATGGAGCGTATGCCAAATCAAACAGGACCGTTCGGCTCGGTGTGGAACCCACGCGGATGTTACGCAGATGGTCCGAGTGACCGCAGTAAAGCAGGCCGCTGGAATTGTAGACGGCTTGTCCCCCGCCGGGGAGGGGCACGAACGCTTTTTGCAGGGTCGTTCCGCTCATGAGTGCGAACTTGCCTCCGTGCGGTGCGTAAACTATCTGCGTGTAGGTACCCGAGCGGTTTTGTTCGACCATGCGCCCGAGGGCGTCGTAGGTCAAGTTGACTCCAGTGATGGAAACTGCTTTGCCAGCGGAATCCCAGCTATACGAGTTAGCGGGGTCGGCTGTTGTATTTCCGTTTGCGTCGTAGGTGAATGTGAAGCTACCCACGGTGGTCATACGGTTTGTAGAGACCGAATAGAAAGGCTGGAAGGACATGCTCCCGCCAGAGTTTAAGTTACCGAATGGATCGTAGCTGAACGTCTGTGACCACACAGAGCCGCAGTTGTCGCTTACGATCCGGGTAAGGTCGTCGTGGGAGAACGAGCAAGACTGAGTGTCGGCACTGTTGAGGGCGTCCGTGATGTTCAACGCGCTCAGGGTGTGGTTAGCATTCCAGGTCAACGCTCCGGTTAAAGACTGGCCGTTCACGCTGAACTGGTACTGCGTGAGCCGGTTGGTATTGGGATCATAAGAATAAGAATCCGAGTCGGTGGAGCCGTAGGCGACGGTGGTGGGCAGGCTGGCAGCGTTGAAAACTGTGTTCGTCACAGGGTTCTGTCCAGACGATGCCGAAACCTGGTAAGACCGGCCCTCCCCGTCGGGCGCGAACGTGAAAGTAGGCAGAGAAGATAGCCCGCTGAGTAGCTCGATTGCTCCGTTGGACCAATACTGTTCGTTTACGTGGTAGTACGTACCAGAATTGGGTGTTGATTCGTAGACGTCGGATGGCTGGCCACGAACGGTGTAGCTGAATCCAATGTCTGTAAGTTTGGTAGTGCAGGGCGAGAAGCAAGTGTACGCTTCGGCGATCCGCGCCCTCGTGTATGTCATTGCAATGCTATTGACGGTCGCGCTGTCATAGACGAAATGCTTCTGGGGGGTGACAGAGGAGTAGGCCCCAGAAGGATATGTCGCTGTGAGTGGACGGTGTAGCGCGTCGTAGGAATAGCAGGAGATGTTGCCGACGGCATCAACTCGTTTCACGAGGTCGCCGTTTGATGTGCCGCACGTGGTGTCGGTGTCGTAGGTATATGTGGTAGTTCCTGATTCTGGGTTGGTTTCCGAGAGCATGCGCCCCATCAAGTCATAGGAGTACGAACGCGATTGTGTCGACCCGCTCGATTGAGCATTCTGCAATACGCCGGTCAAGTCTCCAAGAGCATCGTTGGTGTACTTGGTCCAGTAGCCAGTCTGCGAGGTATTCTGCGCGCAGGTGCCTCCTGGCCAAGCGGCGGTGCCAGCGGTGACCTCGCAAACGGAAGTGAGGTGTCCAAGCCCGTCGTATTCGTGCTGACGGCGCTTTGTGTTTTCGCCGGTGGGGGCGGGCCCTCGCGTTGTAAAGACGTCATTCTGTGAATAGCTGAGAGTCAGAGTGCCGCCTCCGCTATCGGAGACGGTCAGTGCACGGCCGAGGGTGTCAAACGTCTTTGTCGTCGCAGGGGCGGTGGAGCTAGTTTGACCGATAGTGGCGACGAAAGGCAGGGTACTGCGGGCGGGCCTACCATCGCTGTCGTAGTCGGTTTCAGCAGTGTCGAAATTCGATCCGCCGGGCGTCTCCCTTTTCTGGTTGAGGCGCGGGCGGCCCAGAGCGTCCAGCGTCGCGACTACGTCGGTCGCAGAGCTGCCACCGTTAAAGGACAGGTCTGCCTCTTGTTGGATGTTGCTCAGGTAGGTCATGTTGGTGACGGCAGTCGTTGGATCGGTTACGGAGGCTGGCCGCCAGAAGTAGGGATCGGTATAGGCGGTAGTGGTCGTCTGATTGTTTTCATCGGTTACGGTTAGCGTGACACCCCCTGTGCAGTTCCAGGTCATTGAGCGGCTCAAGCTGAGGGGTTCGCTGACGCTGGTGGGGAAGGAATTCCCGCAAGCTCCGTAAGTATAAGTTGTTTGAGCGCTGTTAACGTCGGTAACGGTCTGGACTCTGCCAGTGTCGAAATACGTTATTGCCTTCGTGAGGTATGTCGAGCCTTGAGTGTAGTAGTTGGTCGTCGTCAAGTTGCCACGGGAACCGGAAACGCTGGCGTGCTGTGGCGTGCCAGAAGTCGATGTAGGGGTTCCTTGGTCGTAAGCGTAGTTCGTCTGCGAAACGGTTGTCCCCCCGCCATTTGTGACGGTCACCTGCTGCGGGAAGTTGACTATGTTGTTTCCCAAGGAGGCGTAGGTGATAGCCGTCTTTTTCAGCTGGGTGCCTGGGGCTCCGGAGCCGTAATCGTAGTCGTCTTGCTCGGTGAGCGAGCCGTAGGAGTTGTATTTGTAGATGTGCTCGGACTGCAGGTTGCTTGTTCCGGGAAGCTGCCTGATTACATTTCGTTGCGTGATAGGAGGGGTGATGGCGGTGCCGTTGCAGGGAGACGTGCTGGCGTTATAGCACGTGTATGAAGTCCGCAAGAGAGTGGCGGAGGTCGATCCCTGATAGACCTGGCGCTCGGTTTCATAGATGCCCTGGAATTGGATGACGGTTTGGTTGCTCTGTGGGTCGGTGATGGTGGTTGTGGAAGCAGGAGCTGTGCCCTTCACCTGTGCGTAGGTCCATGGGCTGCCGCCAGTGGTGTCAGGCGTGGCGCGCGTGAGGGTAGCGGTGCTGCCGTCGGGCAGGATACCGTTGCTGCCGCCCGAATAGGAATAGGTGATAGTGCCGCCGGTGGGAAGAGTGACGGATGCAATTCGAGCAGTGGTGCATGTGGTGCCAGAGTACGGAGTGCATGCGCCAGAAGTGGGCGTGGAGGGGGTTACTTCGTAGGTAAAGCTGTACCGCGAGGAGTCCGGCAGGACAATGCTTGAGACGAGGGGCACGGCGGCTGAAGATTTGTATTCGCCGATTCCAGATGCGCCAAAGTTAGTGGCGACCGTGTAGTTCGAGTAATTCACGGTGTAAGTTGCGGCGGCACCGGATGGGGCTGTGTAGGTATATGTCGACGGCGTGGAGGCGCTCGGAGCGCCGGTCGACATTGTGAGGGCGGTGGTACCCAAGGTGTCGGTGAAAACCCCGCTGCTGGAGAGGCTAATCTGGTTGCCATTGCGATCTTGGATGGTGCCCACGCCTATATTGGAATTAAGCGGGGCGGTGATAGAGTTTCCGTCGGCAGTTACCAAACTGTTTATGGTCCAGCCGGTTACAGTTAGTTTATAGCCGGAACCATCGAGAGCCGTGCCACCACCCGTGGTTGACGTTTGAGTGCCTGTGCACCCCGCTATTGTATAGGTCGAGGGAGTTGGGAATCTGTGAGGCGTCCCGAATCCGTCGTAATACGTCCAGACTATGGTGGTTTTCTGTGTGTCACCCTGTAAGTGTGTAACTGGGCAGATTATGATCGTGTTGCTTTGGGTTGTCGAGTAGCTAACAAAGCCGATATTAAGCTCGGTTCCGTTCCAGCCAAATCCTGGCGCGGGCTGCCATGCTCGCGTGCTGCCTGAAATGAGCGGAGTCCAGATGGATGAGTCGTAAGTGAGATAAAAGGTGAAAGGAAGACCGCGGCCAGCCTTGTTGAAGATGGGGACGTTGAGATGCGCGTTGAGGTTGGCGAGGTTGATGACATCGGGGCCTCCGCCCGTGGAGACAAAGGGTGGGGTTCCTGTGGTGACCTGGGCTGCGGATGGGAGTGCGGCGAGGGCTGCGAATAGGAGTACAAACAGATAGCTTTGCGCACGGGTCATGGCGGTCTCCTGAGCCGGACTAAAATCCGGCGCCTACAGAAAATGTGGCCGCAGAGAGGCCGGAGTTGAGGACGACGGAGTTGACTTGAAAGTCGAGGGCGAGGATGTTGTTGATGTATTTCTGGATGCGGAAGGGGATTTGGGCGCCGTTGACGGCGGTGTAATTGTAAAAGTCTAGTTCGATGGGGATGTCGAGATTAGCGTTGTTGTCCGGGTGAGTACTGAAAGCGATGGCGGCAGGCAGGAGCGTAGTTGCGTCGAAGTAGAGATCAGTTTGCGTGAGGTGCTGCATCAGGCTTGCCGTATCGCCGGAGGTACCGGGAAACTGCTGCGAGGCGCTGACGTGGATCACGGATTGGCCATTCCGGGTTTCCGGGCCGAAGTAGGTGATGACGGAGTTTTGTGCGGAGAGCAGGCTGGCGATGGTGAGCGCGGGAGCCCAGCCGGGGTCGACGAGGATGTTGTGGTACGACGCTGAATGGGTTACGTCGTCGGGGCCAGACCAAGAGCCTGCAAATGGAACGGAGGACGTGTTGCGAATTTCGCTGCGGGGGCCGGACGGGAGGGTGAGGTCTATGCGAGTTCCTGTTCCGGCGACTGCTTTAATGACGACAGTGCCGGATTCGTCGTCTGAGCCAGCGATGCGGCGGGCGGTGCCTGAAAGCGTGATGTCGTTGATGCTTGTGGACGGCACAAGCGCAAGAAGCGCTTTTTGTAAGATAGCGGGTCCTTGGTTTGCGCTTGTTGAAGGCTGCTGGGCAAACGCAAATGGGACGATCAGAGCAAGAATAAAGAGGAATGCAAAGCGAGTGCATCGCATGGGGACCTCCGCGTTTTGAGTCCACGAGCCCGTTTATAAACCGGAGGCGTGGTTGGTTCTTACAGCGGTCTAATAAAGCGCGAGATTAATACTCGCTGATTAAATCAATGTCAATAGTACCCTTCCAGAAATAAACAAATATTTACGTTATGGCTGGTGAATGTAATCTAGCAGTGCGTCTAGCGTCGGTGCGCGAACCAGTGACACGCCCGGCATGACGCAACCTCAGTTTTCGTCAAACCCTTCGCGCTGTCTCTCAATTTCTTCTCAATTTCTTATCCATTTCTCCTCATCAATCCCCGCCTCGGAACAGGCGAAGAAGAAAGCCTGCTGGCTCTCGAAGAGAAACCAGTGAGCTCCCTCGTGTTTTATCGAGACAGGAGAGCGAGAGGTTGAGAACAGCCTCGTATAAAGATTCGGCGTAAACGACGACGCTGTGCTCCGTATCGTGGGAATCTTTCAACCGGACGATACACCTGCTGATCGACATGATGAACTCGGTCTTCCTAGCTGAGATGGGTTACAACGGCGTGCTGAAACAGCGATCCAGCGTCCGAAACCGGAAGTAGGTCTACCGCGAGGAGTGAAAACGAGATCGCACAGATGGGACAACCCGCCCAGATGACGCGATGCAATGGAATGTGAAGTACATACTCCGGCCACATCATGCACAGCGTTTCTTTACAGCGAGGACACTGACAGGTTTGAGCAGATAATGTTTCAGAACTGCCCACACGAATACGGAAGCGCGATACAGTCAACACTGGCTTCATAAATCCTCAAGGTACCCGCATTCCCGGGGCGTCATCCGCATTCGTCAGCGCCGTCGTGGAGTTGTCCTTTCCAGAGTAGGCGCAGTTTGTCCCTCGGGCGCATTGGGCTGGACCACTGAGCAGTCGTAGTCAACGCAGCGAGTCCGGCCAGCACCGCAAGTACAGACAAAACGCGCCAGACAAGATGAATAAGTGGTACAGCCTTTGCCATTCCGTGTCCTGTCATTACTACTCGTCGAAAGCCACGCTGAAGTCGGAGGAACCAGAATGCATGAGTAAGAATGATGCACGTTGTCGATTCTGTCCCACGTCAATCGTCGACAGACACGAGTCTGTACGAGAATGTATATTCCTCAACTTAGAAAAGGAGATCCGAGATGCTCCAGCCCAATACGCTCTCGAGAAGAAGATTCTTGGAAGCGGCCGCGGCGGCCAGTTGTCTGACTGCCACCAGGTTCGCCTTCAGTCTG
>DATHPO010000266.1:0-7647 GCA_035483835.1 Terriglobales bacterium
AGGGTGTGCGTTGTACCACAGGAAGCCGATTGCCGCACCCACCATTGCGCCGCAAAAAATAGTCAATTCGCCCACCTGGGGCATGCGCTCCAATTCGAGATAGGACGCGAATGTCGCATGGCCGCTGACGTAGGTCAGCACGGCCAAAGCCCCGGCGGCGATCACAGTACAGCCGATGGCCAGACCATCCAACCCGTCGGTCAGGTTCACCGCGTTGCTGGATCCCACGATCACCAGCACGACAAAAGCGATAAACGGCAAAAACGCCAAAGGCCACAAGTGAGGATAGCGTTCCAGACTCCCGATGACCAGGTCAGGTCGAAATTGCTTAAAGAAAGGCACCAAAAGCTTGGTTGAATAAAGACCCCGAGTCTGCATCACGATCAGCGCGACCGCAATGAGAACACTGGCGGCGATCTGGAAACCGATTTTGGCTTTACCCGTCAGCCCCAGATTCCTGCGATGCACAACTTTGATGTAATCGTCACTGAAGCCGATGGCAGCAAAGGCGGAGGTGGCAAGGACAGCAATCCATACGAATCGGTTGGTCAGGTCCGCCCACAACAATGTCGGAATCACAATAGAGATGGCAATCAACAAACCGCCCATCGTCGGAGTTCCAGCTTTTTTCTGATGAGCTTTGGGACCCTCCTCGCGGATGTATTGCCCGATCTGAAATTCGCGGAGACGATTGATCACAAGCGGGCCAACGATGAGTCCCGTGAACAGTGCGGTCAGGCTGGCGAACGCAGTCCGGAACGTCAGATAGCGGAATATACGAAATGGCGGGAAATAGTGGAACAGTTTTTCGTACAACAGCCAATAGAGCAATCAGCCTCCGTGCAGTCGTGGGAAGTCGGTCGTTCGTCGTTGGCCCGCACGACTAACGATGTGCGACTGATGACTTTTGCGACTGCCACTTCTCGAGCGCTCGTTCCAGTTTCACTCCGCGCGATGCCTTCAGCAAGACCACGTCTCCGTCGCGGGTTTCGCGGGCCAGCCATTCGCCAGCTTCTTCCGGCGTGGACACGAACTCCGCCCGCATTCCAGCCCGAGTTGCGGCTTCGACCATTTGCTGCGCCTGACCTTGGACTCCGAGTAGCAGGTCAATTTTCTTGCCGGCAATATGTTGACCGGCCTGCCGGTGAAGGTCATCGCCGGTCGGCCCAAGTTCGAGCATCTCACCTGCCACAACGATCCTGCGCTTTGCAGGCATGCCAGCCAATGCATCGACCATGGCTTCGAGTGCTTTCGGATTGCAATTGTAGCAATCGTTGACGATGGTGATGTTGCCAAGCTTGACGACCTGTCCGCGCTTGTCCGCCGGAGCAAGCGTAGCCAGAGCGGCGACGGCCCCTGAGGGACTCAGCCCCCGATTCAGTCCGGCCGCAACCGCCGCCAACGCGTTGTAGACGTTGTGCGTGCCAACCAACCGCAAGACGGCTTTTTCGCGGCAGCCATCGACTAATACGTCGAACGTGGACCCTTCCGATCCTTGGGGCTCGATGTTTTCCGCCCGCACGTCCGCCGAGGCGCGTAAGCCATACAGGACTACATTGCCGCGAAAATCGCGGCCAAACTGCGAAACGTATTCGTCATCGCCGTTCAGTATCGCGGTTCCGCCTGCCGGCAGGGCTTCAATCAGTTCGTATTTCGCGCGTGCGATGCTCGCCACCGAGTCGAAGAACTCCAGGTGCACGGGGGCGACATTTGTTACCACTCCAATTTCGGGCTGCGCGATTTTCGCCAGCGCGGCAATCTCGCCGGCGTGAGACATCCCCATCTCGATCACTGCGAAGTCGTGCTCAGGCTCAATTTTCAGCAGCATGAGCGGAAGGCCAAAATGATTATTGAAGTTGCCTTCGGATTTCAGCACGCGGAAACGGGTCGAAAGCACGTGCGCGATGGCTTCTTTCGTGGTGGTCTTTCCCGTCGACCCGGTCACCCCGATTAGCGGCTTTCCCCACAGCCGCCGAACGGCACTGGCCAGGATCTGCAGCGCAACCAAGGTGTCGTCCACCGTGATCAGGCCGGTTTTCGACGAGTAGCGAGACCGCTGATCTGCACGGATGACCGCAGCTGAAGCGCCTTTTTCCAGCGCCTGACTGACGAAATCGTGGCCGTCCATGTGCTCGCCCTTGACCGCGAAGAAAAGCTCACCCGGTTGAACGGTGCGGGAGTCGATGGAATACCCTTGAGCCACCGCCTCGTGGTCGAACTCACCGCTGGCGGAAAGAAATTCGGCGACCCGAGTGAGCGGAAGCTTCATGAGTTTTTTCCGGCGGCGGCATTTGCGGCTTCACAGTCGTATCCCGCGTCGCGCAGGGCCTTGTGGGCTACCTCGACGTCGTCAAACGGATTGGATCCCTCGCGCAAGACCTGCACCTTTTCATGCCCCTTCCCCGCAATCAGAACGATGTCCCCCGCTGCCGCCTCGCGGATGGCGAAAGCGATGGCCATTTTGCGATCGGCCTCCACTTTGTATTTTGCCCCCGAGCGCTGCAGGCCCACCATGGCGTCGTTGATAATCGCCAGCGGATCCTCGCTGCGCGGGTTGTCTGAGGTCAGGATCACGAAATCACTGCCTCGACCGGCAGCTTCCCCCATCAGCGGCCGTTTGGTCCGGTCACGATCGCCCCCGCAGCCAAATACCGTAATTACCCGTCCCTTCTGTCTTGCCTGTTGCACGAACTCTCGTGCGAGCGAGGTCAAGTTGCGAAGTGCGTCATCGGTGTGGGCATAGTCCACGACTACCGTGAACGGCTGTTTGCAGTCTACGCGCTCAAAACGTCCCGGCACACGGGCAAGCGAAGCAATTCCCTTCGCGATCTCGTCCGGCTTGCAGGCGCGCGCATAGGCTGCTCCCGCTGCCGCGAGGATGTTGTACACGTTCACCTTGCCAATCAGCGGAGAAAAAACGGGTAGGACTTCCTCTGGCGTCACCAGGTCGAATCGCGTACCCCGCGAGGTGATGTCAACTTTACCGGCGTGCAGGGCACCGCTGTTCAGACCGTACAGCAAAACTTCTGAACCTTGTTTCTTGCTGACTTTCGCCAACTTCTGACCATACTCGTCCTCAGCGTTAAGGACGACCACGCGGGGCGGATCAGTGCCGCAGCCTTCAAACAAAATCTGCTTCGCGTCAAAATACTCTTCCATAGTGTGATGATAATCGAGATGGTCTCGAGTCAGATTGGTGAAAACGGCCACGTCGAATGGAATCCCGTGGACACGTTGTTGAGCCAGAGCATGCGAGGAGACTTCCATGACCGCCTCGGTCGCACCATTGCCTAGAGCCTCGGCCAGGATTCGGTTCAGATCGAGCGCTTCAGGCGTCGTGTGCGGCGCGGGGAGGATTTTTCCGGCAACATGGTATTCGATTGTCCCGATCAGTGCGCTTTTGCGATTGGCTGCGCGGAGGATTGCTTCGAGGAGAAATGCAGTTGTGCTTTTCCCGTTGGTTCCGGTGATGCCGGTGAGCGCCAGCCGCTCAGCGGGGTGCTTGTAGAAATTCGCGCTCAGTCGCGCTAGCACTCGGCGTCCGTGCGACACCTGTGCCCAAGCCACATTGTCGCGCGGCTTCTCATTCGCCGAGTCGCTGAGGATTGCTACCGCACCTGCTGCAATCGCTCTATCGATGAACTTGTTTCCGTCGCTCGTCTCACCCCGCATAGCGATGAAGGCATCGCCCGGCTTTACTCGTCGCGAGTCGTATTCCAACCCGCTGACACTCGGATTACCGCTCTGGGCGAGGACTTCCGCGCCGTCCAGAAGCTGAAGGAAATTCATTGGAATTCTATCGTGAGCTTACTCCAATTCAATGTCCTGACCTAGAGGAGGCTCTCGTCCGACGCCCTGTACGGGGGCACGCGGGCTTGCGCGAGTTCCTCAGCGGCCAAACTTTACCGTCACCCTCGATCCCGTCGCGACATGCGATCCTGCCACAGGAGTCTGCTCACGGGCCAAGCCGCTCCCCACCGCATCGAGGTCCAGACCCATATCCTCGGCCAATTCGATCGCGCCCCGCACGCTCTTGCCTGCGAAAGACGGCACTACGATTCCTCCCTGCTCGGCGTCCAGCACAACCGTACCGCTGGATGGAAGATGATCGCCGGCGGATGCCGCCGTGGACTGCGAATTTTCTAGCGCTTGAGATTGCTTCGAGTCTGTAGCTGACGTTGCCACGGTTTCACGCTGGTGCACCGCGGCCGGAACTACGACGCCTCCCGTCGATTCTGCCGTTGCACTGGTGACAGTACTCGCCGGTGCCGGAGCTGAACTTGTGGCTGGAGCCTCCGCGACGTCCAAAACCTCTCCCAAATGGTCGGGGGAGCCTTCCGTGAGTTCCTGCGTCTTCACTTGACGTGAAGCCAGCAACATTTGCCGGCTTCGAGGCAACTCCACATCATGCGGCGTATGCAGGTATTCCAAAACCTGCTGCGCGACGCGCTGGAACACCGGCGCCGAAACCTGTCCACCTTGATGGAGGCCGATAGCCGAATCGAGAATAACCGCCACCACGATCGCGGGATTGTTCAATGGCGCAAAGCCGGCGAATGAGGCGACGTACTTCGTTTTAGAGTACGCGTGCGTTCCAGGATCTACCTTTTGCGCAGTTCCAGTCTTGCCCGCGGAAGAATATCCTTCGAGGACTGCCCGTTTCCCTGTGCCTTCGAGCACGACCTTCTGCATCATCTGCTTCATCTGCGCCGCGGTCATGGACGAAATGACACGTCTGCTGTCGGCGGGATGAAAAGCAATGGTCTGCGGCGTAGGTTGCGGATCGGTCATCGCTGCGACGATGCGGGACGGCACTTGGACACCGTCGTTGGCAATTGTCGAAACTAAGGCCGAAAGTTGAAGGGGAGTAATGCCGATCTCCTGTCCCATGGAGATCGCCCCAATCGAAACTTTCGACCACCGGCTGACTGGCTTGGTTAAGCCGCGGGTTTCGCCAGGCAACTCAATTCCCGTTTGCTGTCCAAATCCAAAGGCTCGAATGTATTTGTAAAATCGGTCTTCGCCCAGGCGCAGCGCGATCTTAATCGCACCCACGTCGCTCGATTCCGCGAGAATACCCCAGACCGGGAGCAATCCATGCGGCCTGCTGTCCCGAATGCGCATGCCATTGATGACGATCGATCCCATCTGGCAATCGAAAACTTCATCGGGACGGGTTAACTTTTCTTCCAGCGCCGCCGAAATAGTTACAACTTTGAAAGTCGAGCCCGGCTCATAGACATCGCTGACAGCGTGGTTTTTCAGGCGCTCCGGCGTAATTTCCTTCGTCAGGTTCGGGTTGAACGTGGGTTGGTTGGCCAGCGCCAGGATTTCTCCGGTACGCGGATTCTGCACAATGACCGTGCCAGTTATGGCATGGGTCTGCTCCATGGCGGTTGCCAGTTCGCGTTCGGCGATGTATTGAATCTGCTCGTCGATTGTCAGGACAACGTTCTCACCGGGCTCCGGTTGCTTCTCGACGCTGCCAAACCATTTCTTATGGGCGTCGACCGAGATCAGCATGCGCCCGGGGCTGCCGCGTAAGCGGTCGTCGTACTGGCGCTCGATCCCGCTCAAGCCTTCATCATCCATTCCCACGTAACCCAGGACCTGGGCAGCCAGTTCGCGCTTGGGATAAAAACGCCTGGATTCTTTCTGGAAATAGATGCCACGCAGATTCATGGCGCGGATGCGCTCGGCAGTCTCCGCGTCCGACTTGCGCGCGACCCAGCAAAAGGTGCGGGCAGCTTTGCACTTGGCCAGGGTTTCGCGAGGATCAGTCCTCGTGATCTTCGAAATCAGCGAGATGGTGCCGGCAAGATCGGGAATTTCCGTGGGCACTGCGAAGGCGGAATCAACCGAGATTGACATCGCCAGTTCGTGTCCGGTTCGGTCGTAAATGATACCGCGCCTCGCCGATACTTCCTCTGTACGCTCACGCTCATGGATGGCGCGCTTCTCAAAGCTACCGTAGCGAAAGATCTGCAGGTAAACCAGACGCAGACAGATGCCTCCGCACCATAGCACGAGAATGGCGGCCAGCGAGTAGAGCCTGGTATTGGAGCTGTTGCGGGGTGTGTTGGCAGCCACGGGTCACGCCCTCTAGACAAACATGGCGGCCCGCCAAGTTAGGGAAGCCGCCAAAAACCTTCAAATCGCGCCGAAGCGGATTCCTCCCCAGGGCGCACCTAATCAGTCACTTCCTGATTGTTTAAGTCCGATGCTGTAGTTAACTAGGGGCCCCGTAGCTCAACTGGATAGAGCGCTCGGATTCGAACCCTGACGATGCCCGTTCAAGTCGGGCCGGGGCCACTAGTCCTTTGACATCGGAAGGATTGCCTTCCGTCATCAAACTTTTGAACCCAAATCTTACTCCTAATTCTATCGGCGAAGACGGGTGGAGACGCTCGCCCTCCACGATCCTACGGCAACGAGATTACGGATACCGAAGCCTCGGCCATCACTGGCGAGCCCGCGTCCTGCGGGGTCGAATCCATGCGCAGCACCTGACCTGCCTGCGGCGGCTGCATTCCGTACTGCCGCGCCAAACGATCGATGCGATCCGGCGACCGTAAGGATGCTTCTTCCAGTCGGAGCGTGCGATTCAGCTCCGAAAGTCCATTACGCTCGTTCTTCATGAATTCAATCTTGTAGCCGTACTCTATCGCCTTGAAGTGCTGCCACGTATACGTCATGACCAGCAGGAAAAGGCAGCTCAGTGCGATGCCGAACTGTCTCATCTCGCGGCTGCGCCGAGGGTCTTCAATTTTCATCAGGCGCGAATTGTCGATCGGCTTGGCAAAGTAAATCTCTGGCGTGCCGGTCCAGCAGGGCCTGCGCCGGGTGCTGCGAACTGAGCCTTGTACGGCAATAACGGCTGCTGCCATTTATGCCACCCCGAGTAACTTCGAATCAAATGCTCCCTCGCGCTCCGTTGCCACGTACCAATACGGCAGTTTCGTTTCTTGAGAATCGGCAGTTTTGTGGGCGTGCTTTTCCGCGCGCTCAACCGTTGAAATCAGTTCGTCAATCAAATTGCCTGTAAACATCACTAGCCTCCGTTTTACTTTGGTCTCTTCTTCTTTAACGAGCCTGTCATCCCGAGTGAAACGAGGGATCTGTAGTTTGTACGCACCGGCAAACTGCAGATTCCTCGCTTCGCTCGGAATGACAAACTTTAAACTCGCTTCGCCGCCCGCAATTTCGCGCTGCGCGACCGCGGATTGCGATCAATCTCTTCTTCTCCGCCGGTCACCGGCTTCCTGGTCAGTAACTCGTAGTGACCCTGCTTCACTCCCTCGCGGAGCGCATCTTTCACGATGCGATCCTCCAGCGAGTGGAAACTGATGATCACCAACCGTCCGCCCGGTTTGAGCACCTGCGGAGCTGCGACAAGCAACGCCTGCAGGTCCTTCAATTCGTCGTTTACGAAGATTCGGAGTGCCTGGAAAGTTCTGGTCGCCGGATGAATCTTTCGTTCGGCCTGATTCATTGGCCGGGCCGCGGCTGATACGACATCTGCAAGCTGTGCAGTTGTTCGGATCGGCCGCGACCGGACAATGGCTCTGGCGATTCTCCGCGACCTCCTTTCCTCACCGAATTCGTAAATCAGATTGGCGAGTGTGACCTCGTCGACCTGGTTTACCA